>CAUUWI010000158.1:0-2510 GCA_963548925.1 uncultured Leptotrichia sp. | reverse complement strand
GCTACAAACCTTTTTGAAAATAGAGAATTGGATTTGACAAAAATTTCTGTGGAAAAAATGGCAAATTATGAAGGAAAACCTGAATTGCACAAATTCCCTAATGGAAGAGTTTACTATTTAGGATTTAATACATCAAATCCTGTGTTGAAAAATCAAAAGGTAAGAGAGGCATTATCTCTTGCAATTGATAGAAAAGAACTTGTAAGCAGTATTTTAAATGGAGCTGGAATTGTAGGTTCTGGAATTGTTTCAAATGGAACAGCTGGAGAAAAAGGCGACTTTAGGGAAGAAGCTGGAGACTTATTTGCTGGATTTGCAAAAGTTAATGCAAAACAGTTGTTTGATGAAGGGCTGAAGGAACTTAAAATGACGCCTGCACAAGTTAAATTGCATCTTTTGGTAGATGAAAATGGAACTGGTAAAAAGGAAGCTGAATTTTATCAATCTCAATGGAAGGATAAACTGGGAATTGATGTGGATGTGGAAGTTCTTACTAAAAAAGAAAGAATTGCACGTGCAAAAGCTGGAGACTTTGAAATTGTAAGATATGCTTGGGGACCTGATTATGCAGACCCTATGACTTATTTGGAAATTTTCCATTCAAAGGCAAAGGATATTAACTTTGCTAAATATTCAAATCCTGAGTATGACAGATTAGTTGACTTGGCTAAAGTTAATCAAGATAATAAAACTAGAATGGATGCGATGAAAAAAGCGGAAAAATTATTAGCGGATAACTTTACATATTCAACACTTTATTATGAAGTGGGAGTTTATTTGATAAATCCTAAATTAAAGGGAGTTGTAATACGTTCAGTTGGAGATTCTATCGACTTTTATAATGCATCTATAACAAAATAATTTTTAATTTTGTCAAATTTATTTGACAAAAGAAAGGATGGATGTAAATATGAAAAAAATATTATTGATATTTACAATATTGCTGGCTTTTGTGATTTCATGTGGAAAAAGCAGCGATTCTGAAACATTGAAACTTAATTTGAAGGAGGAGGGAAAATCTTATGATCCGCAGCTTGCAAATGATTCTACTGGAGAATTTGTGGATTCGCTTGTTACTGAAACATTGACAAGACAGTCGGATGATGGAAAATCTCTTCCTGGAGTGGCTGAAAAATGGGAACATAATGCAGATTCAACAGTCTGGACATTCCATTTGAGAAAAAATGCGAAATGGAGTAACGGGGATCCGATTACAGCAAAGGACTTTAGAGATGGCTGGGTTAGAGCACTAGATCCTAAGACAGCTGGAGAATATGCAGATAAATTGTTTTACATAAAAAATGCTGAACAATTTAATGCTGGAAAAATTAAAGATGAAAATCAATTGGGGATAAAAGTTATTGATGATTACACATTGCAAGTAACATTAAATAATCCTCTTACATATTTTGATTCAATTGTAAGAATTCAAACTTATGCTCCGCTAAATAAAAAGTTCTATGAAAAAGTGGGAGATAAATATATGACATCTCCTGAAACTTCGATTTCATCTGGTGTTTATGTAATAAAATCTTGGACAAGAGATTCTGAAATTGTATTTGAAAAAAATGAAAATTACTGGAACAAGGATAATATTAAATTAAAATATGTAAAAATGTTATTTATAAATGATCCATCTGCCAGTGTAAATGCCTTTAAAAATAAAGAAATTGATTCTACAAATATTTCAATAGAACAAGCGAAGGAATTTAAAAATGATAAACGTAAAATTCTTACAAAAGATGGTTCAGTATGGTATATGACATATAATATGAAAAATAAAGTGCTTGCGAACAAAAAAATTAGACAGGCATTGTCGCTTGCTGTAGATAGGGAAAAATTGATTACAGATGTGCTTGACAATACAGGAGAAGCTGCATATACTTATACAACAAAAGGTGTTGGAATAATCGGTGTTTCAAAAGACTTTTCTGAAGAAGCAGGAAAAATTTTCCCGGCTTATAATCCGCAAAAGGCAAAACAATTATTGGCTGAAGGATTAAAGGAGCTAGGATTACAAAAATTACCTGAATTGACAATGATTTTTAATGATTCTGGAAATAATAAAGTTATTTCTGAATATATTCAAGAAAGTTTGAGAATAAATTTAGGAGTAAATATTAATATTGAAGGAATGACATTCCAATCAAGATTGGATAAAATGCAACATAGAGATTATGAAATTGCTCTAGCTGGATATAATGGAGATTATAACGATGCTATTACTTATTTGGATAGATTCTTGACAAAGGATGGAAATAATTATTCAGATTACTCAAATCCACGTTACGATGAACTTGTTAAAAAAGTTAAAAGTTCTGGAAATCAGGAAGAAAGAGTAAAAAATATGATTGAAATGGAAAAAATAATAGCTGAAGATATGCCTGTGGGATTGCTTTACTATAGACAAAATACTAAGCTGTTAAATCCAAGAGTTCATAATATTGTATTTAGCCCAATAGGAAAAGACTTTGTGCTGGATAATACTTATATAAAATAATCAAAAAAAA
>CAUUWI010000157.1:0-2530 GCA_963548925.1 uncultured Leptotrichia sp. | reverse complement strand
TCAAATTTTATCTTCCCATACTTCCTAAATTTCCGTGCATGCTGTCTTGAAAATACTTCCAGAATAAATTTCAGCCCTTTATTCCTAGAAGTTTTCACTCTTCTTAAAATTCGCTTGAAAGTGAAAGTGTCAAGCCACAATTTATAAAATTCTTTCTGCAATGTGTCATAACTCATATTTTTAGGCTTGAATACGACTGTTTCAGTATCGTAGTAATACCAGTCCTCTGTAAGCAATCTTCCTTCTTCTTTTAGCTGATTAAAAAAAGGTGTTCCTGGATACGGAGTGATTATGTTATATCTTGGCACATCTACCCCAATTTCCTCAATAATATCAGGAATTTGGCGAATTGACTCCACTGTGTCAGTTTCCATTCCTATCATAAGTGTGGAAAGGACTGATATTCCATAAGATTGAATCGTTTTTACGAGTTTTTTGTATTCTGCGACATTGTTAAATTTTTTATTTACTCCATCAAGATTTTCCTGAACAAAACTTTCCAAGCCAATAACCAAGCCTATACAGCCAGACTCTTTCATTAACTGCAGAATTTTTTTATCATTACCGATATTTATTGTTGCAGAAGCAGTCCATTTTATTTTTAATTTCTTCAATTCTTCCATTAGCTGAATGGCGTAATTTCTATTGCCTAAAAAGTTTGGATCAAGAAATATCCATTTTTTGGGCTTATTCGTTTTTATTTCATTTATCACGTACTCTATACTTTTTATCTGATTTTTTCCAGAATACATCTTTGTGATGGAACAGTAGGAGCATTTATTGGGACAGCCGTTGTTTGCGACAATTGTGCCATAATTTTTGAAATATTTTTTATTTTTCAAAAGTTTTCGGTTTAATGGCTTCGGTTCATAATCATTTCCAACGAGGTTAAAATATTCTCTTTTTGGAGTTCCATTTGTAAAATCTTCAAGAAACATCGGAAATGAAATTTCAGCAGCCCCCGTAATTACCGTATCAAAATATTGTAACGCCTCTTCTTTCAAAGCAGTCGCATAATGCCCGCCAATTAATGTATGCGCTCCTTTACTTTTCCAAAACTTGGCAATCTCTTTTGCCCTTTTCGATCCTGAAATTACCGAAGAAATACAAATTACATCAAATTTTTCATTTTCATATTTTTTAGAAGTAGCATCCCATTTTTCCACACCTTCATCCACAATAACAACATCAGCGTTATACTTTCTGTCAATTAGTGATTCCAGCGTTATTAACGTAATTTGCGGATAATATTTTCTTTTGTGAATCGAGTTGTATTTGTAAATGTTATCCTTTGCTAAAACAAGCATTATTCTCATAATTTTATTCCTTTTTTGTTATAAACTTCTTTTCGGTTGATATAATTTACAGCAAGAAATACAAGGGCATGTTTAAAATTGGCAGCACCGTCAAACAGCCTTTTCCAGATACTCGAATGTCTGTTATATTCCACCTTGCACTTCAAGATTCCCGCCTCAAATTCCTCAATCGTCATATTATATGGCTCAAAGCACGCTTTCCCATAACGAAAGTTCTCATCCAGCCACCATCGTTCATAAAGCAACCGACCTTCTTTTTTCAATCTTTCATAAAAAGGAGTTCCTGGTATCGGCAATGCCGGGTTAAAGCCTGCAAGGAAAAATTTATGCTTTTTAGAAAATTCCAAAATTTCATCAAAGCAGTTTTTATCATCATAATCATACCCAATTACATAGCTTGCATGTACAAGAATCTTGTTTTTTTTATAAATATTAATGATTTTCTCATAATCAAACTCATAATTTGCAACCTTTTTCATTTTCTTAATATTTTTTATATTTATATTCTCAAATCCCAGAAGCATTTCAATGCACCCCGCTTCTGACATCAATTTTATCAATTTCTCATCTCTTGCAATATCGATGCTTCCTTGACAAGCCCATTTTATTTTCAGTTTTTTCAATTCTTGAAACAGTTTTAGAGCTTTTTTCTTATTGGCAAAAATATTATCATCCACAAAATAAACAATTTTCGCCCTTTTATTCGTTCTAAAAATTTCCTTTACCTCATTTATCACATTCTCAACATCCCTATGTTGAAAATCTCCTTTGTGAACTGCCCCAATAGTGCAAAATTCACATTGATGCATACAGCCTCGCCCAAACTGAACTGGCACAACAAAAGAATATTTTTTCCCCTTGTAAATGCTCCTATCATAAACAACATTATTAATATCTGGCAATTTTCTACATTCATACCTCTTTTTCGGCACCCCATTTTCCAAATCGTTCAAAAATTCATTCCAAGTAACTTCTCCACTTCCCACACAAACCGTATCTGCATGTTCCTGCACTTCATCAGGCATAAGCGAGGCGTGATACCCTCCAATCATCACATAAACTCCACGTTCCCTATAATTTTTTGCTAGTTCATAAGCCCGCCTAGCCGTCATTGTAAACGTAGAAATTACAACCAAATCAACCTCAAGATCCATAGGAATATCCTCAATCCTATCATCAAAAAGCATAAGCTCATGTTTAGTCTTATCCGTAAG
>CAUUWI010000156.1:0-2535 GCA_963548925.1 uncultured Leptotrichia sp. | reverse complement strand
GTAAAACATGGAAATGAAAACAAAGTGGATGTGGCATTTGTAGGATATGGAGAAAATCCTAGAGGAATGACAGATAAATTGACTTCTTCAGATGTGCTAAGAGTGGCAGAAGAATTGAGAACCCAAGTTGTTATTCCACTTCACCATGATATCTGGTCTAACTTTATGGCTGATCCAAAAGAAATCACTTTATTGTGGAATTACCGAAAAGACAGAATGAAATATGAATTTAAACCATACATATGGCAACCTGGAGGAAAATTTGTATTCCCTGATAATAAAGATGATATAGAATACATGTACAGAAGAGGATTTGAAGACGCATTTACAATAGAACCTGACTTGCCATTTAAATCATTCTTATAGGAAATTTAAGCATATCAAAACATTAGGGTGTGTCTGAAAACTCTCAAAATAATGAATTTTAACAAATTTTTCCAAAATCAAAAATAATAAATATTGATTTTATCGTGATTTTTATAATTTAGAAAATCAAAAAAACATTAAAAATAATATAAATTTTGAGTTTTAAGATGCAGCCTATTTAGAAAATATCTTTAAGGTGTTTTAAGGAAATGATATTATTTTAAAAAAAACGTAAAGGAGAAAAGTCATGAATATTTTAATGGGAATTGGGACATGGTTCGGACAGAATATCTTGACTAAACCAGAATTTTTTGTAGGTTTATTAGTTTTTGTAGGTTATCTATTCTTAGGGAAAAAAATATATGAGGCAGTTGGAGGATTTATCAAGGCAACTGTAGGATATATGATATTGAATGTCGGTGCAGGAGGACTTGTAATAACATTTAGGCCAATATTGGCAGCACTGAAAACTAAATTTGAATTAAATGCAGCAGTTATAGATCCTTATTTTGGATTGCAGGCTGTGGATGAAGCGATAAAAAACATTATTGAACAGGATTCGTCCAAATCTAACTTGGCAGCGGCGGTTATGATGGCACTTCTTATAGGATTTGTTATAAATATAATATTAGTGCTGTTTAGAAAATTTACTAAAGTGAGAACATTGTTCATAACAGGACATATTATGCAGCAACAGGCTTCTACGGCAGCTTGGATGATATTCTTCCTGTTCCCTCAGTTCCAAAATATAAAAGGAGTAATATTAATAGGAATCTTTGCAGGAATATACTGGGCAGTTGGATCAAACTTATCAGTGGAACCGACTCAAAGATTAACTGAAAACGCTGGATTTGCAATAGGGCATCAACAAATGTTCGCTATATGGCTAGCTGATAAATTAGCACCAAAAATAGGAAATCCTAAAAAGAAACTGGATGATTTAAAATTACCAAAATGGTTATCAATGCTTCACGATGATATTATTGCAACAGGGCTTATAATGATAGTATTCTTCGGAATAATAATGTGGGTATTGGGGCCTGAGTTCTTTACTGCGAAATTTGGAAAATGTGTGATTGAAAATGGGGTACAAACTTGTCCTGTCATAAATCCTCATGGAGTTGCAGTAGGAGCATTTGATCCTAAAAAACTTTCATTTGGTACTTACATTGTTTCAACAACATTGTTATTTGCAGTATATTTAACAATATTGAAAACAGGGGTTAGAATGTTCGTATCAGAATTAACAGTATCATTCCAAGGTATTTCAAATAAAATATTACCTGGATCGTTACCTGCAGTAGATTGTGCAGCATCTTATGGATTTGGATCACCAAGTGCAGTATTATTCGGATTTTTAGTAGGGACAATAGCTCAATTTATTTCAATAGCAGGATTATTAATATTCAAATCACCTGTATTTATTATAACTGGATTCGTTCCTGTGTTCTTTGATAATGCGACTATTGCTGTGTATGCTGATAAACGTGGAGGAGCCAGAGCGGCATTTATATTATCAGCTTTATCAGGAGTATTGCAAGTATTATGTGGAGCTGTAGCCGTAGCTTTATTCCAATTAAAAGGTGGATGGCACGGAAATATCGACCAAAGTACAGTGTGGCTGGCTCAAGGATTTGTAATGAAATATCTAGGAATAATTGGATATGTATTAGTAATTGTTGCAATGCTGTTAATCCCTCAAATTCAATATGTAAAATCTAAAAATAAAGAACAGTATTATGAAGGAACTGTAGATTTGGAAGAAAATTAAAAATTTTAATAAAAAAATAAAATAAATAAAGAAAGAAGTGATAATAATGATTAAAGTATTAGCAGTTTGTGGAAGTGGAATGGGAACAAGCATGATTATGAAGTTAAAAGTTGGAAAAGTGTTGCAAAAATTAGGAATACAGGCTGATGTAAAATCATGTAGTCTAGGAGAAGCTAAATCAGGGCTTGCAAATTATGACTTAGTTATTGCGTCAACTCATATTGCACCTGAATTGAAAGGTGGACCTAATACAAAAATAGTTGGACTTTTGAATTTGCTTGATGAAAAAGAGCTTGAAAGTAAATTGACAGAAGCTGGAATTGCATAAGAAAAATCGTATATTATAGGCGATTGTAAAAGTAATAATATAAAAACTCAATAAATACAGTGTTTTTATC
>CAUUWI010000155.1:0-2565 GCA_963548925.1 uncultured Leptotrichia sp. | reverse complement strand
AAGCGATGGAAAAAGTAGTATTTACTACAGGTGGAACAGGTGGACACATTTATCCTGCCTTATCAATTGCAAAAAAAGTAAGGGAAAAGGGAATAGATACTTTATTTATTGGGACGAAGCATAGAATGGAAAAGGACATTGTGCCAAAGGAAAATTTTAGATTTATAGGACTTGATGTATTGCCGTTAAGAAGTATAAAATCTGTATTTAAAATGATGAAAGCAACGATGGATACGATAAAGCTGCTAAAAAAGGAAAAACCTACAAAAATAATAGCATTTGGAAATTATATAACAATACCAGTATTGGTAGCGGCTAATGTGCTACGAATACCATATTACCTTCAGGAGCAGAATCACACAATGGGTCAAGCAAATAAGTGGTTTTACAAAGGAGCAAAAAAAGTATTTGTCGCTTTTGAAAATACGCTTGAAAGTGTTAAGGAAAAATATAAAGGCAAATTTGTTGTAACTGGAAATCCATTGAGGGAAGAATTTTATGGGAAAAATAAAGCTGAAGAAAGAAAAAAACTGAATATAAAGGATGATGAGAAAGTAATTCTTGTAATTGGCGGAAGTTTGGGAGCTAAAAATATAAATGAGGCTATCTTGAAAAAGTGGAAAACACTTTCATCAGATAGGGAAATAAGATTATTTTGGGCAACTGGGAAGGATAATTATGAGGCTTCGACTTACAGAATAAGAGATTTTGGAACAGCGGTAGTTGAGCCGTATTTTGAAAATGTGCCAGAACTGATGGCAGCTTCTGATATTGTAATCTGCCGTGCTGGAGCTTCAACTATTTCTGAGCTTATCCAGCTGGAAAAGCCATCGGTATTGATTCCATACGATTTTGTCGGACAAAAGGAAAATGCAGATGTGCTGGAATATGTAAATGGTGCAAAAATATTTACAAATGAAACTGCAGAAGAGGCGATAGATGAGGCTCTGTCAATAGTGGGACAGGCTTCAATGCTGGAATTTATGAGTGAAAATGTAAGAACCTTGAAAAAGGGAAATTCAGCGGAAATAATAGTAAATGAAATGGGACTTTAAACAGAGAACATAGAAATAAATTATAAAACAGGAAAGAGAAAATTTGGAGGAAATTATGCTAACAAAAGTAAATAACGTGTATTTTAGCGGAATAAATGGAATTGGAATGAGTGGACTTGCAAAAATTTTAGCAGCAGATGGATTTAATGTGGCAGGTTCAGATTTAGAAAGAAAAGCTGTGACAAAAGATATGGAAGATATGGGAATAAAGGTTTACATCGGGCAAGTTGAAGAAAATGTAAAAGATAAGGGAATAGACTTATTTGTATATTCAACAGCAATTAAAGAAACAAATCCAGAATATAAATATATTGTTGACAATAATATAAAAAAAATAAAAAGAGGACAGCTGCTTGCAGAAATAATGAACAGATTTGATGGAATCGCTGTAGCGGGAACTCACGGAAAAACTACTACAAGTTCAATGATGAGCGTGGCACTTTTGGAAAAAGAGCCATTTATCGTAGTTGGAGGAATAATTCCTGAAATTCAAAGTAACAGTAAAATTGGAAATTCAGAATATTTTATTGCTGAAGCTGATGAAAGTGACAATTCATTTTTGTATATAAAACCAAAATATTCTGTTGTAACAAATGTAGAAGCCGATCACTTGGATCATCACGGAACATTTGAAAATATAAAGAAATCATTTGAGCAATTTATCGACAGTACAGAAAGAATTGCAGTTCTTTGTAAAGATACTGTCGGAAAAGTTGGGCTTAATTTGAAGAATAAAAATATAGCATGGTATAGCATAAAGGATGAAACTGCTGATATTTATGCAAAAAATATAAGAGTGGAAAATGGAATAACAAGTTTTGAAGTTGTGAAAAAAGGTGAAGATTTGGGAACATTCAGCTTGAGCATTCCTGGAGAGCACAATGTTGCAAATTCGCTTCCAGTAATTTATTTTGCCCATGAATTTAATTGTAATATGAAAAAAGTAAAGGAAAGAATTTTAAAATTTAAAGGGGCAAAGAGAAGATACCAAGTTATTTATGATAATAATTTAAGAATAATTGATGATTATGCACATCATCCAACAGAAGTAAAAGCTACAATAACTGCGGCACATAAGACTGAAAAGGGAAAAGTAACTGTAATTTTTCAGCCGCATCGATATAGCCGTACAAAATTCTTCTTTGATGACTTTGTAACTTCATTAAAGGAAGCCGATGACTTAATTCTGCTTCCAATATATGCAGCAAGTGAAGACAATACTTATGGGGTATCTTCAGAATTGCTTGCTGAAAAAATCGGAGGAAATGTGAGGGTGCAAACTCAGGAGGAAATTGAAAATATTATAAAAAATGATAGAAATAGTGGAAATACTTATGTATTTATGGGAGCTGGAAGTGTATCAGGAGTAGCTCATGCAATTGCAGATGATTTGAAAAAGATAGAAAAATAAATATAATTAAAAAGTAGAAATCCAAAAAAGGAGAAGTAAAATAGAAAATGGAAATAATAAAAAATGCCAAAATGAAGGAATATTCAAATATGAAAGTTG
>CAUUWI010000154.1:0-2588 GCA_963548925.1 uncultured Leptotrichia sp. | reverse complement strand
GCAGTTTTTGTCCCCTGTTTTGCTTCAAAAGTAATGTTTTTTAGAACAGGAGTGTCTTTTTCATAAGAAAAACTTACATTCTGGAATTTTATATCATAATTTGGTAAAGTAACTTTTTCAAGTTCATAGGAAATTTCCTTTTTATTATGCACATTTATCAGCTTATCTGTGGCAAGTTTCAAGTATTGGATAAAAGTATATTGTGTTGAAAAGGATTTTAGCACGTTTGAAAGTGAAAGTCCAATAATTATGTATGAAAAAAATTCTATTTTATTAATGGAAGAAGCCATAAAAAGCTGTGTAGACACAAGCAGAAGCAAGGCAAAGGAAATATCCGTAATAAGCTGAAAAATCATAACATAGGGGGCAAGAGCAATTTCAGTATTTATACTTTCCCTTTTCAAATCATTAAAGCTGTCCTTTAACCTTTTAAATTTTTCCCCAGTCAGATTGTATGCCTTAAAAAGCTCCATTCCAGCGATATATTCCACCATCCGTGAAACAACATTATCCATAGTATGCTTCTTTTTCAATGCTATTTTTGCACCTTTTTTCGTTCCCAGAATGACAAATATTAATCCAGTCAGCGAGATTATTAGTTGCAGTATGGCAAGCAGGGGAGAAATTGCAAATATAATTAACAGAAGATAAATTGTCAGTATGGATAACTTTATAATTTCTGATGTGCTGTGAGTTATAACCTGCTCAAAATCCTGTAAATCATTTGTCATAATATTAATAATATTCCCAATATTATGACTGTTAAAGTATCCCAAATTCAAGTTTCTCAAATGATCCCCCATCCTGATTCTCAAATCCTGAATAATTTTAGCCCCTTCACTTTGAATCCCAGTATATCCAATACGATTTAATACAAATCTGCAAATAATTGCAAAAATCATAATAAAAGTATAGATTATCAACTTTTTCATCGTAAAATTATTATTCATCAAATCAATAATTGTAAAATAAAACATTGCGTAGTTCATCATATAAAATAAGGCATCTATTGTTAGAAAAAATATTGGCTTTTTAAGATTTTTATATTTATTTCCAGCAAGAGTTTTTATATTTCTAATATCGTTAATCATTGTCTGCACCCCCTAAATTTTCTTATTTTCCATCAAATCATTATCACTATATAAATTCCATAAATGCCAGTATTCTGACTTGTTTTGCAGAAGTTTTTTGTGAGTACCTTGCTCGGTAATACGTCCTTTATTCATTACAACGATATTATCGGCATTTTTTATTGTGTAAAGCCTGTGAGCAATGATAATGGCAGTTTTTCCTTTTAGTAAAGTACGCAAAGCCTCCTGAATCTTGGCTTCATTTTCAATGTCGGAGTAGGAAGTAACTTCGTCCAGCACGATAATTGGGGCATTTTTTAAAATTGCACGAGCTATTGAAATTCTCTGCTTTTCCCCTCCGCTTAATTTAATCCCGCCTTCTCCAATCACAGTTTCGTATTTCTGAGGCAAGGATATTATAAAATCGTGAATTTGTGCCTTTTTTGCAGCATTTTCCACTTTTTCCAGCGAATAATCCTTTCCCATTCTTATATTCTCAAAAATAGTATCATGAAGCATAAATGTATCCTGAAATACGAATGAAACATTGTCAGCCAATCCTGTGTAAGCGAAGTCCTTAATATCAGTTCCATCAATCGTTATTTTCCCGCTATTTATATCCCAAAATCTTCCAAGCAGAAGTCCTATCGTTGTTTTTCCTGAGCCAGAAGGCCCTACAAGTGCAGTTGAGGTTCCAGCCTTTATTTCCAAGGAAAAATCATTTATAACATTTTTATTTTTATATGCAAAATTTACATTTTCATATTTTATAAAACCTGAAAAATTAGAAGGGAAATTTGTGTTTCCAGATTTTTGCTCCTGTTCTCCATTGATTTCCATAATTTTCCCTAGCCCTTTAGTTAATGCGGAAAGATGGTGTGCCAAGTCAAATAATGCCTTTAATGAGCTTAAAAAAATTGTACTCATTAAAATAAATAAAATATACACAGATACTGAAATTTGATTATAAAACAGCATAAGTCCGCCAACAGGAATAATGAAAAGCAGCCCTGAATCAGTCAGACAGAGAAAAATTGAATAAAACGGAACACTTAATTCTGTAAGTTCAATCCAGTAATCTGCATATTCCTGAGTAATATCCCGATAATCCTTGAATGATTTAGCAGTAAGGTTAAATGCTTTCATAACGTTCATTGCATTTATGTATTCCATAATAGTAGCGTTTAAGTTTGCAAGAAGAGTATAATAATGTTCTACACGGGTTCCGTAGCTTTGAAACATTTTTCCCTGCGCCATTATGCTTAGAATAATTGGAATAAATAAAACAAGTGTCAATTTCCAGTTAAAATAAATCATAATCCCTAAAAATATTATCGGAGTTACAAGTGCCGATGATAAATCTGGAATCTGATGTGCAATAAAAAGTTCCAATTTTTCTATATCCTCATTAATAATCTTTTTCAGCTTTCCAATCATATTTTTCTTAAAAAACCCCATATTCAGCTTTGACAAATGCTCAATCAAATCAATCCGAATCTTATACAAAATCGAAAAAGC
>CAUUWI010000153.1:0-2592 GCA_963548925.1 uncultured Leptotrichia sp. | reverse complement strand
AGCTTTCTAGCCTCACTTATATTATCCCTGACTGCATTATCAAAAGTCCACATTATTCTAGACGGTCTGTCAAATCCTTTACTTTCAAGTATTGAAAATAATTGATGCTGTTTTCTAGCCAAATGTGTCAAATTAAATGTATAAAGTTTATCGTAAAACTCCAGCCATCTATTTTTTATAAATTTTTTATTCAGTTCTTCCTTCATTTCAGCAATTAGTTTTCTAGCCGCCTCATTTTCCCTCAAATAGGTTTTTATTGGATGTCCTTCAGGCAGCGAAGGTTTCTCTCTTTCAATAATTTCATCAAACAAATCAAGCACATCATTCATTTTATCATGAACAGTCTCATCATCAAATCCCAAATCTTTTATTTTCTGTTCAGAATAGGCAAACTCAGCAGGAGTTATCTTTTTATCCTTAAAAGTTTCCTTTATCCGCCTTTTTGTCGTTTCAACATCCGCCGTTCCCTCTATATAATCTTTCTTAATTTCAGTCATTTTTTCAATCAGATCAAAATTTATATTCAAATGATCCTTCATATCCGCTTTTTCCATAAAAAACACCACCTCATACTTTATTTTTTTAATCAAAGTTCAAAATCTTTTTACAAATTAATTTTATCCAAAAAATATTTGATTGTAAAACTTTCTTTTATTTTATCATATTTTTATCTTTAAGACGTGTAACTTATGATACATTTTTTAAAAATATTTATATTTTTTAAGTAAGTAAAACAAATTCAATCTCTATTTTTCATAAGAATTCATATAAATCAAAAATATTTTCAATTTTCAAATAAAAAAACAGGAAAATCATTCTCATCACAAGAAATTTCCCTGTTTTCATCTATTTATTTACTTTAATTTTTACTCAATTTTATAAACTTTGTATAAAATTTTATTTTCTCTCAATCTATCAAATTTTTCAAAACATTTACTCAAAAAATTATAATCCAATAAATTTAGAAAATTCTTCCATTGTTTTATCAAGTTTAGCTTTGACATTTTCGCTAGAATCTGCATTTACGCTGAAATAGAATTTAATTTTTGGTTCAGTTCCAGATGGTCTTGCTGTAATGAATGTATTGTCTTCAAGCACGAATTGTAATACATTTTCTTTTGGCAATTTAATTTCTTTTTCTTCACCAGTTTCCAAGTTATGTTCTTTGTGTGAGAAGAAATCTCTTTTAATTTTAATTTTCTTACCAAGCAATTCATCTTTAACATTTTCTCTCAAGTTAGACATCAATGCTGCCATTTGTTCAATTCCGTCTTTACCTTTCAATGTTACTGATTTAATTCCTTCTAAATAATATCCGAATTTTTCATATAATTTTTGCAATTCTTTGTAAATAGAAGTTCCTTTTGAGTGGTAATAAGTTGCCATTTCAGAAATAACCATTGAAGTTACCAACGCATCTTTATCTCTTGCATGAGTTCCAATCAAATATCCGTAGCTTTCTTCAAATCCAAATAAATATGATCCTTCCAATTCTTTGTGTTCAAATTGTCTAATTTTTTGTCCAATGTATTTGAATCCAGTCAATGTTTTCATAACTCCAACATTTTTAGCAGGTGCAACAACATCAATCATAGGTGTTGAAACAACTGTTGTAATAACTTGTGCATCAGCTGGAATATCTTTTTTGTAATTCAATAAATATTGCAATAACAACAATCCTACTTGGTTTCCATTTGGATAGTACCATTCATTTTTGTCATCTCTTATCGCAATACCGATTCTATCAGCATCTGGGTCATTTGCCAAAATTAATTGTGCTCCAATTTCATTTCCTAATTTTGTTCCCAATTTAAATGCTGCCACTTCTTCTGGGTTTGCATAAACTACTGTTGGGAAGTTTCCATCTGGTTCAATTTGTTCTTTTACAACTTCAAAATTGTATCCAAAATCAGATAAAATTCTCTTCATTGGTCTTCCACCAGTTCCATGAAGCGGAGTATAAACAATCTTGAAATCTTCTTTTCCTGGAATATCTGTATGTATAGTTTGTTTTTTAATTGCTGCTATATAGTCATCATCAATTTTATGATCAAGCTGAATGATTAATCCTTTTTCTCTTCCTTCTTCTTCAGAAATAACTTTTATTTCTTCCAATGTAGAAATTTTATTTACTTCTTCAACAATTGCCGGTGCATGTGGATCAACAACTTGTGCTCCATCATCCCAATAAACTTTATATCCATTGTATTCAGCTGGATTATGAGAAGCCGTAACAACGATTCCTGACATACATCCTTTATATCTTACACCAAATGACAATTCAGGAGTTGAACGTAAACTTTCATAAATATATGCTTTAATTCCATTTGCAGCCATTACTCTTGCAGTATTTAGCGCATATTCTCTCGAACCTATTCTACAGTCATGAGCAATTATGATTCCTTTTTCTTTTGCCGCTTTTTCATCAAAACTCAACATATAATTTGCAAGTCCTTGAGTTACTTTTCTAATTACATATTTATTCATTCTATTAGTTCCAATTCCACGAACTCCACGAATTCCACCAGTTCCGAAGCTCAAATCTTTGAAAAATCTATCTTCTATTTCTTTTTCATTCCCTGCGATGCTTTT
>CAUUWI010000152.1:0-2601 GCA_963548925.1 uncultured Leptotrichia sp. | reverse complement strand
TGAATTTTATCAGCTGCTAGTGCGAAAAATTGTCCCCAGTTTCTGTTTCCGCTGGAACTTACTGATTTTAATAGTTTACTGTTGTTTTCATTTTGTAAAAATTCATCTGTTGTTGCTGGAATTTCTCCAATTTTTGTTGTGAATGTCAGAAAATGTCCTTCATTTTTGATTACCATAGTTGGATTTATCTTTATAAAATGCCAGTCTGGACGTTGGGCTTGCATTTTTTTTGTGAATCGTTCAACATTTCCTGTTTTTGAATCGTAATATATAAACATAGTTTTCACCTTAAATTTTTTTTATAAAAATATACTCAAAATTATTTGATGAAAAAACTTAAAATCTATATAAAAATATTTGATTTCAAATAGTTCTTTCATTAAATAATCTGAGTATATATAAAAAACTGTCTTTGATAATACAGTTAAAATTTTTGAATTGTGTTTTTTATATCATTGAAATGATTTCGTTAATTTCTTCTGGCTTAAATCCAATTGTTCTTTTTATTTCTTCGTTTTCTTCAAATAAAATTACTGTTGGAACACTTCTTACTCTGTATTTTACAGCCATTTCTGGATTGTCGAATGGATTTACTCTTTCGTATTCAACACCTTTTTTATCTAATAAGTCTGATACCATTGCACATGGGTTGCAGTCGTTTTTTTCAAATTTTACAATTCTTCTCATTTTATTATTTTCCTCCTAATTTAAAAGTAAAACACAAGATATTGTGTTTTTTGCAATTTTTTTATAGCATATGTAGTGTATCGTATTTTTAAAATTTTTGCAACAATATTATTTTTAATTTTTGATTAAACAAATTCTTGGGAATATTTTATATTAATAATTAAAAAAATATTATAAGTTATCTCAAAGTTTTTATATTTTTAAAATTTATTATTAAAATATGTAGGAAATTGTGTTATAATGTGAAAATGTAGAGAATAATCAAAAAAATTATATAATTTTAGAGAAAGGAGATGTGTGAATATTTATATAGATTATTTGTATATTTAGTCATACAAAAATATATGTTATTAGAATTAAGAGAACTTCAAAAGAATACAAAAGAGTATTTAGGAAAAGAAATTGAAATTAATGGATGGGTAAAAAAGATTAGAAGTCAGAAGAATTTTGGGTTTATTGAATTGAATGACGGGACTTTTTTTACAGGGATTCAAGTTGTGTTTGATGAAGCGTTGGAAAATTTTGAGGAAATTTCTAAACTTACGATTTCGACTTCGGTTAAAGTTACAGGAGTTGTAGTAGAATCGGTAGGAAAAGGGCAGGATTACGAAATTAAAGCAACAAAAATTTCTGTTTATCAAAAAGCTGATTCAGATTATCCGTTGCAAAATAAAAGGCATTCATTTGAATTTTTGAGAACGATTGCACATTTACGTCCTAGAACTAATGCGTTTTTTGCAACATTTAGAGTGCGTTCAATTTTGTCTTATGCAATTCATAAATTTTTTCAAGAAAAGAACTTTGTGTATGTTCAAACACCGATAATTACTGGAAGTGATGCAGAAGGTGCTGGAGAAATGTTTAGACTTACAACACTTGATATAAACAATGTTCCAAAAACGGAAAATGGAAGTATTGATTTTAAACAGGATTTCTTTGGGAAAGAAGCAAATCTTACGGTTAGTGGGCAGTTAAATGTTGAAACTTTTGCAACTGCATTTAAAAATACGTATACTTTTGGGCCTACATTCAGGGCTGAAAAATCGAACACTCCAAAACACGCTGCGGAATTTTGGATGATGGAGCCTGAAATTGCATTTGCGGACTTGGATGTAAATATGGATGTTATTGAGGAAATGATAAAATACATTGTAAATTATGTAAGAGAAAATGCTAAGGAAGAAATGGAGTTTTTCAATAAATTTGTAGACAAGGATTTATTTAACAGACTTGACACCTTAGTAAATAATGAATTTGGAAGAATTACTTATACAGAAGCAATTGAAATTTTGAAAAATTCAAAACAGAAATTTGAGTATGAAGTGGAATGGGGAATTGATTTACAGACTGAACATGAAAGATATTTGGCGGAAAAACACTTTAAAAAGCCTGTATTTGTAACTGATTATCCAAAAGATATAAAGGCATTTTATATGAAGTTAAATGAAGATGGGAAAACTGTAAGAGCAGTTGACTTGTTGGCACCAGGAATTGGAGAAATTGTAGGTGGAAGCCAAAGGGAAGATGATTATGAAACCCTTTTAGGAAAAATTAACGAAATGGGATTAAAAGAGGAAGATTACTGGTGGTACTTAGACTTGAGAAAATATGGAAGTGTGCCACATTCAGGATTTGGGCTTGGATTTGACAGAATGCTTATGTATATCACTGGAATGACAAATATACGGGATGTGATTCCGTTCCCAAGAACAACTAAAAACTTGGAGTTCTAATTGCCAGGAGGACTAAAATGAAAAGAATGATAATGATGATGGGGATTCTTTTAATTTTTGCGACAGTTGTAAAGGCAAATTATTATATTACTGAAAATACGACGGTAACCAGTCCAGGTGATGCCACTACTGTTGAAGAAGAAAGAATTGCACCAACTGTTGAACCTGATGAAATAACAAG
>CAUUWI010000151.1:0-2683 GCA_963548925.1 uncultured Leptotrichia sp. | reverse complement strand
GATGGAGTTCAGATAATGAAACCTATGCCAGGATTGGATGAACTTTTGAAAAGAGCGAATGAAAGACATATTTTTGGAACAAAAATGCGTTCTGTTATAAAAAAGGCATCACAAACAGGAATTGCAAAAGTTGTAGATCAGCAATTTGAAGTTGCAGATAAAATTATTGTAGCAGGACTTGTTCCAATAATTGAACCTGAAGTAGATATTCATAATGTTGACAAGGCGGAATGTGAAACAATTCTGAAAAATGAAATTAAAAAACATCTTGACAAATTACCTGAAACTTCAAATGTTATGTTAAAAGTAACATTGCCAACAGTTGAAAACTTTTATGAAGATTTAACAGAACATCCAAGAGTAGTGAGAGTTGTTGCATTATCAGGAGGTTATCCAAGAGAAAAAGCAAACGAAATTCTTGCTAAAAATAAAGGAGTTATCGCAAGTTTCTCAAGAGCATTAACTGAAGGATTGTCAGCACAGCAAAGTGATGATG
This sequence comes from uncultured Leptotrichia sp., assembly GCA_963548925.1. Taxonomy (GTDB): domain Bacteria; phylum Fusobacteriota; class Fusobacteriia; order Fusobacteriales; family Leptotrichiaceae; genus Leptotrichia. The sequence continues at coordinate 2,187 of CAUUWI010000151.1, read as the reverse complement.
AATTTGATAAAGATTTGGCAAAAGCTATTAAAGAAATTTATGAAGCTTCTGTAAAATAATTCTGTATAAAAATTAAATACTAGAGATATGATAAAGTAGTTATTATTTTGTAAAGATTTAAAGTCTTTTATCACAAATAAAAAATGTCAAATTATTAAACACAACTAAGTATAAAAACTAGCTCGTTTTAAAAGAATGAGCCAGTTTTTTTAGTTAAAAGATAAAAAATTGATACAACAAAATAATGCCATATTTCATTTAAACAACAGATTCCCTTATGAATTTTAAATTTATACTATTTAACAAGAGAAAAAAACTTTCATTAATTTTTTGAATAACTTTTTATATTCCAATCAAAATTTCTCTCATTTTTTCAAATTCATCCCAATTTTTTTCGTTTATAAATTTTTTCCATTTTTCAAAATTATTTTCTTTCATATATTTTCTCAAGGTGGAAGCATTTATTTTTATATCATCTCTGGAAACTGGGATAAAATTCACAGAAGTTCTGATTTCTTCGCTAAACCAGCTTTGACATTTAGATTCTTTGCCGTACACAATACAGTCAACTTTTCCTATTAATTTTTCTGCTTCGTTAAAAAGGTAATCTCCCCATTCGGTAACATTTCCTGCACCTAAATCAGCTAGTGGAAAAATTATTAATTGATTTTTTTTTATTTCATTTTCATAAATTTTTTTTATCATTTTTTTTCTTAATTCATAGGAAAAAGGATTTTCTTGGGTTCCATATTTATCGCTAGAACCTATAAATACCAAAACTTTGCTACATATTTCAAGAGCTTTATTTATAATATATTCGTGCCCTTTGTGAAATGTTTGGAATCTTCCTAAAACTAAACCTGTTTTATATTTTTTCATTAAAATTCCTCCCATCTTTGCTATAAGTTTTTTTTAATACTCGTGTTCTCTTTCGAGCCTAAATTTTACCGATGCTTTCAGATATTTTAAGTATTTTTCGTTATCACACATTACTTTGGTTTCCACATCACTTAATTTAGCGACAGGCCTTCCGTTTACGTACTGAAGTTTGATTACGATATTTAGCGGCTTTTCCTTGGTGTCATTAGTTATAAATGTTCCTATTCCAAAAGAAATTTTTGCTTTGTCTTTAAATTTCTGATATAGTTTTTCAGCTTCGTCAAAATTTAGCGAATCGCTAAACAAAAGTGTTTTTGTTTTTGGGTTTATACCGTATTTTTTATAGTGATTTAAGATTTTTTGTGCCCAAGTATATGGATCTCCCGAATCGTGTCGCACTCCTGTGTAGTTGTTTACCATGCTTCTGTCGAAATCTCTTAAAAATAAATCGGTAGTTATCGTATCTGTAAGCGCTGTGCCGTTGTCTCCCTTGTATTCATCATACCAGTCTTTTAATGCGTAATGATTTGTGTAAGATAGTGGAATGGAGTCGATTCCTTGATACATTTGGACATATTCGTGAGCATAAGTTCCAATTGGCACTAGATTATATTTCATTGCCAAAAATACATTGGAAGTTCCAACCATATTTTGAATTTCGCTGGATAATTTTTTTACTGCTTCTTCTTGCCATTCTCTTGAAAGTCTTCTTCTGCAGCCAAATTCAGCAAATTTAAAATTATATTTTTTATTTTTAAAATCTAAAATTTTTTTCTCCAATTTTTCTTTTGCTGAAATAAGCAGTTTGTCGTAGTCAAATTTCATTCTAAAATATACTTCGTTAATAATTTCAAGCAGGTAAATTTCGAATTGCATAGCACTAAAAAGCGGACCACTGACAATAACTTTAAGCTTACCATTTTCAAGTATTGTAGTTACATAATCCTTAATTGGATGCCATAATCTTAAAAATTCAACATAGTCTGATTTAATAAATCTTATCGAACGTAAATAATTTAATTCTTCATTCTTAAATCGCAAGTTACATAAATGGTCAATTTGTTCATTTATTTCTTCTAGCATTTCTTGTGTAAATTTAATTCCTGGAGTTCGGCATTTAAAGTGATATTCTCCAACTAAATCTGTGTGCTTATGAAATATTACTTGATTCATGTTAAATTTGTAAAAATCTGTATCAAGTAAAGATGTTACAATAGGTTTTAGTTTCATTTTATTCATCTCCTTTTTTATACTTAGGCATAGGCAGTATTTTATGTAAATTAATTTTATGTAAATAATCTATTTTTT
>CAUUWI010000150.1:0-2690 GCA_963548925.1 uncultured Leptotrichia sp. | reverse complement strand
TTACCTTTACATACATTTACAACTAAGTCGTTTTCTCTTGAATGCTCTCCAACTATCATTCCTTCATAAACTTCTACTCCCGGCCCTATAAATAGAATTCCACGTGGTTGTAAATTATTTAACGAATAGCCTATACTTGTTCCAGGTTCCATTGCGATTAAAACTCCTCTTCTTCTTCCTGTAACTTCCCCTTTGAAAGGCTCATACTCAAAGAATGAGTGGTTTATAATTCCTGTTCCTCTTGTTTCTGTCAAAAATTCATTTCTAAATCCGATTAATCCACGTGATGGCACTTTAAATTCAAGTCTTGTATAGCCGTCGCTTCCTTGATTCATGTTTACCATCTCACCTTTTCTAAGTCCTAATTTTTCAATTACAACTCCTACAAACTCATCGGCAACATCGATAATCGCAAGTTCGATTGGCTCCAATTTCTGTCCATTTTCTTCTTTAAAAATAACTTCAGGTTTTGAAACTGCCACTTCATAACCTTCTCTTCTCATATTTTCAAGCAAAATAGATAATTGAAGTTCCCCTCTTCCTTTTACAATAAAAGCATCTGGCGATTCTGTCATTTCAAGTCTCATACTAACGTTGTGATTTACTTCCTTTTGCAATCTTTCCAAAATATTTCTTGAAGTTATAAATTTTCCATCCTGTCCAGCAAATGGCGAATCGTTTACCATAAAAGTCATCGCAAGTGTCGGTTCATCAATATCAATTAATGGCAATGGCTTAGAATTTTCCCTGCTTGCAACAGTTTCTCCTATGTCAATTTTATCAATTCCTGCAATCGTTACGATGTCCCCTGCAAATGCCACTTCCATTTCAACTTTTTTCAGTCCGTCATATCCATAAATTCTAGTAACTTTTCCATTTACCAAGTCACCATTTCTTTTAATCAATGTAATTTCCTGATTTTTTTCAATTTTTCCATTATAAATTCTTCCAGTTCCTAATTTTCCTACATATTCATCGTATTCAGTGTTTGTAATAAGCATTTGTAAAGGTTCGTTTACATCACCTTCAGGATCATCAACATGCTTCATAATTTCATCATAAAGCGGCTTCATATCCTTATCTTCATCTTCCAGATCCAATTTAGCATATCCATTTTTAGCCGATGCATAAACTACTGGAAAATCAAGCTGAATATCATTTGCCCCTAAATCCACAAATAAATCAAATACAGAATCCACAACAGCATCAGGATCTGAATTTGGCCTATCGATTTTATTAACTACCACAATTGGACGAAGTCCATGTTCTAGTGCCTGTTTCAACACATATTTAGTCTGTGGCATAACACCTTCAAATGCGTCTACAAGAAGTAAAACCGAATCCACCATTTTCAAGATTCTCTGTACTTCCCCACCAAAATCCGCATGACCTGGCGTATCCACAATATTTATCTTATATCCATCATAATGAAATGAAGCATTTTTAGAAAAAATCGTAATTCCTCTTTCCTTCTCCAAATCATCACTATCCATAATTCTTTCATCTACTTTTTCATGTTCTCCAAATGTCCCTGCCTGCTTTAATAAAGCATCGACAAGAGTTGTTTTCCCGTGATCTACGTGTGCAATAATTGCAATGTTTTTAATTTTGTTCATTTTTTATTTTAACAAATTCCTTGTTAATATTTCCTCCTTAAATTTTCAAAGTTTCTTATGTCTCCCTAAGGGGTGAGGAGTAAAGGTGAAATCATAGCCTATCTATTCAAACTGTAAAAAATGATTACAAACAGAATAAATATCGCAATGAAATCTACCATTTCACTGCCTCCTTTGTAGAATGTTTTGTAAATTTTATGCCGAAATTCACCTAAATATTATAACAAAAAAGGCTGGAAAAATCCAGCCTAATTTATGGCATATCTTTTTTATATTCTACAAAGTTTCCCTTAGAGGTTTTCTACACATTTATTATAGCATATTTTATAAAAATGTCAATCCCTTAGTTATATAATCTCCAGCTTCCCCAATATTAAATTTATAAACTTTCTACATTTTCAACATTAATAACTTCTATTTCCTTATTAATTTTTTTAATAAGTCCTGCCAATACTTTTCCAGGTCCAATTTCATAAATCTTTGTAACTCCATTTTCAGTTAATTTATTTATTGTGTCAACCCATTTTACTGGTCCAAATGTCTGATTATATAATTCATTTTGGATTTCATCAGCAAAATTTAAAATATTTGCTGTAGTATTGGCAACAATTGGAGTTTCTGGATTGCTCCAAGTATAATTTTCAAATTCTTTTTTTAGAATTTCAGCAACAGGCTTCATTAATGATGAATGAAAAGGTCCAGAAACTGCTAATGGTAACGCTCTTCTTGCACCTTTTTCCTTAAATAACGCAAGATTATTTTCAATTACTTTTTTTTCTCCAGCAATAACAGTTTGCTTCGGCTCGTTATAATTTACAGCTTCCACTACTCCATCAATTTCATTACAAATATTTTCCACATCTGCCGCACTAAGTCCCAATATTGCAGCCATCCCACCATCAATATTAGCACCGCTCATTATTTCACCTCTTTTTGAAATTAATTTTAATGTATCAATTTCATTTAGAACTCCAGCAGCATACAAGGAACTGTACTCTCCTAAACTATGTCCAGCTACAAAATCAGCATTTATACCTTTTTCTTTTAATAATTTAGTTAAAATTACAGAAAATA
>CAUUWI010000149.1:0-2739 GCA_963548925.1 uncultured Leptotrichia sp. | reverse complement strand
AAAGCTCTTAACGCAAATCCAAATTTTGATGTCAAAACATAATCAATAATCATTTTTATAACAAAAGCAATAAGCACAGTTAACATCAATTTTACATCTTTCGTATTTGCAACATAAATAATTAGCCCTATCACAAAAACGGTATAAGTAACCAAACTTCTAATCATATATTTATTTTCCTTGATTTTATAATCATAAAGACCTTTTAAAATAAGCAAAATAACAAACATAATTATAAAAGGCACAAAATTCTTTTCATATGAAATAATCTCATAAATACTTCTCTCAGGCGAAATAAATACATTCGGCATTCCGACAATTCGAGAATTTATACTATAAAGTCCCGTCATTACTAAAATTCCTGAAAGCAGCCCGTTAATTTTTAAATAAACGTGCAATGCCCCTGTAATATATCCTGCAATCATTCCGCACACTACTACCAAAATAAGCCCCATAATCGGACTTGTAATTCCAAAAAAGCCATTTCTAGAAAGTGCAAATGCCGCAAATACAAATCCTCCCAATGGAAAAGTTCCATCCACCGACATATCAGGAAAATCTAGTATTTTATAAGTCAAATACACTCCCATAACCATTATCGAATATATAAATCCTGTTTTAAAAGCCTCTGGAAGACTTTGTAAAAATACTAACAATTCATTCATTTAACTTTTTTCTCTCTTTCTTTTCTATTCTCTCCAAAATTTATTTTTTATTTACTTACAAATTCCGCTCCACTAAACACAGGATTTTTTATATCCAGTCCCAATGCCTGTGCTGTTTTCTGGTTTACGTACAATTTCATTTGTTTTGAAATTTCAAAAGGAATTTGAGAAATAGGTTTTCCTTTCAGAATTTCAATTGCCATTTCTCCAGTACGTTTTCCTAATGCGTAGTAATCAAGTCCCATTGTAAACAATGCTCCCAGTTTTACAGTAGAATTTTCACTTGCAACTACAGGTTTCTTGGCATTAATCGCCTCTGAAGTAATTAAATTTGCTCCAGATACAACAAGATTGTCTGTTGGAAGATACAATGCATCAGTCGCTCCAAGCAAATTTTTGGTAGCCTGAGCTAATTCACCAAAGTTACTTATTCCTTGCAGCATAACCTCTATATTTTTTTCTTTAGCAATTTTTTGAATTTCCTGAACTTGAACAGCTGAATTTTGTTCTGATGGATTATATAAAACTCCAACTTTTTTTAATCCAGGTTTTATTTTTGCCAACAAATCAAATTGAACTGCAATATTTTCTACTTTATCGCTTGTTCCTGTCACATTTGGATTCAGAAGTTTTGCACTCGCAGGATCAGTTACTGCTGAAAATAATATAGGAATATCCGTAATGTTATTTGCCAATGCCTGTGCTGACGGTGTTGCAATTCCAAATACTAAATCCTTTTTATCCGCCTTGTAATTTGTCGCAATTAAATTTGCATTTGTTACTTCTCCGTTTGCATTTTTTTCATCAAAATCAGCTTTTATTCCAGCTTCTTTAAATGCATCTTCAAATCCTTGCTTAGTTAAATTAAGTGACGGATGTTCCATAAACTGTGTTACACCTATTTTATAAACTTGCTTGCCATCTGATGCCTGCGAATCCTTGTTCCCGCTAACAGTATTATTGCCTTTATTTCCACAGGATAATACCATTAATAAGCTCATTGCTACTAATAATATTTTTTTCATTTTATTTTTTTCCTTTCCCAATTGTTATATATTATAATTTTACTGAACCATCTTAGCTTTGGATTTTATGTCTTCTGGCAATGAAACTCCAAGTGCTGCAAGCGTCTTTTCATTTATTACAATTTCATTTAAAGGCATTGTCTTAAACTTGATTTCACTTGGCTTTTTACCATTTTTCAAAATATCAATTGCCATTTTCCCAGCTTCTTTTCCTATTTCATAATAACTCACACCTTGTGTAATTAACGCTCCACCTTTTACATGAGCCGCTTCTGCACCAAATACTATTTTTTTAGCCGCTGTTGCCTTATCTGTAATCAAACTTACAACTGATGCTACAAGATTATCTGTAGGCAAATAAACTGCATCTGCTTCTCTTACCAGATTATCTGCTGCTTGCGGTATTTCATTCGCTTGAACAATACTTTTTTCAACAATATTTATTCCCAGCTCTTTTGCCGCATTTTTCAAGTCTTCCACTTGAATTTTTGAATTTTGTTCCGATGAATTATAAATCACACCAACTTTTTTTATATTAGGACTCAATTTTTTTAATAATCCTAGCTGCTGTTTTACATCCATTCTATCACTCACACCAGTCACATTATTTTTTAGAATGCCTGCAGATTGTGGATCTGTAATTGCCGCAAATACAACTGGTATGTCATTTGTTGCTTGTGCTGCTGGTTGAGCTGCATTTGTCGCAATCGCATAAATCAGATCTTCTTTTGAACCGACAAAGTTATTTGCAATTAAATTTGCATTAGCTGTTTCACCATTTGCATTTTTTTCATCAAAATCAGCTGTAACCCCTGCTTCCTTGAAAGCATCCTTAAAACCTTCTCTGGCACTATCAAGTGCCGGATGTGACGCAATTTGTGTAATTCCAATTTTATACTTCTTGGAGCCATTTCCATTTTCAGTTCCATTACCACTTTTACTACCATTAGAATTACCACAACTCAAAACCATAAATGCTAAAGCACTTACTAAAATCAATAATCTTTTCATAATCTTTTCCTCACCTTTCCTACTATCCTACTAAATTT
>CAUUWI010000148.1:0-2741 GCA_963548925.1 uncultured Leptotrichia sp. | reverse complement strand
ATAAACTGATGTTTTTAGGGAAACAATTTTTGAAGATAGATAAGTGGTTTCCATCATCGAAAATTTGCAGTAAATGTGGAAACGTTAAAGAAAAATTGAAATTATCAGAAAGAAATTATAAATGTGAGTGTTGTGGGATTGAAATTGATAGAGATTACAATGCGGCACTGAATATAAAAAATATTGGAAAAGAAATGTTGAAATATTAGGAAATAAAAAAACAGGGCAGGAACTGCCCGAAGAGCTTGGTAAATATATTTGGCTAGCAAAAGCAGATACTTCCCAAGAAGCTCCCGCTTCTAAAAGCGGGAGTAGTTCACTGGCAATTATTACTGGACTTTGGATTTACTGGATTATTTCACATATTATAGGAACAGTAAAATTTTTGAAAAATGAAGATTATTCATATAAATTTTCAGCAAATATTTTGAAACCATAAAAATTGATATATTAATTATCGTATAAATTCCCGTTTTAAAAAAATTTTTTTAAACGGGAGTTTTTTTGTAACATAAGTTACAGTATTATTTGAAAAAATGTTATAGAATATAAGTGGAGAGAAATCAACAGTTTTATACTATTTCCTATTCTTATTTCAGGATTTTAGTATAAAATTGATTTATTATTTGCTTTTTTGGAAAATATCATTATAACTTTTGATTTAAAATGCATTTTATAATAGTCAGATAAAAGATCTGATGTTATTAGATGCATTTTTTATTTTATCTTAATTTTATTATTTTGATGTTAAAAATATTCATGTAAAAAAAATATCTTGACAATCAAAGTATATAATGTTAATATGTTATTGTTATTAGGTCTTCCTAACTTTAAAATTAGGTTTAGCTAAAACTGAAAGGAGTTGAGATGAGCAGAAGTATAGAAGACTATTTAAAGGGAATATATACTTTGAAAAAAAAGAAGGAATATTCCAATAAAAAACTTGCAGAATATTTAAATATTTCTCCAGCTTCAGTTAGTGAAATGATAAAAAAGTTGGCAAACGATGATTATTTAACTATCGACAAAAAAACAGTAAAACTTACTGAAAAAGGGAACAGCTTTGCACTTGACATTATACGTAAACATAGGGTTTGGGAAGTTTTTTTGTTTGAAAAGCTGGGATATGAAAAGAAAGAAGTGCATAAAGAAGCAGAAATTTTGGAACATGTAACTAGCAATAAACTTCTTCAAAAGCTGGAAAAATTCCTGTTTTATCCTAAGGAATGTCCGCACGGAAGCCCGATTTTCTATGATTTGGAAAACTTGGATGAGGAAAATATTATAAAATTATCTGAAGCTGAGGAAGATGATGAAATTGTTATATTAAGTGTGGAAGATAATATAGAATTATATGATTATCTACGGGATTTAGATATAAATTTAAAGGAAAAATATATTGTAGAAAGAAAAGATCCGTTTAATGGACCGATATATTTGAAAAGTGAGCAAAATAATGGAAAAATAGTGGCTTTTAATGCAGCAGATATGATTGAGGTTTATAAAAAAAATAAAGATTTGGAGGAGACAGATAATGAGTAAAAACAACGTATTAACAAAATTAAACTTAGTAATCGCAGTATGTGTAGCAATGATGCTACTAATATCTTGTGGAAAAGGTGGAGCTTCATCAGGAAAAAAAATAAAAGTTACGACAACAACGACAATGCTTACTGACCTTGTAAAAACAATTGGTGGAGATAAAGTCGAAGTTACGGGACTTATGGGAGAAGGAGTAGATCCGCATTTATACAGTGCCAGTGCAGGAGATATTGAAAAACTTGGAAATGCTGACATTATAGTCTATGGTGGATTACATTTGGAAGGTAAAATGACAGAAATTTTTGAAAAATTAACTTCTCAAAACAAAAATATATTAAATGTTGGAGAGAAACTGGATAAAAGTAAAATTCATCTAGTTGACCAAAATACTCCTGATCCGCATGTATGGTTCAATACAGAATTATGGGAAAAGGAAGCTGAGGCAGTAGAAGCTGAATTAAGTAAATTTGATCCTAAAAATAGTGACTACTACAAAGAAAACCTGAAAAAATATAAAGATGAACTAAATGAACTTACAACTTATGTAAAAACAAGAATTAAGGAAATTCCTGAAAAAAGCAGAGTTCTTGTAACAGCTCACGATGCATTTAACTACTTTGGAGAACAATTTGGACTAGAAGTAAAAGCAATACAAGGTGTGTCTACAGATTCTGAAACTGGTACAAAAAATATAAGTGACTTAGCCAACTTCATTGTGCAAAGAAATATAAAAGCAATATTTGTAGAATCTTCTGTTCCGAAAAAAAGTATAGAAGCACTGCAGGAAGCTGTAAAAGCTAAAGGAAAAGAAGTTAAAATAGGTGGAGAATTATATTCAGATTCATTGGGAGATAAGGCACATAATTCTGAAACTTATATTAAAACAGTTAAGGCAAATGCTGATACAATTGTAAATGCGTTAAAATAATCGGTAATTATTTTTATTAATAATATATAAATAATTAAAAAATATAGCAGAACAACTTTGTTTATTATTCCTATTTTATTGTATAAATATAAAAAATTCTTGAGAAGTTGTTTTGCTATGTTATACTTTTTAGAATTTAGGAGAAAAATAAAATGAATCAAAATGTTTCTGATGATATTATTATAAGGGTTGAGGATTTAACGGTAGCTTATGAGGATAAACCTGTTTTGTGGGATGTTGAGCTTGACATAAAAAAAGGAGTCCTTATGGC
>CAUUWI010000147.1:0-2750 GCA_963548925.1 uncultured Leptotrichia sp. | reverse complement strand
AAGGGAAATGGCGACTGATTTCCCTTGCTTTATAAAAAGAAAAAATACAAGATTATGAAAAAATATTTATTAATAATAAATAGTTTTTCAAACTCTAAATAAAAATTTCTTATATGGATACTTAAGAATTATTTTTTTTAATAAAGCAATCAAATTACTTATTGTAGAATTTTATTTCTATTATTTAAATGGGGTTTAGTATTAGACTTTTTTGGAAATTACTAAGGTTTAGCAAAAAAAATATTATTATAAAATAAGGAAGTGATTTTTATGTCAACAATTTTTAAAAAGATAATAGATAAGGAAATACCAGCAAATATTGTATATGAAGATGAGGAGTTCTTGGCTTTTCATGATATAAATCCAGCGGCAAAAGTTCACGTGCTTGTAATTCCAAAAAAAGAAATCAAAAGTTTGGATGCAGCAACTGAAGAAGATGCTTTATTGTTGGGAAAATTGCAGCTTACGGTAGCAAAAGTGGCTAGAATTTTGGAATTAGATAAGGGTGGATATAGGGTTATAACTAATATTGGAGAAAATGGCGGACAGGAAGTTTTGCATATTCATTATCATATTTTAGGTGGAGAAAAGTTGCCAGTTAAATTGAAATAGAAATAGTCAAATTTTCTAAAATTATGGAGGAAGTGCATGAAAAGCAAACTTTCTAAAATTGTAATTCTTGTCTTTCTTGTGGCAAATCTGGGAATGGCTGAATATATAAAAAAAGATAATGCTGTTTACTATAAGGATGAAATATGGCAGGCAGATGAGAAAAAGGTAAATGATGCGGATTTTAAGACATTTGTAGAGTTGAATAAGATTTACGGGAAAGATAGTAAAAATGTTTTTTATGAAGATGGAAAACTAGAAAATGCCGATTTTAAAACATTTCAGGCAGTTGGAGAAAATATTGGAAGAGATAAAGATAACTTTTATTGGTATAACCAGAAAGTAAAAATAAATCCAAAAGATTTTAAATTTTATAAAAATAAGGATAAAATAGTATATTTTAGAAATAATGGTAAAATATATGATTTAAAAGGATTAGATGAACTTAATGAAATTGAGGATGTAGATACTTTTGAAGTACTGGATGATGAATATTCAAAAGATAAACATAATATTTATTATGGTGGAGTAACTTTGTCTGATGTGGATATGGATACTTTTCAGATAATAATGCCAGATGCTTATGCAAAAGATAAAAACAAGGTGTACTATGGTTCAAGACCAATAAGGGAAGTGAATCCAAAAACAGTAAAAATTTTAAGTGAAATTTACTTGAAAGATGATAAAAGTGTATTTACAAAATATGGGAAAATTGAAAATGCTGATTTGGACAGTTTTGAAGTTTTAGGAGAAATGCATATTTACGCAAAAGATAATAAAAATGTTTATTTATTTGGGGAAATAATTAAAAAAGCAGATCCTAGAACTTTTGAAATAATTTCAGAAATAACTTTTGCAACATATTCAAAAAATAAAGACAAAGTTTATATTTCTGGAATGGAAATAAAAGGAGCAGATTCAAAAACATTTGAAAAACTAGAAAAATCAACTTTTTACTCAAAAGATAAAAATAACTTGTACTATCAAGAAGTAAAAATTGATAAAATTAGAGATAATTTAGAAGACATGAGTGCTGGAGTGCTTGATATTATAAAAAATGGAAACAGAATTTATGCTAATGGAAATAGGCTTGATATAGAAAATCCAGAAAATTTTAAAATAATAAAAAATGATTATTACAATAATCCAAATATAATTTATGGAAAAAACAATAAAAATATATATGTAATTATAGGAAATGGACAAAAAATTCGTAGTAAAGTAATAAAAGATGCGGATATAAACTCTTTTGAAATAATGGAAATAGGTGCATATTCACGGGATAAAAATAATATTTATTTTACGCATTCTGATGTTGTGAAAATGAAAGATGTAGACAAAGACAGTTTTACTATTGGAGAACATGGCTTTTCATACGATAAGAACAGTGTGTATTTTTATGGAAAAAAGATAGATGGAATAAGTCCAAAAGGATTTAAAATTGTTGATTTAGCTGTTAATTCTGGGGATTCTGTAACATTTGCACTATTGACAGACAGTAAAAATTTATATAAATTTATTTATGAATTTGATCCTGAAACGTATAAATTGAAAAATACAAAATTGGTTACTGTAACGAATGTAAAAGTAGATGCTCCGAGTTTTGAGATTATTAAAGAAGATACAGGAAGTTATTATAAAGACAAGGACAGCGTTTTTTATTATGATATGAATAAAAAAGAACTGAGAAAGGTCGAAGGTGGTGATAGAAACAGCTTTTTCGAAATGGATAATTTTTTCGCAAAGGATAATAAAAATATCTATTATCTTGGGAAGCAGATTAGAAATATCAGCTCAGAAGGATTTAAATTTGTTGGTCCAGATATTTTTAAAAATAAAAATGGTGTATATTTTTGGAAAGATGAAACTGGGACAGGAGATTATGAGATAGTACCTTTAAATTTTGACAGTGCTTCATTTGATATAGCGAATAAGGATACGAGTAATTATTTTAAAGATAAAAATGGGATTTATTATCTTGATTACGGTAAACTGTTAAATTCGGAATCGAAGGATGTGCAAAATGCTTTTATTAAACTCGAAGGAGCTGATATCCCAACATTTAAAGCATTTGGATATGGGTATTCCAAAGATAAGAATAGAGCTTATTGTGAATATAAGGAATTTAAAGGGGTAGATGT
>CAUUWI010000146.1:0-2764 GCA_963548925.1 uncultured Leptotrichia sp. | reverse complement strand
CGACGGCTTATAGCCGTAGAGCAAGCCACCCTTTTGAAGGGTGGTCTTGACTTAAATTATTTAAAATTTATTAAAGTTTGGAATTTATTTAAATTTCTAAGTTTAATTTTAAAAAATACTTGATTTTTTTCATTTATAAGGTATAATTTTAATGAAAGAAAAAAATAACTAAAGGAGTTGATTATTATGAAAAGATTAATTTTAACAATGTTTTTGGCATTTGGAGTTTTAGGATTTTCAAGATTTATTGAAGAATGTAGAATTACTTCTAAAGGTCGTGGATATTTAAATTGTGTAAGTCTGCAAAGTGGAAGAAATTTTAATTTTACAAGAGGTTCTATTGGTGGACCTTCATATGGTTCTGTTTATAGAATATATTTCCAAGGAAATGGATATAGACGTTTATACTTAGAAGGTTATGAATACCTTTATTATTAGTTTATTTAAAACATTTGCGGTTTTAACTGTAGTTAGAATTGACTGATTTTAAAAAGTTGTTTATTGTTTAATGCATGCAGATAAAAGATTTACATAAATTTTTTTAAAAATATAGATAAAAAAAGCTCTAAGTTATTATTGACCTAGAGCTTTTAATTTTATAATTTTAAATATATTTGTAAAAGTATTTTTAAGATACCAAAATAATTATAATTCAATGTCTTCTTTTCTTAATGTTGGAAATAAAATAACATCCCTTATTGAAGCAGAATTTGTCTGCAACATAACTAATCTGTCAATTCCTATTCCAAGCCCTCCAGCTGGTGGCATTCCATATTCTAACGCACGGATATAGTCCAAATCCATTCCTTGAGCTTCATCATCTCCAGCCTCTTTTAATTTAACCTGCTCTTCAAATCTTTCTTTCTGATCTTTTGGGTCATTTAATTCTGAATAAGCATTAGCGAATTCTCTTCCTGAAATAAATAATTCAAATCTGTCAACCCATTCAGTTTCACCTTTCTGATTTTTTGAAAGCGGAGAAATTTCTTTTGGATATTCAGTAATAAATATTGGATTTAATAAAGTTTCTTCAACTTTTTCTTCAAATATCAAGTTTAAAATTCCATATTTTGTATAATTTCTGTCCTTTTCTAGTGGAATATTCATTTCTTTAGCTTTATTTATTGCATCTTCATCACTGCTAACTGTGTCAAAATCAAATCCAGTTGTCTCTTTTACAATATCTTTCATTGTAACACGTCGCCAAGGTTTTGCCATGTTAATGTCCCTGTCTTCGTATTCAATTTCATATTTACCGTGTAATTCAAATGTCAAACTCGAAATTAAGTCTTCTGTCAAGTCCATCATATCGTTAAAATCAGCATAAGCCTGATACAGCTCCATCATTGTAAATTCTGGATTGTGCTTTATTGAAATTCCTTCATTCCTAAAACTTCTGTTTATTTCAAACACTTTTTCAAATCCACCTACAAGCAGCCTTTTTAAATACAATTCAGGTGCTATTCTTAAGAACAGATCCATATCAAGCGCATTATGATGTGTTACAAATGGTCTTGCTGTAGCTCCTCCAGCAACTGGGTGCATCATTGGAGTTTCCACTTCTGTAAATCCGTGCTTTTCAAGATAGTTTCTAAAAAATCTTATAATCTGGAATCTTTTTTTCATCGTTTCCATAACTTCCCTGTTCATTACAAGATCCACATATCTTTGTCTGTAACGAGTTTCTATGTTAGTCAGTCCGTGGAACTTTTCTGGAAGTGGACGGACATTTTTAGATAGGACTTCAAACGAGATAACTCTTAGAGTTAATTCTCCAGTATTAGTTCTAAAAAGTTTTCCTTCTAGTCCAATAAAATCTCCAAGTCCCATTTTTTTATAAATTTCGTACTGCTCTTCTCCAACTTCATCTTTTTTCACATAATATTGGATTTTTCCAGTTGGATCTTGAATTTGCCCAAATCCATTTTTCCCCATTCTTCTGAAAGCAACAATTCTTCCTGCTGTTTTAAAAATTTTTTCACAAGTTTCATCATATTGGTTAATTTCAGCAATTTCATTTAACTTTTCATATTTTCGTCCATACGGCTCAATGCCTATTTCTTTTAGTTCTTCTACTTTTTTCAGTTTTTCTTTTATAATACCATTATCATTGTGGTTTTGATTACTCATTCATTTTTCCTTTCTGCTTTTTTAAACATCTATAAATTGTATTTCTAAATTTATGCTGTTTATTATTTCATTACGATGTATTATATCATATTCCAGCATTATTTTTCCATTTTCTTTTTCAAATTTTTTTGTAAAAATCTCATATTTTCCATGAAACCGCTTTGTAATATAGGCAAATAAAGTGTTTTTATTATTTTTGAACATTTGCTTGGAATTGATTTGTCCGTAACGATAAATCTCTATAGAATCATTCTTATCAATGATTTTACAATTTCCGTGTTCATCTTTATAATGATATTCTTTTTTTTCTTCAAAATTTATTATTTTTTCCAATTTAAATAATTTTTCATAATTTTGTTTAAAGTTATCTAAACTTTTTATTTTTATTTTCATTTTATTCCTTTATTTTTTATTTATTCATCTTCATCATCAAAAAAATCATCTAAAAATTCTGATAAATCTTCGTCATCTTCACCTTCATTGTCAAAAAATTCAATTTCATTGTCTAATGAATCAAAATTAGCTTCATCAAATTCACTTTCTATATTTTCATTTTTATCATATTCCCCAAAATCTTCGTTCCAGTACATATAATCTTTGTCAGAACCATAATATTCATCATTCCATATTTCCA
>CAUUWI010000145.1:0-2796 GCA_963548925.1 uncultured Leptotrichia sp. | reverse complement strand
ATCAATAACATAAATTTCTTTTTTTCGTACTGCTAATAAAATTGGAATACATTTCAAGGTCTCTGGATATTCTTCTATTATATTTTCAAAATCTTCTTTTATATTTTTAGAGCCAATTAAAGAATTTAAAATATTTAATTCTATTTTTATATCATTAGCATTTTTAAAAACTTTTTCAAAATCTGTATAGTATCCATAACCTGCAATACTATCACGAAAGTTTTTAAACCAATCATTGAAATCTCTTTTTCCTGTCATAGCTTCTTTAACCTCTTCCATATTATTTACTAAAATTTCTGTTATCTTCCCTCTTTTTCCACCATCACTATTAATCGCTCTACTTGCTTCAATTCGATTTATGTTAAATTCTTTATATAAATCATCAAAAAAACTATCTTCAATATTCTCATTTTTAGGATCAGAATTACTAAGTAGTAATTTAGCACCTTTTTTATTTAATAATTTAAAATATTCAGAAAGTTCAATCTGTTCCTTATCTTCAAATGTATATTCTGTATACGATGTAAATGATGAAGTTTGATTTAATGGACGATATGGTGGATCAAAATAGACAAATGTATTTTTATCTATAAAATCATAAGATTTTTTGTAATCTCCATAAATAATATCCACATTTTTTAATTTTTTTGATATATTAATCAAATTTTCTTCATCACATATTTTAGGATTTTTATAATCTCCCATTGGAACATTAAATAATCCTTTTTTATTTACTCTATAAAGTCCATTAAAACAGGTTCTATTTAAAAATATCATTAATGCTGCACGTTTAACTTCTTCATTATCGTTTTCTAATTTCAATTTATTAAATTGTTCTCTTTTTGCATAGTAATATTCTTTTCTATCTTCTTTCAATTTAACTAAAAATTCATCTTCAAATACCTTTAGTTCATTTATTAATTCTTGAACTTTTTCCTTTATAACTTTATAACAGTTCAATAGCTCAAGATTAACATCACTAATATATATTTTTTCTAATTCAAATTTATTTAAAATATCAAATAAAACTGCTCCTCCACCAATAAACGGTTCTGCATATTTATTAATTTTATTATCAAATGGATAAAACTTTTCAATTTTATCTATTAACTGCCCCTTTCCACCTGCCCATTTTAAAAATGGTTTTACTTTTGTACCTGTCATTTTTTATTATTCTCTCCACTTCATATCTCTCTAAAATTTTTAAACGTCTCCTTTCTCACAAAAGCAAAGTCCTCTACTTCCAATACTTTATAATTATTATTTATCGTATTTTCCATCCATTCTGGCAAATCATCTGCTATTTTTATCACTTTTTTATCAATAATTCGCAATAATGTCCTAAATCTCACACTATTGTCATAAACTACAACATTATCAAATTCTTTCAGAATTTTCTCAAAATTCTTCAATGATTCCTTGTATCTTTTATCAACAACTTCATTTGGAATATGATGTCCGCCATCCGCCACTCTCTTTTTTATTCTCTCTTTTGAAATACCAGGACTTCCGACACCAACATAAAATAAATGCAACTTATACTATTCACCGTTTAAAAAGCGAAAATTATATTAAAATATTAGGCTTTTATCCATTACTAAAAAAGTTTATAATAAGTTCGTTATTTAAATGGGGTTTAGTATTATAATTTTTTTCTCTTACTTTGTCAATCAATTTTAAAATTGTTTTACCAGTCAAAGTAGTTTCTTCATTAAAGGAATTTCCTTTTTCCATACATTCATTTCTCAATCCAATTGCAATTTTAGCCGCCTTTACCTGATCAATTTCACTATTCCATTTACCAATTTCTCTTACAATTTCATCACTATTTATCCTAACTGATTTTTTCATATCCCCATTAATCGCATTAAATAGCGTAGTTTTCCCCACCCCATTCACACCTGCAAACAAATAGAAACTTTTATTCTCCATCAAAACACACCCTTTTCAATCAATTCTTTCTGTTTTTCTTGTATCAGAAAATCTTGCAAGTTCACATAAAAATCAATATCTTTAGAATTTTCAGTGTTTTTCAGCAATTTATTAAAATCTTCATAATTTAGTGATTCAAGCAACTCTTTTAATTCCATATTGTCAATATTTTGATTTTTAAACAGTTCTTTTAATTTCATAAATACACCATTTCCTAATTTTAAAATATCAAATCTTCAAAATCAATATCTGAGACCCACCTGTTATTTTTTCTAACCATTGTAATATTTTTAGATATATTTTTTTTAGGTATTTTTGATATAGAAATTTTTGATATTTCTTTTACTCTGTCTTTTTCTTTGTTAGTAAATAAACGATTACTTTCCAGTCTATTCTCACCAAATTCTTTTACAAACATCTTTCCAAATTCATAAAATGCTTTTTCATTTTCTTCTTCATCTAAAAAGGTTAAATTTAATGTAACTTCTATTTTATCTTTTGTAATATAAGATACATTTTCAATCGTATATTTAAAATCCATTGAGGCTTCTTTACTAAAAATATACAAAGCCATATAGTAATTATTTTTACTATTTTCCATTTCGTAAAAATCAATAATTTTTTCTCCTAATTCATCCAGAGATTTTTTCCTTTTACTTTCTATTTCCTGCATTATTAAATTTCTATCATTTTTTTGTTCAATTTCAGACACAGTTACATTTTTAGTTAAATTATTACCTAAACTTTTAGCAATTCCTAAATTAAAAATTATTATTGATAAAATTAGTATTTTTTTCATAAATTTTAACCACCTGTATTTGGTATTTCTAATATTTTTTAATAAGAAGTATTATTTCTCCACTC
>CAUUWI010000144.1:0-2806 GCA_963548925.1 uncultured Leptotrichia sp. | reverse complement strand
ATAGGTTTTTCGTATTTGTGGATTCACACTTTGGAATAAGCCATAATCTCCTTGCGTATAAAAAAGACTTTTTTTATCAAATCCTGCTTTTTGAAATTGGTGATCTACATTTGTTGTGATGACAAAATAATTTTTATCTTTTAAAAGAGAAAATAATTTTTCGTAGACAGGTTTTTCAGCTTTAATATAACGATTAAAATATATATGTCTTGCCCACCATGCCCATCGAATTTCAGCATTTGGAAATGGATAAAAACCACCTGAATACATATCCGTAATCCCGTATTTTTTTATAAAGTCGAAAAAGTATTTTTCAAATCTTTCACCACTATATGTGAAACCTGCCGAAGTTGATAATCCTGAACCAGCACCTACTACAATAGCATCTGCATTTTGAATTTCATTTTTCAAAAGTTCTATCCGTTCTTCTCTCGATCCCTTTCCCAGTGAAAAATGATTTCCCAAAACCCCAAGTGCTGCCAATCCTTTTTGAATCGGTTCTAAATATCCATTTCTTCTACTGTAAAATTTCTTCATAATATTTTTTATCCTCCTCTTTGAAAACATTGAAAATTATTCTTTTCATAGCCTTTGGATGTTCCAAAGACCATTCCTTAACTGTTTTTACAGCAATTTGTGCCGCTCTTTTATTCGGAAAACGAAATACTCCTGTCGAAATACAGCAAAATGCTACACTTTTCAAATTATTTTCCAAACATATATCCAAAACATTTTTATAGCAATCTGCCAATTTCTGCTCCAATTCTGGTGTAAGTCTATTTCTTACTATCGGACCAACTATGTGAATAACATTTTTCGCTGGAAGATTGTACGCATTTGTAATTATGGGAATCGAGGTTGGCTGTTCGTAATGACTTCCGTATTTTTTTCTCAATTTCTTCATTTTATGACTGCACTCTTTCCTAAGCTGTACTCCTGCATAAGTATGAATCTGATTATCAATGCACATGTGCATCGGTATAAAGCATCCTAACATTTGAGAATTTGCCGCATTTATTATGGCATCTACTTCAAGCCTTGTAATATCTCCCTGCCAAATAGAAACATTCCCTTTAATTACAGGAATATCTGAAATCTGAACAATACCTTTTTCTTCAGCACGGATAGATAAATATTCATCCTGCACCTTCAATACCGAATCCGACATTTTCTTAGGCATACGGACATTCATCAAAGACCTTAAAATACAACGTTTTCCATTTAGATCTTCTGGAATTTCTATATCTTTATATTCAACTGAATCAGCTTTGAACTCTTTTAAAAGATAATCAAGTCTTTTTTCCTGCTCTTTATTCTTTTCCATAACTCTACCTTCCTTCCATTATTCATTCAAATAATTTTTATAATTTCACAAATATTTAATTCTATTATTTCTAAATTTAATCTTTTTTCCCTAAAATTTCCTGTATTTCATTTTTAAGGCTTTCCAGTGTATATTTTTTCATTTCATTTTCCATAGCCTTTTGTATCGTTTCCAGTTTACTATCAAGCAATTTATGAATATTTTTTCCCACAGGACATTCTGGATTCGGATTTTTATGAAAATTAAACAATTCATTATTTTCCAGTGGTTCAATTGCCACATATACATCATAAAATGTTATTTCCTTTAGAGGTTTTGTCAATTCAATTCCTCCAGTTCCTCTTGCAACTGTTATTAATCCTGCACTTTTTAATTTTGTCAAAATTTTTCTTATAATAACAGGATTCGTATTTATACTTCCAGCAAGAAAATCACTTGTAATCCTGTACTCATCTTTAAATACCTCTACACATGCAAAAATATGTAGTGCTATCGTAAATCTGCTTGATATCTGCATAATCCCACTCTCCTTTTTTCTATATTTTTATTTTTTTACAAATGACTTTTTCTATTTGCAAAACTTCAAAATTGACTCTGATATTCTATAAAACTTCTAATCTCCCTTTAGATATAATAGTGATAGTTACATCTTATAAAATTATAAAGCACAAAAGGTATTATCAAGTATCTTGGACGATACCCCCGCATGTTCCCCCTATTGCCGAATAGCTGAATACAAGATTATTGACATTGCTGATGACAAGGTCACTTTCTTTTTTAACGATCTAGTTAATGATAAAAAGAAAACTTACATTACTATGCCTTCTAAGAAATTTATTTCCCATATTTTAATTCATCTGCCCCCTAAGAACTTTAAGATGGTAAACCGCTACGGATTTTATTCAAGGCATATTTCTGAAAGACAATTGATGCTTTCAGGAAAAACATTGCCGTGTCAAGATATTCATTTTATCAAAGGCAGATGTACAAGACTTTCGGGACCAATCCTTTTTACTGTCCAGTATGCAAGGTTAAAATGATTGTATGGGAATTCTATCATTACAGGTATCCAGCTCCCAGAAAATATCATTATAAAAAAATATAGTTTTACTATTTTGAGACAGGCTTTTTTGTACTTACTTAAAGTATCATATAATGGTATAATGAATACAAGAGGTGAATTCATCTATTAGTTTACACAAAATTCTGGACACTCTCTTGTAAGATTTAGAATTTTTAAAAATAGATTTTATTGAACTAAAAGCTGTCTCATGAGGATTATTTTATGAAATAGCTTTTTCATTTTTCAATCATTTTTTACTAAGATATAAACTTTACGTAAAAATTAAAGACCTGCTGGATCATAAAATATAATTCTCTTATCATAATCTATTGCTATATTGACCCCTTCGTTCATAGATAAAGTTGAATTTTTATAATATCCAAGTATTGTTACTCCTATATTTCTATATCTTAATCCAT
>CAUUWI010000143.1:0-2828 GCA_963548925.1 uncultured Leptotrichia sp. | reverse complement strand
GGAATTTTGGAAAAAGAAATGGAATATGATGATTATTTGAATGACGAAACTGTTGAAGCAAGACTAAATGAAATGTATAGCTAAGTTATTGTGTAATTTTTATTTTTAAAATAAATTATTGGATATAAAAATAGCAGGATTATATTTGTTAATATTTCCTGCCATTTTTTTTGTTTTAATTTTAATCATTAACTTTTTAATTTCTTTATAATTAATTATTTTTGAAATCTACTTTCATGAATATATCCAAATTTTCTTCCATTTGCTTGATATTTAGAAAGTCTTACGTGATACCATCCCTTTTCCTTATCTCCTATTGTGTAAACTACATCTCCACTACTTACTTTACCTATTACTTTAGATTTTAATGAACCTCCTGCTCTTACATTAGTATTTCCACCTGTTAATACGTTTTTTTCAGTTACTGATCTTAATAGGCTGTTATGAATATATCCACTATATTCAGATTGAGAATCCACAGAGTCTACTTTATACCAGTTACCAGATCTTTCGTTGCTGTTCACAATATCTCCGCTTGGAACAACTTTTACAACTCTAGATTTTGTTGTTGGAGAGTTTCGTACATTAATTCCATTATTCTTTGCTGATGTCATGTATGTTGCTCCCATTGAAACACTACTCAATGCTGGAAATACAATCAAAGATAATAATACTTTTTTCATAAGAATCACTCCCTATATTTAAACTTTTTTTAATTTCTTTATCATTATAATTATACCCTTTTTTCTAATTTTTGCAATACAAATTTTAAAAAAATAAATTTACACTATTCCCCGTTTAAAAAGCGAAAATTATATTAAAATATTAGGCTTTTATCCATTACTAAAAAAGTTTATAATAAGTTCGTTATTTAAATGGGGTTTAGTATTACTTTCCTTATAAGTCAAAAAAATGGGGCTGTCTCATAAAGTAAATAAAATTACCAAATCATAAATTTTATATATTTTACTATATTTATAAAATCAATAAAAATAATATTTGTTGGTTTTTAAAAATATATAACATTTATGTTAGTAAAATTATTTTTGCCTTATAAAACACCCTCATCCTCAAATTTTTACTAAACTGTTCTAACTCTTACTCCATATTTAAAATATTTATTCCAATATGTGTTCTCCAATGTAGAAATTACAACTCCTTTAGCGGAAGAAGCATTAATAAAAAGTGAATCTCCTAAATATACCGCCGTATGATTAATTCTTTCTTCTGGTCTAAAAAATACAATATCTCCAGGTTTTAAATTTTCTTTTGAAACATGTGAACCAATTTTTACTTGCTGATCTGTCTTTCTTGGCAATTCATATCCGTATACCTCACGATAAACTCTACGCGTCAATGCCGAACAGTCAATCCCATTTCCAGAATCTCCACCAAGTGAATATTTTGTACCTTTCCAGTTACTATATGACTGTAATAGCTGATTTTGTAGTACAACTACCTTTTTTTGACTCTCTGTACCATTTTTTAATATCATTTGATGCTTTTTCTTTAATTCAGATAGTTTTTGTAATACTAATTGTGAATTTGGCATTGAACGATCTACTAGCATATTTTCATCAAATAATTTTGTAATTTTTAAATTATTTGATTTTGTATCAGTTTTATCATTATTTCCTTTTGATTTTTTTGTTACAGAAATTTTAACATTTGTATTTTCATTACTATCATTTTCTATTTGAGTAGAAATTAATTTTTCTTTTTTCTTTCCACTTTTTCCTCCAACTACTTCAATAGTAACATTTCCCTCATCTTTTGTTGAATAATCACTGCTATTTTTCTCTCCAGTTTTATTTTCAGATGTTTGTAATCCTGTACACCCTACAGTTAATAACATACATGCCATTGTAAATGTTGATTTTCTTACCATTTTTATTTCTTTTCTCCCTTCTTAATTTTAATGCGAATCAATTATCAAATTTACAGGTCCATCATTTTCAGAAATAATTTTCATATGCTGCCTAAATTCTCCAGTTTCAAATTTAATACCTGTTTGTCGTAACTTTTCAACAAACAAATTATAAATTTTTTCCGCTATTTCAGCTGGTGCTGAATCAGTGTAACTTGGTCTTCTTCCTTTTTTTGTATTTCCATAAATCGTAAAATTACTTACAACCAATAATTTCCCATTTACATCTTTCAACGATAGATTCATTTTATCATTATTATCATTAAAAATTCTTAGATTAATTAATTTACCAATACAAAAATCAATATCCCTTTCAGAATCTTCGCTCGAAATTCCTACATATGCGACTATTCCCTTACCAATTTCTCCTTTAAACTCGTCATTTACTAATATTTTTGCATAATTTATTCTTTGAATTATTATTTTCATTTTTTTCCTTAATTTTCACATCTTAAATTTAATAATATCTTTTTTCTACACCAATTGTAGTATCAAAAAAATGTCCAGGATACACCTTTACATCTTCATCTAATGCCAATAATTTCTTCAGCGATTTTCCCATCTGTATAGGATCACTCGTTGGTAAATCTACTCTTCCATAAGTCCCAGCAAACATTGTATCTCCAGAAATTAATGTTTTATTAGCCCTGTCATAATAGCATATATCCCCTTTGCTATGCCCTGGAGTTTCAATTATCTCAAAATTAAAAATCCCATTGATGCCAGTATTTCCACTTACTTTCCCATTTTTTCCCAATTTATCATTTTCTTTCAAAGTTATAATCTGAGTTTTCTCATCCAGTTCAAAATTCCTTTCTTGCCAAGCAAAAAGCGACAATTCAGGATTAAATAAAAATTCATATCCTTTTTCACTTATATAAATCGGCACTTCTTTATATTC
>CAUUWI010000142.1:0-2829 GCA_963548925.1 uncultured Leptotrichia sp. | reverse complement strand
CTTGAATATGCAGTTGAATTGAATAAGCTGATTGAATTGGAACTAGAAGGGACAATTGGATAATTAAAAGATTTTAGACCTGTTTGATAATTATATGGATTTAAAATTGTATAAAATAGATATTATCTAGCAAGGGGTCTTGACCCCTTTTCAAAAAAATTACAAATACATTTATTGCTTAAAAAATGAGAGGAGAGAAAATGTTAGAAAAATCAAGCATACAGAATCTTGATAACAGCGATTACAGATTAAAAATCTTTGAAGAATATAAAACGCTTGAAAAGGTTAATTGGAAAAGAGTAGGCTATCAGTATGAAGAACCTGAAGCATTTAAAGAATTTAACAATTTGGAAATAAAAAATGAAAATCAGGATGGAGTTGTTATAAAAAATATAAGTGAATCGTTAAAAGAACTGGAAAAATTGAAAAATGAGAATGATTATGGATTAGGAGATTTTTTCAAAAAACAAAATTTCGCTTTTTATAACGAAGGGAAATATTTGAAAATTGGAGAAAGAAAAAAAATTGATAAGCCAATTTATTTAAATTATCATACAAATAAGGAAAATAACTTTTTAGTTGACTATAATGTAATTGAAGTGGCGGATTTTGCAAAAGTTACAGTAATTATTAACTATGATTCACTAGATGAAACACCAGTTTATCATAATGGAATTATCAAAGTGGTTACTGGAAGAAATTCAGAAGTAAAAATTATAAAAATACAGACATTAAATACCAAAAGCTCTAATTTTGAATCATCGAAAATTGAAACAATGGGACAAGGAAAAACCGAATATTATAGCGTTGAATTAGGTGGGAAAATTAATGCGATAAGTCATAAATCATATCTTGAAGAAGATTCATCAGAAGTTTATGTATGGCCTGCATATCTTGCTGATGAAGACAGAAAGCTGGACTTGGAATATTCAGTAGTATTTCGTGGACGTAGAACGATTGGGGAGCTTCAGGCAAGGGGAGCTGTAAAAGATACTGCTAAAAAGGTATTCCGTGGAAATCTTTACTTTAAGCAAGGTTCTAGCAAGTCTGAAGGGCGTGAAGGAGAATTTGCGATTTTATTAAATGATGAAATTAAAGCTGATTCGATTCCAACGTTATTTTGCAGTGAAGATGACGTTATTGGAGAACATGCCGCTTCTGTTGGAAAAGTTGACGAGGCTAAATTATTTTATTTAATGAGCCGTGGACTCTCTGAAAGCAGGGCAAAAAAATTAATAGTTGAATCTTCATTCCGTCCAATAATGGATAATATTGATGATGAAAAATTGAGAGATAAATTATTTGATGAATTGGAAAGAAGAATTTAAAAAGGAAGTTAAGAAATAATAATATAAGTTTGAAAAAATACCCGCAAAGTGATATAATTTTGTATTGCTTGTGGGTAAAATTGTAATTACAAGGAGGGAAAGATGGATTATAGAAAAGAATTTCCAATATTTAAAAATAGAAATAACCATTATCTAGATACAGCGGCAACTTCGCAAAAGCCAAAAAGAGTCCTAGATAAAATTATGGAATATTATGAGAAATATAACGGAAATCCAGGACGTGGTTCGCATACATTGTCTATGGAAGCCTCAAATTTGATGGCAAATGCACGTAAAACTGTACAAAAGTTTATTAATGCAAAATATCCTGAAGAAGTGATTTTTACAAAAAATACGACAGAATCAATTAATTTAATAGCTTATTCCTATGGAATGGAATTTATAAATGAAAATGATGAAATAATACTGGGAGTTTCCAATCATCACGCAAATATCGTGCCGTGGCAATTTGTGGCAGAAAAGAAAAATGCCAAGATAAAATTTGTATATCTTACTGAAAATGGACAGTTTGATATTGAAGATTTTAAAAGTAAATTGTCTGATAAAACGAAACTTGTGGCGGTTTCTGCCGTGGTAAATGTTACAGGAGTTATTCAGCCGATAAAAGAGATTATTGAAATCACACGTAATAAAAATAAAAATGCACTTGTTCTTGTGGATGCTGCACAGTCAATGCTGCACTTTAGACACGATGTTCAAGATTTAGATGCAGATTTTCTTGTATTTTCAGGGCATAAACTGTTTACACCGATGGGAATCGGAGTTATGTATGGTAAAAAGGAGCTTCTTGAGAAAATGCCGCCTTTTTTGTATGGTGGAGATATGATTGAGTTTGTAACAGAGCAGGAATCAACATTTGCACAGCTTCCTAATAAGTTTGAGGGTGGGACTCAAAATGTGGAAGGTGCTGTAACTTTGGAGGAAGCGATTAATTTTATTGAGGAAATAAGTTATGAGAAAATCAATGAAATTGAAAATTCGCTTACAAAAAATGCTTTGGAGAAATTGAAAAAATTGAATTTTGTCGAAACATATTTTACAAAGGATGTTGAACATACTGGAATTATCGCTTTTAACGTGAAAAATGTACATTCCCACGATGTGGCATTTATATTGGATTCCTATGATGTGGCAGTTCGTTCAGGACATCATTGCGCTCAGCCTTTGATGAACTACTTGGGAATACCATCGTGCTGCCGTGCTAGTTTTAGCATTTACAATAACGAAGAGGATATTGATAAATTGATAGAAGGACTTTTAAAAGTAAAAGAAGTTTTTGGATTGTAGAAAAAAATAAAAAATAAAAATTTGAAAAGAAGGTTATTATGAATTTAGAGAAAATTTATCAGCAGACAATATTAGAATACAGTAGACGTAGAGAATTAAACCGTGAAATTGAAAATCCGACATTTGCTGAAAGAGGGCATAATCCAAACTGTGGAGATGACTTAACTTTGGAAATAAAAACTGATGAAAATGA
>CAUUWI010000141.1:0-2829 GCA_963548925.1 uncultured Leptotrichia sp. | reverse complement strand
AGTCCTGAAAATGATGATTATGTAGTTCTTCCTATTTCAACTATTCCAAACAGAACAAATGTAAACCCGATATACGATATAGAAATAGAACCGTCAAAATTTCCCAAAATAAACTTGACTAGATTATCGTATATTAGGACACATAGAATGGTTTCAATACCAATGCAGCAGATAGATACAAGTGTTATAATAGGAGATTTGAAATCAGACTATGAAGAACTATTTTTAGAAATAGCGGAAAAAGTAGAGCAGTTTCATAATGAAATTATGGAAGGCTTGTTAGAATAGCAATTAAAGATATAAATCACAGTTATTAATTTAGCTGTGATTTTTTTATGGAGGAAAAATGGAAGAAAAAGAAATAATAGTCAAAAGAATAAAAGCAAATATATTATGCAATACAGAAATGAGCAAACGTGAATTTGAATTTACAAAACTCAATGCTAATTTGTTTAAAAGTATTAAATTTATTAAGAAAAGAAAGGCTAATAGAAAATGGCTTACACAGAAATCGACAGAGAAAAAAAGAAAATAAGGCTTTTTTATCCAACCAACAAGCCAGCAAAGAGGATAAAAGAGTGGCAGGAAGAACTGAAAGGGTATGACATAGAGATAATACCGCAGAACACTATAACAGAGGACCAGATGAAACTTTGCTATATCTTATTTGACCAGTTTGCAAATTCAAAAGGCTGGGATTTAGATTATACAAAAAACTATTTCAAAGCCTTATTTGGAACAGTATATGAAATAGGCAATTTCAGTTTGTCACCGATGAAAAAGAATGCTTTGACGTTAGAACAGGCAACAAACTTTATACAGTTTATAATTGAGTTTGCGATAGAGCAGGATGTAAATTTATATATATTGGATTCAAAAGATAAAAGAGCAAGGCACATAAGGGAAATAGTTCCAGATATACAAAGATATGTTATAAGTTGCCTAAGGAAAAGAATATGCTGCGTTTGCGGAAGACCTCATAATGAATACAATACAGTCGATTTGGAACATTATGATACGGTCGCAAGCACAGCTGGAACTTATGAAAATGATGACGGATTGCACAGTAGATTTTTGAGCTTATGCAGACAGCACCATACGGAAATACATAATATTCCTAAGCAGGATTTTTTGGAGAAATATCATTTAGAGCCAGTTTATTTAAACGAAAGGCTGGTCTATGAACTGCTTATTGTATATCCGAATCACTTTAAACTGTTCAGGAAAAGGTTAAAAGAGGGGCATTATAGAGGGATTATAAAAGAGAAATAAAGTTCAGTCGCAGAAAGTCGTTTTGGCTGAGATAATACAAACAAACGAAGTATTTACGGCAAAAAAGATTAGTCGTGAAAAGTAGATTGGGTTAGAGAAAGGTTAGGAAGAGAAATGGCAGAAAAAACAATGCTAGACGGAATAATTTTTAAAATAGATAACGGTTATCCGTTATTGCAAGCCGAATACAAAACACTTCTTGAAAAACTTCCTATCATAAAAAAGGAAGAAAGTGTTGGAAATTGGCATAGCGGAACAATAAACTATAGGAACGTTGAAAAAGAATACTACGTTGTAGGAAATTCAGAAAAAGGTTATTTTTGGTTTTATCACGCCAAAAGTGAATGGATTGTAAATGAGTATTTTGGTATTAAAAGAGTTCAAAGAAAATCTGAACAAATCACAGAAACAAGAGTTTGGTACGAATAAAAAAAGAAAGGGAATTGAAATGAAAAAATTATTATTAGGAATTACAATTTTAGGATTGACAGGAAGCTGTAATAATAAAAAATTGATTTTAGATTGTGAAAATTACAAAGTCGCTGATAAATATGAAAAAAAAGAAACTTTTATAACAAATCAATATGCTGGGGAAATAAATGGTAGTCCCTTGTACATTCCAGTACCACAAACATCTGTATATTACTATATAACTTTTGAAAATAGCAACACTTATTCAATCGGACAATCAAAATATAGATTAGTGAATGTTGGAGAAAAAATTAAAGAATGTAAATTTTAGGAGGATAAAATGAAAGAACAGGATAACGTAAATAATAAATTGCAGGAGTTGATTGCAGAAATTATAGAGGAAAACAAGGAAAACGGAATCGAGAGCTTTAAAAAGACTAGGAAGAAGACAGGAAAAAGTATACTACTGACAGCAGAAGAAGCAGAAAAATTTGTAAATAAATTAAAAAATGACGATAAAACATTGACTATTGAAATAGTAGATGTCCATGTAGAAGAACCAAGTAAATATATTAAAAAACTAAAAAAGATTGACGAATTATTAAAATTGATATAAAAAACTAAAAAACAAGGGAGAAGAAAATGATATTAGAAATAATGACAAGAATTTTAAGTACGGCAGTTACAATATTTTTAGTTTTCTTTTTAGTCAGCTATCTGTATGCCTTAGTTGAAAAAGTGAAAAAAAATCTTAGAAATATAGCCAGAATTAATTACACACCTTACAATGTGATATATTTTTTAGTTTTTTGGTTTTTAAGTGTTATGTTAATTTATATTACGCTGCATTTGATTGTATTTTTTGCGATTAGAGCGTAAAAAAATATAGTCAAAACAGTTGAAAATGTAGAGAAAATAAGGTATAATAAGGGAGTGATAAAATGCTTACTAAAGAGCAGATAAGACAAATTGAAAACAATAAAAATCTTTTTCACTTTATAGTGATTTTGCTAGAAGAGATGAAGAAAAAAGGAGAAAGAGAAATGACAATTGTTTTCAATAATGGAAAAGTAATCAAAAGAAAAAAAACAAATACAATTGGATAAAGGCAAGAGTTATGAAAGTTAATGAGCCGATTTATATGTA
>CAUUWI010000140.1:0-2838 GCA_963548925.1 uncultured Leptotrichia sp. | reverse complement strand
CCATTTCAGCAATTACCATTGAAGTTACCAACGCATCTTTATCTCTTGCATGTGTACCAATCAAGTAACCATAACTTTCTTCAAATCCAAATAAGTAAGTTCCATCCAGTTCTTTATGTTCAAATTGTCTGATTTTTTCTCCAATATACTTAAATCCAGTCAATGTTTTCATAACTCCAACATTCTTTGAAGGTGCAACAACGTCAATCATTGGTGTAGAAACAACTGTTGTTATAACTTTTGCATTTTCAGGAATATCTTTTTTATTATTTAACAAATATTGTAATAACAATAATCCAACTTGATTTCCGTTTGGATAATACCATTCATTTTTGTCATCTTTTACCGCAATACCGATTCTATCCGCATCAGGATCATTTGCCATAACTAATTTTGCCCCAATTTCATCAGCCAGTTTTATTCCAAGTGTAAATGCAGCTTTTTCTTCTGGATTAGCATAAACTACTGTTGGGAAAGTTCCATCAGGTTCAATTTGTTCTTTTACAACTTCATAACTATATCCAAAGTCAGATAAAATTCGTTTCATTGGACGTCCACCAGTTCCATGAAGCGGAGTGTAAACTATTTTGAAATTTTCTTTCCCTGGAACATCTGTTTTTAAAGTTTGTTTTTTAATTGCATCCAAGTAATCATCATCAATTTTTCCGTCTAATTGAATAATTAACCCTTTTTCTCTTCCTTCTGCTTCAGAAATTACTTTTATTTCTTCAAGAGTTTGAATTTTATTAACTTCTGCAACAATAGAAGGTGCATGCGGATCTACAACTTGTGCCCCGTCATCCCAGTAAACTTTGTATCCGTTATATTCCACAGGATTATGTGATGCAGTTACGACAATTCCAGCCATTGTCCCTTTATATCTTACTCCAAACGACAATTCAGGAGTAGAACGCAAATCTTCATAAATATAGGCTTTAATTCCATTGGCAGCCATAACTCTAGCTGTATTCAAAGCATATTCTCTTGAACCAATTCTACAATCGTGAGCAATGATAATTCCTTTTTCCTTTGCTAATTTTTCATCAAAACCTAACATATAATTTGCAAGCCCTTGAGTCGCTTTTCTAATTACGTATTTATTAATTCTATTTGTCCCAATTCCACGAACTCCTCTAATTCCACCAGTTCCAAAACTTAAATCTTTAAAAAATCTATCTTCAATTTCTTTCTCATTCCCAGCCAAATTTCTTAATTCTTCTTTGTCTTTTTCATCAACTGCTTCTGAATTTAGCCAATATTCATATTTTTTCATGTAGTCCATGGTATTCCTCCTAAAAATTTTATTATTAAACAATTTAATTTGCAAAAAACCTATTTTTTAGATAATTAAATTACAAATAGCAAATTTTTCTATCCAATATTAATTTTACCACATTTATTTGATTTAACAAGTACCTAAATGAAAAAAATTACAATTTTTTTATTAAAATTAAAACTAGCACAAAAAACATTATAACAATATTCACAATAAATGGAAAAAATGGATCAAAATTCAACAAATGTCCAGAAAGCAATGACCCAATCGCAGTTCCAAGCGAGCCTACTGCAGAAGCCACACCAAGTATTTTACCCTGATTTTCATTATATCTCTGAGCAATAATTGTATTCCCAAGCGAACGCACAATCTCATAAGTCATCGTATAAACAGCCATCAGAACATACGGAGTTACACCAAATTTTACCCTGAAAAAAATTACTGCCATCAATATTATTCCTATAAAAATCAAAAATTTATAAATATTTTTTTCCTTAAATTTTTTAAGCACTTTTCCCAGTAAAAATGCAGTTCCAAAAAAAGCGAGCAATGATGAACACATTACAAAAGTTCCAATTGTATCTGAAGAAACTTTTTCATAAAATTTCAAAAAATAATTTAATGCACTCCCATAAGAATAAATTCCAATTCCTGAAAGTAAAATTATAAGACAAAAAAACTTAGAATATCTATCCAATTCCTTAATATACCTAAAAGTTGCAAATGGATTCAAGTCTTTTCTATTTTTTTCTTCCACTAAATTATTATCCTTTTTCACAATTTCCTTCATAATCAGCAAAATAATTATCGAAACAATACTTCCACCAATAAACTGCAATGCAAAAGAAAATCGTGGATCATTTGTAACCGTAGCAGCATATCCTCCTATTTTCTGTCCAATTGCTCCACCAATTACAGTTGCCGAACTTACTTTGGCAATATTTTTCGCCTTTTCCCCTTTTTCAGAAAGCTGACTCACATATCCAAAAGCAACAGCATATGTCCCTCCAGAAGAAAATCCTGAAATCATCCGTGCCAGAAATATGAGTAGCAAATTCGTCCCAAATCCAAAGATAAGCTGCGACATTCCATAACAAACCGGCATAAACACAAATATCCTCTTCATCCCAACTCTATCTGCCAAAGCTCCTAAATAAGGTGAAGAAATAAACATCGCCGTACTCATAAACGCCAGTAATTCCCCAGAAATACTTCTCTTCCAACCTCTCAATTCAATTAATGCAGGCGTAGCAGGATGCCCTAAGTTATAAACAATAATGCACAAAAACATCATTATTATCATTCTATTTATATTTTTTTTCATTTTTTCCATCTCCTTTCCTTTTAAATATTTCTGTTAATTCTAATACTATTTCCCCTTTAAATAAGCGAATTTTTAATAAATTTTGAATTACATACTATTTTAGTAAGGAATTAAAACTTTTTGTCCTTAACATAGTTTCTATTTTATAATGGGATTTAGTATTAAATTATTTTATTTAATATAGGTTTTTACTATTTTTATTAGTTTTTTTCTTTTTTTTCGCAGGATTGCTCATTGC
>CAUUWI010000139.1:0-2847 GCA_963548925.1 uncultured Leptotrichia sp. | reverse complement strand
TACAATTTATTCTTGACTTTATCAAAAATTCAAGTATCAAAATATTTGTATATCAAATTACAATTTATATTAACATTTATTTTACTTAATTGTCAATAAATCAATTATATATTTTTTATATATTTCAATATATTTTATTAATGATTAATTACTCAATTTCAATCCCAGAATTTACTTTACCTCCCTTTTTCCCATGTACAACAACCAGATCCACCTTTTTATACTTATTCACCTTAACCGACAATACATTCAGCCTATTTTCATAAATACACCGAAAAACATCATTTAACCTGCTATTCGGCACAACCACAAAAAACTCTCCATAATTTTTTAGAAGTCTTCTTATTTCCAAAATTAATTCATCCAAAGTCAGCAAAATTTCATATTTACTAATTCGTTCCATTTCATTTTCAGGCATTTTTCCAGAACTGGTCTTTTTATACGGCGGATTTGAAAAAATAAAATCATACTCTCCATTCACATTCTTTATATTTTTATTAATTGGAATTATTTTACCATTTAAATCATTTATCTCTATATTTTTTTTTAAAGCAGCAAAAACTTCCTCCTGAATTTCCACAGCAAAAATTTTTGAAATAATATCGAGTTCTGAAAGTAATAACGAAATTATCCCTTGTCCCGCCCCAATTTCTAAAAATGATTTTTCCCCTTTCAAATTCTTACGTTTTCTGCTAAAATATTTTTTCATAAATTCTGAAAGCAAAATAGCATCTTCTGTTATTTTTAACCCTTTTTCCTCCACAATCATCTTTTTTCCAACACTTTCTAAATTTTCAATATAACTCATTTTAACTCCTAGTCTTCAATAAAATTATGTTATTTCCCATTTAAAATATAAATTTCTTTGCAAGAGTTCAAAGTCTCTTTTGGTAAATAATATTTTAAACGAGATTTAGTATTAATATAATAAAAAACTGTCTTAAATATTTTTAGTATTTAAAACAGTTCTTTCTAATATCTTGTACTTCTTCTATTTGACAATAAAAGAATCCTTGATAAATCAAATTTAACTATTTAAAAAGAAAACTATTGTGTAATTCCCAACTGCTTATCTGCATATTCATGCGCAAGTTCCAATCTTACACGTTCTTTTGAATTTTCAAATGTTGCTTGTGTAAATGGTATTTCTGATGTTTTTGCAATTAAATAATATCCAGTTGCATCATTTCTTTCTAAGAATCCATCTACTTTCAATGCGAATATTTGATCCATTAGTTCTTTATTTATTCCAATTCCTGGAATTGCATCAGTTTTAACTAACTTTTTAAATCTTTCTTTTACGCTAAAGTTATATTTATCTTGTTTTTCCACAGTGCTCCAAGTAACTTTCTTGCTTTGAATTTCAGCTTTCAAGTCTTGAATTTTCTTAATAACTTTTTGTTTTGATGCCTCAGAAATAGTTGGAGTTATTAAAATATGGCTAACTTTCGCTACATTTTCATTTTTTGGATCTTTACTTTGAATGTAAATAATATGATAACCAAACTGTGTTTTTATTGGTCCCACAATATCTCCAGCCTTACCATTTTTAACTGCATTTGCAAATTCTGGGACAAGTTTTGATAAATCCGCTGTTTCTCCTAAACTTCCGCCATTCTTAGCCGAACCAGGATCCTTTGAAAACTCTCTGGCTTTTTCTGCAAAATTATCTTTATTTGTAGTTTTCATAATTTCTTCAGCCTGCTTTTTAGCCACAGCAAAATCATTTTCTCCAGCCTGATATTCTTCTCCAATTACATAACCGCCTATACTATTTTGAGTATTATAGCTATCCCTCTTAGAATCAAA
The DNA here is from genome assembly GCA_963548925.1 of uncultured Leptotrichia sp. Lineage (GTDB taxonomy): Bacteria > Fusobacteriota > Fusobacteriia > Fusobacteriales > Leptotrichiaceae > Leptotrichia. The sequence continues at coordinate 1,038 of CAUUWI010000139.1, read as the reverse complement.
TCTTGCTTGTAATGCCGCATTATCAGGCTTATAAGTATCAATTAAATAATTATAGTATTTTTGAGAATAATCTCTTAACTGATCTACTCCTACTAAATCAGCATCTGCCTTTATTCCAGCCGCTTTAGCCTTATTCGCTATTTGTATAAATTTATTTAAATTTGTTTTTAGCATGCCTTTTAAATCATTTACCATTTTTGGCGAATAACCTTCTTGAGTTTGTGAAACTGCATTTATAATTTGTTCATTTACATCTGCATTTGTATATTTATACTCTCCATTTTGTGCCACAACTGCTGTTATGTTAGCATACATTTTTTTAAATTCCTCATCTTTAAACTCAATTTTAGCTTTTTGCTTAGCCTTTGCAATAAATGAATTTAAAATCATAATATCCTTATCTTGCTTCATATTTTCCTTAATTTGATCTTTTACATCATCAAATTCTTGATTTTCAAAGGCTTGAGTATATTTATTTCTTTCATAAGCCTTTTTAACTTCCTCATCTGTAACTTTATCATCTGCAAATAATTTTTCTCTCATCTTGTCAACTGTTTTCTGGTCTTTTATCATTTTTTTAAATGAAGTAACGTTATATCCAACTGATCTTAAATATTGAGAAAATTCATCTTTTCCTAATTTAGACTGTTTTTGATAAGCCTTAAATTCCTTATTAACAGTTGAACCGCTTACTCTTATTCCCAAATTCTTAGCCGATGAAAGCAATATTTCCTTATTTATCAAAAGTTGTAAAACATATTGATTTATAATATCATCAGGAACATTTTTTATATTCTCAGTATTTACTCCTGCTTGTGCCAACTGCTGCATTTTTTGCTGATTAATCTCATTTAACTGACTTTTTAACGAATAAGCTTCCCTTTCAAAATCATCACGATAAATTTTTGTCCCGTTAATCGTTGCAATTACTTCTCTATTACCTTTTGAAGCTTCAAAAATATTATTCTTCAAAAATAATATTCCAGTAATAAGCATTGCTATTCCAAACATCCCCATCATAACTGCTGATGCGATCTG
>CAUUWI010000138.1:0-2890 GCA_963548925.1 uncultured Leptotrichia sp. | reverse complement strand
CAACTGGCTCTCTTTTTACAGCTCCATATTTTCTCTTGCTTCCTGCTTCAAATCCTCCACCATTTACAAATTCTCCAGTGATTCTAAGCCCTTCTTCAGCGGCGTATCTAATTAAATCAGCAGTTCTCACAACTTCTGAAATAGCGGCTTTAATTCCTTTGGCTACTTCCTTTGCCAAGTTTTCCCCAATTTTATCCTTGTCTCTTTCAAGAATATCAGCAGCCTTATTCAAATATGCGGCTCTTTCTACGGCTGACAATGCTCTCCAAGCAGGCAAAGCCTTTCTGGCAGATTCCATAGCATAATCAACATCTTCTCTTGACATAGCTGGAACTGTTCCAAGTTCTTCCCCATTTACAGGCGAATAAATAGTTATTGTATTTTTAGAGTCTTTCCACTCTCCATTCACTAAATTTTGATAATTCATCAAAATACCTCCTTATTTTACATATCTTTTATTTTACTATACACTTTATTTTATCATATATTTTACATAATTAATATAGTTTTTTTCATATATTTTATATTTTGCCGCTTATTACATCTGATTTACAGTTCCAAAAACATAAGTTTACTGTTATAATTCTAAAAAATCTTTTTTAAACACTCTTTTAATTTCAATCTTTTTCCGTTCCAGCCTTTCTGGCAGCTCATTTATCCAAACTAGCGGATCTTTAGGATTTACAAGCCTTTTTATATTATCCCGCTTTTTCTCTTCATCAAACCAGATAAGTTTCGTAATCGCCCCAGCCCCAATTCCAATAATTGTCTTATTTTCCTCAATCATTTCAATATTGTAAATCGATTCACATCCATTTAATGAATATCCAAGATTTTCTCCCCATTGAAAGCTATTTTTCTGGCGATACATATAATATGGAAAAAGCCCTTTATTTTTAGTAACATTTCCAATTTTTTCATAAATTTTCCCATAATCCAGCACATCTTTATGGGCATAATTCTCCTTATTAAGGCGGCTTGCATTTTTTATTGCCAAATTATGAATTGTCAGATTTTCCATATCATACTTTGAAATTTCATCCATCGTATACAGAATATCTTCTGTAGTTTCACGTGGCAGTCCCAAAATCAAATCCATATTTATTTCCAATCCAAGATTTTTAGCAATTTTGTAAACGTTGTCAAACTGTTCCCTGTTATGGTAGCGATTTACGAGTTTTAGTGTCTTTTCATTAAAAGACTGGGGATTTATGCTGATTTTATTTACTCCATAACTTTTAATAATAGTCAATTTCTCCTCATCTAAGGTATCAATTCTTCCAGCTTCAAATGTAAATTCCTTTAAATAACCCAAATTGTAATTTTCCTTTACTGTTTTTAAAAGTTTGTCAATTTCTTTTGCCGTTAAAATCGAAGGCGTTCCTCCGCCAATGTAAATCGTGTTAATTTTTAAATCCAGTTCCTGTGTTAATTGCCCAATTTCACGGATTTCATGATAAATTGAGCCTATATATTCATCATATCTTTCAGCATATTTTCCACGTAGCAGGTAGGCTGGAAATGAGCAGTATGAACATTTTGTAGGACAAAAGGCAATACCGATATAAATTCCTATTGTTTCCTTGTCTAAATATGGTTCTTGACGTTTTACAATGTCTAGCAGAAGTTTCCGCTTTTCATCACTTACAAAATATATTTTTTCCAATATTTTATCAATTTCTTCATAAGACAATCCCATTTTTAAAAATCGCCCAATAATCTTTGTAGGACGCACACCTATTAAGATTCCCCATTTATATTTATTTTTTTTATCAAATAATTCCATTAATGAGGCCTTTGCCATAACTTCCGCCTGATCAAAATATTCATCATTTATCTTCTTATGTGAAAATGTCACTTTTTTTAAGATTTTGCCACTATTTTTGTCAATCAATGCTGTATTTACAGTAATTAATTCAGCATTTTTATTATTTTCTAGTTTTCCACAATCTTTTGAAAAGTTTTCCACATTTTTACCCTTTTCAAAATTTACATTAATTTCTACATTATTTTCACTGTTTTCAGAAATAACACCATAATTTTCAGGCAGAAGTACACGCACAAATTCCTCAAGTTTATTCTGATTAATCTCAATATTTGCTCTTATCATCTATTTTATAACTCCTACAAAATAAAGTGCCAGTACAATTATTCCAAGAATGATCCGATAATATCCAAATACCTTGAAATCATGCTTTTTAATATAGCTCATAAAGACTTTAATAACGGCATAGGCAAATATAAATGAAAGCACAAAACCTAATGCAATTAAAAACCATTCATATCCGCTTAATGCTGTTCCCAGTTTTACCAGCTTCAAAAGTGTCGCTCCAAGCATTGTCGGAATTGCAAGGAAAAATGAAAATTCTGTCGCTAAAATCCTATTTAATCCAAGCAAAACTCCTCCAATAATAGTGGCAGCGGATCTTGAAGTACCTGGAATCATCGCAAGGCATTGAAATAGTCCCACTCCAATTGCAGTTTTTATAGGCATTTGAGTAATTGAAGTAATTTTACCTTCCTTTTTTTCGCCAGATTCCAGCCAAATAAGTATAACTCCGTAAATAATCAGCGTTATTGCCACAACTACTGAATTAAACAGCACTTTATCAATAACATCATCGAACAAAAGTCCCAAAACAACTGCTGGAAGCACTGCAATCACTATTTTTATCCACATTTGAACAATATCCATCCGTTGACTTTGACTAAGTCCTTTTGCAAACGGAAAAATTCTTTTCCAGTAATACACAACTACCGACAAAATTGCCCCTAGCTGTATAATTATCTTAAACGCATTTGCAAATTCCTCATTTTTCGACAATTGCAAAAATTGATCCACAATGATCATATGTCCTGTGCTGCTGACAGGTATAAACTCTGTAAGCCC
>CAUUWI010000137.1:0-2912 GCA_963548925.1 uncultured Leptotrichia sp. | reverse complement strand
GCATTTTCTTTAATTTCAGTATTTTCAGGAATAGAAATTTCTATTTTCCAAATTTCCCCTTTTCCATTTATTTCACGAGTGCTAGTATTTTTAAGAGCCAGCAAAACTCCCTGCTTGTATTTTTTATTTCTAATGGCATATTCTCCACCTGATTTTTTAGACTGGCTAGTCCTGTTCATTTCCTTAATTCCTTCATTTGCAGTATAAAGGGCGGCATATCCAGCCATTACCACACAAGAATTTAATATTAATGGTAAAGTCAGCAATAATACAATTTTTTTAATCATTTTTTCTCCCAAAATTTAAAAAGATAAGATTTTAATAAAGTATATCCTAATTTACTTGATTTTTCAAGATTTACAAAAATAAAAATTAAGTATATTGAATAAAGATTAATTTGAGGTATAATTATAATGAAAAGTAAAAATTTTTAATAAAAATTGGAGTGATAGTTATGAAAAGAATTAAATTATTTTTATTATTTTGCTTAATATTCATTTTTGGTATAAATTTATTGGGAAATGACTGGGAATTTGGGTCAGAGGGTGGGCATATTGTGCCGATGAATATGTCTGGTATTGCGATAAAAAGTGAGAAGCTGCATTTTAAGCTGGAAAAAGTGAAGGGCGAGAATGAGACAGTAAATGAAATGGCGGTGACTGTAAGATTTGTATTTGACAGTCCTGAAGCTGCGGAAAAATATATTGGGTTTATTACGCCTGAAGGTGGGAATGAAGAATGGGATGAAGTAAATCATTTTAAAAATTTTAAAACTATTGTGAATGGAAAAAAAGTAAACACGGTTTCTTACAGATTGACTGATTTTGTTCCAAAGAATGTGAAACAGCTTGAAGAAGTAAAGAAGTATTTTAAGGAGTATGATGAGGAAAAAGCGAAACAGGAAGCTGACTATTATAAAAAGAGTTATGTTTATTATTTTAAGGCAAATTTTAAAAAAGGTGAAAACGTAGTTGAGCATAGTTATCGTTACGATGGAAGTGGCGGTGTCGGATATGTTGACTTTAACTATGTCTGGACAACTATTTCAAAATGGAAAAATAAGAAAGTGGATAATTTTGAAGTAATTCTTGAGCCAGGAAATGCTCTAATTGCAATACCTGAAATAAAAATGAAAGATGGAAAAGAGATAAAATGGGAATTAGCTGGAGAAGGGAACATTGATTATGGATATAAAAACTATTACGATAGAGATGGACAGTACAAAGTTTTTTATGCAAAATTGAAAAAAGGATATTTACATTTTAAAACAATGAATTTTAGCCCTGAAGATGAATTTAGATTAACAGAAATAACACATCTAAATGGTAATTACTATTTTCCTGAAAAAACTGAAAAAAACTTTAAGTATAGAGATGATTTGACAAAAGCCGCTTACAGTGTGGAATATTTAACAGCGGATGAATTGAAAGAACTTACTGATGAAGATTTGAAAATAATGAGAAACTATCCTTATGCAGTGGCAGGTTATGATTTTTCCGATAAACAATTAAAAGATTATTTCTCAAAATTTTTGTGGTATATTCCAAGAGGAAAAGATGTAAAATTAGATGAATATGACTACAAAGTTATTAAGGAAGTGGATAAGATTATAGAAAGCAGAAAAAAATAAATACATAAATTACTTGTTTAAAATTGTAAAAATTTAGAAAAGTGAGATGATGAACATGAAAAGAATTAAAGGAGTTCTATTATTCTGTTTAATATTTCTTACAGGATTAAATTTATTGGCAAACGACTGGGAATTTGGTTCGCAAGGTGGGCATATTGTACCAATGAATATGTCTGATATAGCTATAAAGAGTGAGAAACTTCATTTTAAGCTGGAAAAAGGAGAAAGAAAAGATGTACTTGGACATGAAATGCTGGTAACTGTAAAATTTGTGTTTGACAGTCCTGAGGCTGGAGAGAGATACATTGGGTTTATTGCACCTGAGGGCGGAAGTGAAGAATGGGATAAAACAGATCATTTTAAAAACTTTAGAACTGTTGTAAATGGAAAAGATGTAAACACAGTTTCTTACAGATTGACAGATCTTATTCCAAAAGATGTAAAACAGTTTGAAGAAGTTAAAAAATATTTTAAGGAATACGATGAGGACAAAGCAAAACGGGAAGATGATTATTATAAAAAGAGCTATGTTTATTATTTTAAGGCAAATTTTAAAAAAGGTGAAAATGTAGTTGAGCATAGTTATCGTTATGATGGAAGTGAAGGTGCTGGATACATTGACTTTAATTATGTTTGGACAACTATTTCAAAATGGAAAAATCAGAAAGTAGATGATTTTGAAGTAATTGTTGAGCCTGGAAATGCCTTTATTGCAATACCTGTTATAAAAATGAAAAATGGAAAAGAAATAAAATGGGAACTTATGGGAGAAGGAAATATTGATTACGGATATACATCTTATCGTAATAAAGGGGAAGAAAAATATAAATTTCTTTACGCAAAACTGAAAAAGGGTTATCTTAGTTTCAAGACAAAAGATTTTAAGCCTAAAGATGAATTTTTCCTATCTGAAATAACACATGTAAGTGATGGCTATAATTTTCCTGAAAAAGGTGAGAAAGGCTTTAAATTTAATGATAATCTTACAAAAGCGACATATTATATAGAACATTTAAAAGCAGATGAACTAAAAAAACTTACAGATGATGATTTAAAAATAATGAGAAATTATCCTTATGCAGTAGCAGGGTATGGTTTTTCTGATAAGAAATTAAAAGATTATTTTTCAAAGTTTATTTGGTATATGCCAACTGGAAAAAATGTAGAATTGAAGTATTATGAACAGGATGTTGTTAATAGAGTCGATAAAGTTATAAACGATAGAAAAAAATAGAAATTATAAAAAGTTGCTTGACTTTTATAATGATGTACTGTATTATGT
>CAUUWI010000136.1:0-2926 GCA_963548925.1 uncultured Leptotrichia sp. | reverse complement strand
CACATTTTTTTGAAGAACCATCGCCACATTATCCCGAAGCGTCTTTATATCATAATTTTTTACATTTACTCCACCAACTAGAAGTTCCCCATCCATGACATCATATAATCTTGGAATCAACTGAACAAGAGCTGATTTTGCACTTCCTGTTCCCCCAATAATTCCAATAGTTTCTCCAGATTTTATTTCCAGATTGATTTTTGTTAAATTTAGCACATCAGGATTATTACTGTAACTGAAGTTTACATTTTTAAATACAATCGAACCATCTTTTACATCAGTTATCCCATTTTCAGGATTTTTAATACTAGGCTCCTCATCCAGCACCATTACAATCCTATCTCCAGACGCTCTTGAAAACACAATATTTACAAGCATCATCGCAAGCATAAGAAGACTCATCAGAATATTGGTTGTATAAGCAAAAAGACTTGTAAGCTGCCCAGTTGTCAGCTCATTTACAACAATCATCTTTGCTCCAAACCACGAAAGCAGTAAGATACATCCAAATACCGTTATCTGCATTACGGGTGACACAAAAATAATAATTTTTTCTCCTTTTAAAAGCATATTTTTCAAACTTTCAGTAGCCTTCTTAAATTTACCAGTTTCATATTTTTCACGGATATATGCCTTCACAACACGAATACCGTTTATATTTTCCTGAAGGTTGGAATTTATGTAATCATATTTTCTTATTGCGGCTGTAAAAATTGGATGTACCTTAAAAATAATAAAGGCTAAAAAACTTCCTAAAAATATAACTGCAACAATAAATATCATTGACAATTTTGGACTTATCATAAATGACATGAATATCGCAACGCACATCATAAGCGGCGCTCTCACAAATCCTCTAATTAACAGCTGAAATGAATTCTGAATATTATTTACATCCGTTGTAAATCTCGTAATAAGTCCAGCTGTAGAAAATTTGTCAATATTTGTAAATGAAAACAACTGTATTTTAGAAAACAGGCTTTTTCTCAAATTTTTAGCAAATCCTGCTGAAGCGTAAGAAGCATATTTGCTCGCTCTTATCCCGCAAAACAGCGACAACATTGCCACTCCAAAAGTTACAAGCCCCATTATAGCAATAAATTTTATATCTCCCTTGCCATCGTTCCCATTTAGTCCATTGTCAATAATCAGAGCCATAAGTGTCGGAATAAGCATTTCAAAAATAACTTCTATTCCGATAAATATCGGTGAAATCAATGCACTTTTTTTAAATTCTCCAAGATGTGAAAATAATTTTTTTAACATATAAATAAACACCTCTTTTCTTAATTATATATTAATTATATAAATTTAAAAGCACGAAACTTTATAGAGTAAAAATTTAAACCTTGCTTAATTATAAGATTTTATTTATATCTACTAAATTTCAGTGCTTTTTTATTTACTATTTACTATTAATTAATTTTTTATAAATTCAAATTTATAAATTCAAATGTTCCATAAAATATTTTATTTGTATTCTCCACCAGTCCCAGTTGTGAGCTACATCATAGCCCCAGAAGTCAGTCCATGCTGGAACCTGTTTTTCATAAAGGATATGTGCAAGTTCCCTGTTGCTAGGAAGAAGCTCTCCTTCCCAGGCTCCTTGTCCGATACATACTATAATATTTTTTTGTCTGTAAATATCAAGATAAGGATGATCCCATGGCATATTTCTTAAAAAGTCAATAACGGAGTTATTGTAAACAAGGTCATCTTTGTAATCTCCAAAAAACATTGCTGCATCAAACATTCCGCTTAAGGAAATCAATGTGTCAAATAAGTCGGGTCTTCTAAAAAATGCTATTCCCGCATGAGCTCCTCCCATGCTGCACCCTGTAACAATAATGTCATTTCTCCAGGAAATATCCTGTATCCTTGGTACAAATTCATTTGTAATATAATTAAAGTATTTTTCCTGCATTTCTATTCTGTATCTTGGATCTCCGTAAATGTCCGACCAGCTTTCAGTGTCAACACTTCCAACACAGAATAATTGCAGTCTTCCTTGCTCAATATAGTCTGACAGCACATTTATCATTCCAAACTCTTCATACTGGCTGCAGTGTCCATCTTGCGTAGGAAAAACTAGAACAGGTTTTCCTGAATGTCCGTATCTTATAAACTCCATTTCTCTTCCTAGATTATGACTGTATTCTTTTCTGTACTCTACTTGCATTCTTTCTCCTTGTAATTTTCTTTATTCCTATTCTTCAGTTTTCTTATGCACAAAGCTTACAAACTCTTCCATTTGCTCTTTTGCAGTAAATTTTGCCGTGTACATGTAATTTCCCATAGCTTCTGCAAATACATCCGGCATTCTTTCATTCATTACAATTACATTTCCATATTTTTGCTTAATTTCATCATACGAATGTACATAATTCTTGTTATCACGACGGCTAGCATAAACACAGTAATTTTTTTCCATATCTTCATTTAATTCAGCCTTTTCAATTTTATCAAAAGCTATCATATCAGCCCAGATTTGATAAACATCAGTATTATTAGCATAATTGTACATATCAGGAGTATATCCACCAGCAGGACGCATATTTGCTTCGAGTCCAATGTAATCTCCCTTTTTCCCAAGTCCTTTTTTATCACTTTGAAGTCTAAAAAATTCCAGATGGATAAATCTACTTTTTATTCCAAAACCTTTAACTGCACGTCTTCCTATTTCCAATAATTTTTCAGGCATTTCCTTTTCCACATAATAAAACACATCCAGCCTTTTATTTACAACATCCATAATTGCAGGTTCAACTATTCCGGTTTCAAAAATAGGCTCACCTTTAGAATTAATAATTGCATCATAAGATACAAGCTCTCCTTCAACATATTCTTCCATAATATATTTTATATCTTTATTACGATTTTCAAAAAATTCCTTTAACTCATTTTCATCTTTAATTCTTTGCGTATC
>CAUUWI010000135.1:0-2942 GCA_963548925.1 uncultured Leptotrichia sp. | reverse complement strand
TCTTCATCTTCTCTACCTGGAGTTTTTAAATCCATCTTTAGAATTAAGAATCTAAATACAACGAAGTAAATTGCTGTAAATATTAATCCTATTACTATTTGAGCAATTACTGTTCCAGAGTGATTTTTAAACATTGGTATCCAGTTTAAGAAGAAGAAGTCTAAAAGTCCTCCACCCATATTTCCAACTACTCCAAAAGCATACATTGTTGCAGCCATTGTTGCAGCTAAACAAGCATGAACTGCAAATAATACTGGAGCTATAAATAAGAATGTAAATTCTAATGGTTCAGTTATACCTGAAATTACTGCTGTAAATATTATAGGTATTAATAGTGCTGCTACGGCTTTCTTCTTATCAGATTTTGCAGTAGCGTACATAGCAAGCGCTATTCCCGGTGCACCAAATATTTTTGAGTTTCCGTGTAATGCAAATCCACCTTGCGGGAATAAAGATTTCAATGATTGTGTACTTTGAGCAAATTCTTTTATATGTTGAACCCAGTAAACTTGAATTCCATCAGGTACTGCTGCTGGACCAAATACAAATGGTGTATAAACAAAGTGATGTAATCCAGTTGGAATTAATATTCTTTCTAAGAATGTATAAATCCATACTCCAAATATTCCTGAAACTTTCATAAATCCTTGCAATGCACTAATTCCCATTTGAAATTTAGGCCAAATTAATACTGTTAAGAATGCACAAGGAATCATAACTACAAACCCTACTATATATACAAATACTGAACCTTGGAACACTCCTAAGAAATCAGGTAACTTTTTGTCAAAATATTTGTTATGTAAATATACTACTAATGCCGCTATTAAGATACCACCAAATAAGTTTGTGTCCAATGTTGGAACTCCACCTATTGCAGAATATCCTGTTACTTTATCTGCTACTTGTTTAGCTGCATCTATTCCATAAAAAACTTTTAATATTGCTGCTACAAAATAATTAAATGTAGTGTATAATGCAAATGTTTCCATACATGCCCTTGCATTTGTCTTTGTTGCCAAACTGATTGGTAACCCTATAGCAAATAATATTGGCATTTGTCTAAATACTGTCCAACCACCTTCTGATATCACATACCAGAAATTGTACCATACTGTCCCTTCTTCAGCAATTTTCCCCATAACTTCTGTATTAGTAAATACAGAAGATAATCCTACGACTATACCCGTGAATGCAAATAATAGAACCGGTGCCATCATTGCTCCACCAAATCGTTGAACCTTTTTCATCATAGTTGAATACCTCCTAAAAATTATATATTTGATTTATTTTTTCCTTATTTTAAATATACCACACTTTTTTAAATTGTCAAGACATTTACGTATATCTTTTTTAAAAAATTTTTTTAAAAAAATAACCGCTAGGTTAAAAATAGCGATTATTTCAGGGATTTTTTTATTTTAAAGTTATTATTTTCTTTTAAAATTATTATTTTTTTAATTTAGATTTAAAATTCTATTTTGACTTCTATTCCAAAATGATCTGACACTATTTCTTTATTTTTGTTATTAAATATGACTTTGCTTTCCTTCACTTTTAATTCTTTATTACTGAATATATAGTCCAGTCGTTTTTTCGCTTTATCATTATCCCAGCCGTGAATACTTTTATCTACAGTTATTCCGTCATCTTTTTTTTCAGCCATAACATATGTATCAAAAAGTCCTTGAGATAATATATTTTCATAAGCTGCTACATTTCCAATTGCATCTGTATTGAAATCACCCATTAATATTTTTAAATTATTATTTTGAGTTCTATTTAGAATTGTCTGAATATTTTTCCCCATATCTTCAGTTTCACAATTTGGCAAATTCATATGGCAACTATAAAATTCGATGTCCTGACCTTCGTAATTTATTGTAATACTGACAATTCTTCTTGCGGAAATTGTTCTCACAGACTGTGCAAAGGTACAGTAAAATTCATCTTCAGCTTTTATTTTATGTCTTGTAATAACTGCCACACCTTCATTATATTTTCCAAAACCTATATGCGAATTGCTCCAGTGAAGATAATAATCTGTATCTGTATATTTTTGCAATGTTTCCAAAAGTACCCAGGCATAATTTTCTTCTCTTATATCATCAAAAATAATTTTATTATTCATAAGCTGGTTTACTTCCTGCATCGCAATAACATCATATTGTTTTTCTGCAATTGTTTTTGCTAAAATATCAATTTTTTCCATTTGATTTTCTTCCAGCCATGCATGAACATTTACTGTTAGTATTTTCATAATATTCTCCTTATCTATATATTTTATATTTTAAATTTTATTAAAAATAAAATTTATATGTTTTTAATAGAAAAAATAAATCATATTTATTGTTACTTTAATTTAATGTTACAATATTTTTTTTGATTTGTCAACGAAATAATATTAAAATAACATTTACGTATATGTTGACTTTTGAAATAAAATATAGTATATTTAGTATTGAGAAAGAAAAATTTAATTTTATTAATAATTTTAAGGAGGATATAGAAATGTTTGAGAGAAGTTCTGGTATTTTGTTACATCCTACTTCACTTCCTGGAAAATACGGAATTGGAAGTTTAGGGAAAGAAGCATACAAATTCGTGGATTTCCTAAAAAAAGCAAATCAGAAATTATGGCAAATTTTTCCACTTGGGCCAACTGGATATGGTGATTCACCTTACCAATGTTTTTCATCATTCGCTGGAAACCCATATTTGATTGACTTTGACTTATTAGTTGAGCAAAAATTATTATCTGAGGAAGATTTGAAAGATGTTAATTTTGGAGGAAATGAAGAATATATTGATTATGGTGCTATTTATAATCAAAAATATCCTTTACTAAGAAAAGCATATGAAAATTTTAAAGCTAACGAAAATAAAGAATTAAAAGAAAAATTGGAAACTTTTAAAGCTGAAAATAGCTCTTGGCTAGATGA
>CAUUWI010000134.1:0-2992 GCA_963548925.1 uncultured Leptotrichia sp. | reverse complement strand
TATCAATCTTTTCTCCATCAACTTCAACAAACTTCTTCTCAACAAACACCATATTCCCGTCTTTTCCACTAAGTCCAATAGCTTTTCCGCCATATTTATTAATATCCGCAACTATTCCCTTATTTACTTTTCCAGAAAGCACCATTTCCACAATCTCCACAGTTTCCTCATCAGTTACACGGTTTCCCGCAACAAATTTACTCTCTTTCCCAATTTTATTCAGCATCTCATTTATTTCAGGCCCTCCACCATGCACAATCACAGGATTTATTCCAACATATTTCATAAGAACCATATCTTGAATAAACTGCTCCCGTGCAACAGGATTAACCATCGCACTTCCACCATATTTAATCACAATCGTTTTATTATGATACTTTTTTATAAATGGCAACGCTTTTACCAAAATTTTCGCTTTATCTAAATTTGAAATCATATTTTTCCTTTCTTTTTATTAAAATTTTTCTCATTTCTTAATTTTTTAAAAAAATTAACTATCTTGAAAAATCTACTAGACAAATAATTCTCAAAATTATAAAAATTATTAAGTATGATACTCCGCATTTATTTTCACGTAATCATAACTCAAGTCACATCCCCACGCAGTCGAAGAAAACTCTCCATCATTCAGTTCAATCAAAATTTCAACTTTCTCATTTTTCAAAATTTTAACAGCTTTTTCATTGTCAAATTCTATTCCCATGCCATTTTTTGCAACTTGAACTCCTTTTTGTAAAGCATTAATATCATTTCCAAGAAAAATATTTACTTTATCAACAATAAGTTCCGCTTCAGAATAACCCACAGCACAAAGGATTCTTCCCCAGTTCGGATCTTCTCCAAATACAGCCGCTTTGAAAAGACTCGAAGTTATTACCGATTTTGCAACCTTTTGTGCATCTTTTTTACTTTTTGCCCCAGTTACAGTAACTTCAATTAATTTTGTCGCCCCTTCCCCGTCTTTTGCAATCAACTTTGCCAGCTCCTGATTCACAAAATGAAGTGCCTCTTTAAATTTGTTGTATCCTTCAGAATTTTCATCTACAATTTTTTTATTTTTGGAAGCTCCATTAGCAATAACACAAGCCATATCATTTGTACTTGTATCTCCGTCAACTGAAATCATATTAAATGTGTTGTCTGTAATTTCGGAAAATATTTTTTGCAGCAATGATTTTTCAATATTTACGTCCGTTACTGTAAAAGCGAGCATTGTAGCCATATTTGGATGTATCATTCCAGAACCTTTTGCCATTCCTGCAACCGTTACTGTTTTTCCATCTATTTCAATTTCTGCACAAATTTGTTTTGTAAAAGTGTCCGTTGTCATAATTGCCGACGCTGCGTCATTTCCTCCATCCTTCGATATTTCCTTGCAAATTTTACTAATTCCAGTTTCTATTTTTTCCATATCCAGCTGAACTCCAATAATTCCAGTAGACTGCACCAAAATCTCCTCTTTTTTGAGCCCCAGCTTATTTGCTGCAAATTCCGTCATTTTTTTAGCATTTTCAAGTCCAATTTCTCCAGTACACGAATTAGCATTCCCGCTATTTACAATAATTCCCTGTGTGTTTCCATTTTTTATATTTTCCATATTCAAAATAACCGGAGCCGCCTTTACGAGATTTTTTGTAAACACCGCAGCTGAAACTGCCTTTTTCTCGCTATAAATCAATGCCAAGTCTTTTTTTCCGCTTTTTTTCAACTGTGCTGATATTCCTGCCGCCTTTATCCCTTTAACATTAGTAATTGTCCCATCTTTTATTATTTTCATAAAAATCACTCCTTTTAAAAATTAATTTAGATATACATTGATAAAAATTCTAACCCCATATTTTCTTCAAACCCAAACATAATATTCATACTTTGAACAGCTTGCCCTCCTGCCCCTTTTATAAGGTTGTCAATCGCAGAAATTACAATAATATTTCCAGTTTTTGAGTCATAACGGACACCAATTTCACAAATATTGCTATTTTTCACATTTTTTATCTCAGGCAAATTTTCAGTAGCCCTTATAAAATGCTCATTTTTATAAAACTCATTATAAATTTCATAAATCTTTTCTTCCGTCAAACTTCCCTTCCATTTTTCATTTACTTCCAAATAAATTGTTGAAAGAATCCCTCTATTTATCGGTAATAAATGTGGAGTAAACACTACGTTTATATCGCTTTCTGATAATTTATCCATTTCCTGCTTTATTTCAGGCGTGTGTCTATGCTTTAAAACTCCGTAAGCCTTAAAGTTTTCATTTACTTCTGTAAAAATTGTATCTATTTTCGCATTTCTCCCTGCTCCTGAAACTCCAGATTTTGAATCAATTATTATTTTATCCGTTTTTATAACTTTATTTTTCAAAAGTGGTGCTGTCCCTAATATCGCCGATGTTGGATAACATCCAGGACAAGCAATGACTTGACTTTTTTTTATTTTCCCCCTATTCAGTTCAGGCAATCCATAAACTGCACTCTGATTAATTTCAGGAAACTCATGTTTAACATCATACCATTTTTCATAAGTTTCTGAATCATCCAACCTGAAATCCGCTCCCAAATCAAAAACTTTTACGTCATTTTCAAGTGCCTTCTTAGTCATCTTTTCCGACAATCCATGCGGCAATGCCAAAAACAGCACATCAATTTTTCCAAAACTCTTTTCAGCCTCTTCCTGAGAAATCAATTTTTTCTCAAAATATTTTTTATAATTCGCATACACATCCCCCATATTTTCCCCAGCATTCGAATACGAAGAAATAAATTCAATCTCCACTTCTTTATGGTTATTCAATATCCATACTAACTGCTGCCCAGCATATCCAGTAGCTCCAATAACTCCAACTTTTATCATAATTACCATCTCCTTAAATTTTTTATAAAAAAAAAGCCCTTTTTTACAGGCTCTAAATAAAATTATACAAATTGTATATAAAAACAAAGAGCCAATAACCCAAAAGTCATTGGCAAAAATAAAATTTTTATATAAAACA
>CAUUWI010000133.1:0-3014 GCA_963548925.1 uncultured Leptotrichia sp. | reverse complement strand
GAGACTATAGAATCTTGGCATTAATTAAAGATAAAAAAGTACAAATTTTAGTTATCTAATATTTCATTTGCCTGCTACCTTACATAACATTTACCATTTATATTCATCTGGAAAATCATAAGTATTGACATAACCTGCTCCATCTACATACCAATTACCATTCATATTTACCATTTTTACATAAGTACTGTAAACGTTTCAAGATTTTAATATCACATATCCTGTATCTTCATCGTAATATATTGCTTTATATTCCACCATTTGTATCTGAATCTTGTCCAGTTAATATCCATTCTGCATCCATAGGAACTCCTAAATAATCTTTTGATATTCCTTCGTTCCAATCAGTATTATTATCATATTCAACTAACTGTCTATAAATACCTCTAAAATCTTCAGTAATATTTTGATTTTTCAAAAACCCGATTATCTTTATTTTGATTTTCACTTCTAATAGCATAACCATTAATAAAATTTTCTGCCACTTTTTACGGTGTATTACTATCGCTTACTACTTTCTTTTTTGCAACACCATAACTTACCATATTTAGTGTTAAAATAGATGCAACTAACATTAAAATCAATTTTTTCATATCTTTCAAATTTTATTTATATTTTAATTACGATGTAAATCATCATACATTCTAGCAAGCTCTATAGTTCGAGCTTTAACCATATCCAGTTTTGTTCCAATTTCAATTAATATATCCAATGTTCCACACGCCATTCGTTTTCCATTTTCATCTAATCCACAAGAATCATCTAATTCTCTTTCCACCATATCAACCATTTTTTTCAACCAAGCTCTTTCCTCATTCCGTAATCTTGTTTTTTGATTATTGGGTAATTCAGACATAAGGAGCTTATAAACTTTATTTAACTCCCTATTCCAAGCCTCATATGCTTTTACCGCCTGAGTTCTCATCTCAATATTCGAACCATCGAAATCAGTGTCTTTTACTGATGCCATCCTATTCATCAGCTCAACCTCATAATTAGTTCTCTTTTTAATAACTGTTGGTACTGCTACTTTTCGTAAAGTTGTTACTTGTGCCATTTGTTGCTGTCCATTTCGAAATAACATTTCCTGTTTTGTCTTTTCTTGTTCCAATTTCGCTTTTACCTGTAATTCTTGAGTTTTTATGTATGAACTATGTGTCAAAAAAGATCCTCCTAGAAAAAATAAAAATGTTGCAATACAAGTTAGAATTGTAGTAACTTTTTTATTCATACTGCTTTCCTTTCTATTTTATCCATTATTTTTCTCTAAAATATTTCTCAATTCCATTTACAATTCCTTTTACCATTACATTTTGAAAATCTGGAGAAGCCATTTTTCTATCTTCTTCAGGATTTGTCATAAATCCCATTTCTAGTAATGTATTTGTAACTGTTGACCAGTTTGTTCCTGTTAAATCATCTCTATAGGCAACTCCTCTGCTTTTAAATCCTGTTGCTTTTGTATACTCTGATAAAATTGCTCTTGAAAATTGGTCGCTTGATTTTTGTACGCTTCCTGTATTTGGGTTTTTACTTGAAGATGTAAGCACAGTTGCACCTCTCGCACTACTTCCCGCCGCATCCGCATGAAGTCTTAAATATACAGAACATCCCGCTTTATTTGTCATCAAGGCTCTTTCCTTGTTACTTATATTTACATCATTTGTTTCCCTTACCATGAATACTTCATATCCCTTAGACTTTAACGCATCTCTTAATTTTAACCCTACTTCCAAAGCTAACTGATATTCAGGTTTTTTTGTAGCAACTCCTCTTGTACCGTATGCCACTTTGGGTTTTCGCTTGCTCGAACCAGGTGCAATTTCTTCTGTCTGCATATTTCCTTTAGCTTGATGCCCAGGGTCAATACACACTTTTTCCGCTCCTATTGTTAATCCTGAAATTGTACTGAATAAAACTATTAACTTAAATATTGTTTTCATAATTATTTCCTTCTTTCCTATTTTATACCATTTTGAAAGTGAACTACGGGGCATCTCATAAGGTAAATAAAATTACTAAATCATAAATTTTATATATTTTACTATATTTATAAAATCAATAAAAATAATATCCGTTGATTTTTAAAAATATATAACATTTATGTTAGTAAAATTATTTTTGACTTATGCCCCCCTCCTTCTTGCTAATATTTATTAAAGCTTTTTTACTAGAATAATAATGGCAATAATAGCGAAATAATCGCCAATAAAGCAGGTATTCCCTGCAGTAAAAATATTTTTTTAGAAACTGTTGCAGAACCATAAATAGCTGCACAAACAATACAAATCAGGAAGAAAATTGCAATCTGAAATTGAAATTCTCCAGTTTCGGTCAAACTCCACATTAATCCTGAAGCAAGAAAACCATTGTATAATCCTTGATTTGACATCATTCTTTTTACACGTTCATCTTTTAAAAATTCTAAATCTAATCCAAAACTTTTTTGGACACTTCTACTTTCATTAAAAAACATTTCAAGAATTAATATACAATAGTGCTGTATTGCCACAAATATTATTAATATGAATGCTAATATACTCAAAATAATTCTCTCCCTTCTTTATATTTTTTATTTTTTGTTACTTTTAATCTCTTACACTCAAGATTACAGGCTTTCCGTCAATAATGGCAAGGCTGTGTTCGTATTGAGCCGATCTCTTTCCATCTTTAGTAACCGCAGTCCACATATCAGACAAAATTTTTACTTTATAAGTTCCAACATTTACCATTGGCTCAACCGTGATTACCATTCCATCTTCAATTTTAGCCCCTGTTCCAGCTTTTCCATAGTTTGGAATAATCGGATCTTCATGCATTTCCTTCCCTACTCCATGCCCTGCAAAATCCCTTACAAGCGAGAATCCAAAACTTTCCACATATTCCTGAATGGCATGCCCAATATCTCCAATTCTATTTCCGGCACGTGCCACTTCAATTCCAATATCTCTTGCTTTTTCAGTAACTTCCATCAATTTTTTAGAAGTTTCATCAATTTCTCCCACAGCATAAGT
>CAUUWI010000132.1:0-3107 GCA_963548925.1 uncultured Leptotrichia sp. | reverse complement strand
AAAACTGTAAAAACATTGTAATTATTAGAAATTTTCGACTTTTACAAATGACTATCGTATATTAAGTAAGGAGGAAAACTTTTTATGAATTTATTGGATTCCTTGAAGGAAAATAATTCTGTTGTGCTGCAACAGGAGGCAAATGATTGGGAAGAAGCTATAAAAGTGTGCATGGCTCCTCTTGTGGCAAATAACTCAATAGAAAAAAAATATATTAAAAATATAATAGAAAGAACAAAAGAGCTGGGGCCATTTTACATACTAGCTCCAGGACTGGCAATGCCACATGAACGTCCTGAAATGGGAGTTAATAAAAATTCTTTCAGTCTTGTTACATTGAAAAAGCCAGTATCATTTCCAGATGGACAGGAAGTGGATATATTAATTGGGCTGGCCGCTGAAAATGCAGAAGTACATACAGGCGAGGCAATTCCACAGATAGTAATGCTTTTTGATGATGAAGAGATTTTTACTAAAATCAGGGAAGCAAAAGTACCGGAAGATATTTATAAACTGATAAAAGAAAAAGTATAGAATTACAGTATATAAGGAGGAAAACAAATGGCAAAACCATTATTACAGGTGGCATTGGATCATTCTGATTTAAAAGGTGCAATAAAAGCAGCAGTTTCCGTTGGAGAGGAAGTTGATGTAATAGAAGCTGGAACCGTATGTTTATTACAAGTTGGAAGCGAATTAGTGGAAGTATTGAGAAACCTATTTCCTGAAAAAATAATAGTGGCAGATACAAAATGTGCGGATGCAGGAGGAACAGTTGCTAAAAATAATGCAGTTCGTGGAGCGGACTGGATGACATGTATATGCTGTGCAACAATTCCGACAATGAAAGCGGCTTTAAAGGCTATAAAGGAAGTGCGTGGAGAACGTGGAGAAATTCAAGTAGAACTGTACGGCGACTGGACTTACGAACACGCTCAGCTTTGGCTGGATGCAGGAATTAATCAGGCTATTTACCATCAAAGCAGAGATGCCTTGCTGGCTGGAGAAACTTGGGGAGAAAAAGACTTGACTAAAGTCAAGAAATTAATTGAAATGGGATTCAAGGTTTCTGTAACAGGAGGGTTAAATACAGATACGCTTAAATTATTTGAAGGTGTTGATGTATTTACATTTATTGCAGGACGTGGAATTACTGAAGCGGATGATCCGGCAGCGGCGGCAAGAGCATTTAAAGCAGAAATTGATAAATATTGGAAATAATCTTGAAAAATTTTAAAATTAAACATTTTTACCCTTAAGTATTCATTTTATAAATTTTAAATAGAAATGGTTAATCTGGATACTTGAGGGCAGAGTTTTTAAAGATTGCTGAACAATTTAAATAAAATAGAGGAGTAATATGAAAAATTTAAACAAATTAAATTTGGGAATATATGAAAAGGCTCTTCCTAAGGATATTGACTGGGTGGAAAGAATAAAGCTGGTTAAGGAATGTGGTTATGATTTTGTGGAAATTTCGATAGATGAAACTGACGAAAGGCTTGCAAGGCTGGACTGGACTAATGATGAAATAAACAGGATTCATAAGGCGTTAATAGATACAGGAGTTAGAATTCCATCAATGTGCTTTAGTGGGCATAGAAGATTCCCAATGGGAAGCATGGATGAAAAAACTAGGGAAAAGGCTATGGAGCTTATGCAAAAGGCAATAATCTTTGCAGATAAAATGGGAATTAGAACGATTCAGATGGCTGGATATGATGTTTATTACGAAGAAGGCAGCGAGCAGACTAAAAAATATTTTACTGAAAATTTGAAAAAAGCAGTAGAATGGGCTTCTTCATATAATGTAACATTATCAATAGAAATTATGGATCATCCATTTATAAATTCAATTACAAAATATATGGAATATGCTAATATAATTAAATCTCCATGGCTAAAAGTGTATCCAGATGTGGGAAATTTGACGGCATGGCCTGAAAATGACACACTAAAGGAATTGGAATTAGGAATAAAAAATGGAGAAATAACAGGAATCCATTTGAAAGATACTTTAGCGGTAACTGACACTTTTGAAGGGAAATTTAAGGAAGTGCCTTTTGGAGAAGGATGTGTAGATTTTCCCACAGTATTTAAAAAATTAAAGGAACTAAATTATAAAGGGCCTTTTTTGATAGAAATGTGGACTGAAAAATCAGATAATCCAATTGAGGAAGTAAAAAAGGCAAAACAATGGATGCTGGATAAAATGAAGGAAGGTGGATTTATCTAATGCTGGAAAAATTAAAGGAACAGGTATTTAAAGCAAATTTAGAATTGCCAAAAAAAGGGCTTGTATTATTTACATGGGGAAATGTGAGTGGAATTGACAGAGAAAAAAATCTGATAGTTATCAAGCCTAGTGGTGTAGACTATGAAACAATGAAAGTAGAGGATATGGTAGTAGTCGACTTGGATGGAAATGTTGTGGAAGGCGAATTAAATCCTTCATCCGATACTCCTACACATATTGAACTTTACAAAAAATTTCCTTCAATTGGAGGAATAGTTCACACTCATTCAACAAATGCAACAATATGGGCTCAAAGCGGAAGGGATATTCCAGCCTATGGAACAACAAATGCTGATTATTTCTATGGTTCAATACCTTGCACAAGAAAAATGACACCTAAAGAAATTACAGGAGAATATGAAAAAGAAACAGGAACAGTGATCATAGAAACTTTTGAAAATAGAGGATTGGATCCTAAATATATTCCAGGGGTTCTTGTGAATAGTCATGGGCCTTTCACATGGGGAAAAAATCCTGATGAAGCTGTCTATAATTCCGTTGTTCTGGAAGAAGTTGCAAAAATGGCAATGTTTACCGAAATAGTAAATAAGGATATTGAACCAATGCAACAGGAATTGCTGGATAAACATTTTTTGAGAAAACACGGGGTTAATGCCTATTACGGACAAAAGAAAAAATAATCCATAAAACTGCATTTATTATATCGTAAGAGTTTCAGCGGTTCACAAAATTATAAAATTATGTTATTATATTTATGTACAATAAATTGATAAGGTGAAAAAATGGCTGAAAATAACAGTATAAAAACTAACTCCAATCTTGTGGAAGCATTAGGATACTATATAAAAAA
>CAUUWI010000131.1:0-3141 GCA_963548925.1 uncultured Leptotrichia sp. | reverse complement strand
TTCCAAAATTACTTTGATTATCAAAATTATTTATTTTTATTTGATTTAAAATAATCCTTGAAAAAAAGGATTAAAATATGTTATCATTTTATGGATATAATTTTAAAAAAGAGAACAATTATGAATAAATAATTTTAGGAGGGAAAAATAAATGGTTATAAAACCTAGATTGAAAGGTGGTTTAGCACTTACGAACCATCCAATTGGAGCAAAAGAATTTGTA
The DNA here is from genome assembly GCA_963548925.1 of uncultured Leptotrichia sp. Taxonomy (GTDB): domain Bacteria; phylum Fusobacteriota; class Fusobacteriia; order Fusobacteriales; family Leptotrichiaceae; genus Leptotrichia. The sequence continues at coordinate 2,918 of CAUUWI010000131.1, read as the reverse complement.
AAAAGGCAAATTGATTATGTAAAATCGCAAGACAAATATGAAGGGCCAAAAAAAGTATTAATTATTGGATCTTCATCTGGTTATGGACTTGCAACAAGAATTTCACTAGCATTTGGTGCTGGGGCAGAAACTATCGGAGTTGCTTTTGAAAAAGGTATCGAGGGAAAAAGAGTAGGTTCTGCCGGTTGGTGGAATACAATTGCTTTTAATGAAGAAGCTGAAAAAGAAGGATTAATTACTAAAAATTTTATTGGTGATGCTTTTTCACTTGAAATGAAAGATGATGTCATTAAATTTATAAAAGAAGAATTTGGTGGAAAAATTGATTTATTAATTTACAGCTTGGCAAGTGGAGTCAGAACTGATCCTATTGATGGTGCAACTTATCGTTCAGCATTAAAATCCACAACAAAAAATATTACAGGACCAACTATTAATTTTGAAAAAGAAACTATGGAAGAAACAACGATGGGTGTTGCAACTCCAGAAGAAATTAAAAGCACTGTAAAAGTTATGGGTGGAGAAGACTGGAAATTATGGATTGAAGCACTTGACAAAGGTGGCGTTCTTTCTGAAGGATTCAAAACAGTAGCTTATTCATATTTAGGACCAAAAGTAACTTACGGAATTTACAAGGAAGGTACAATTGGAGCTGCAAAAAGAGATTTGGAACATACTTCTGATATTTTGAATGACTTTTTAAAAGAAAAATATAACGGAGAAGCATATGTTTCATTAAGTAAGGCATTAATGACAAGAGCAAGTGCAGTTATCCCTATTTTCCCATTATATGCGGCATTGCTTTACAAGGTGATGAAGAAAAAAGGAATCCACGAAGGAACTATTGAGCAAAAACACAGATTATTGACTCAAATGGTTTATGGAAACAATCCTGTAATTGATGAGGAAAGAAGACTACGTCCAGACAACTGGGAAATGCGTGAAGATGTTCAGGAAGAAGTAGAAGCACTTTGGGACGAAGTTACTCCTGAAAACTTTAAGGAAATTAGTGATTATGCTGGAGCAAGACAAGAATTTATGCAATTAAATGGATTTGATTTTGATAATGTTGATTATGACGCTGATGTTGATTTAGATGAATTGGCAAAATTAGTACCGTAAAATATAATAAAATAAAGAAAAAATAGAGATTATCCCTAAAATAAGATAATCTCTTTTATTATCTTTATTTAGTATTGTCTATTATTATAATTTTTACAACAATATTAGTTTAAATGTTCAATTAGAAATTGAGGAGTAATAACAAAATGAATTTATTTGATGAAATATATGAAGATAAAAAGCCACTGGCATTTAGATACCGTCCAAAAAGTCTGGATGATTTTTATGGACAGAAGAGGTTAGTTGGAAAAAATGGGATTTTGAGAAAAATTATTGAGCGTGGAAACTTTATGAATGCAATTTTTTGGGGAGCACCAGGAACGGGGAAGACTACGCTTGCAGAAATTATTTCTAATAAGATGAATTATCATTATGAATATTTGAATGCGATAAAGGCATCTGTAACTGATATTAAGGAGATTTCTAAAAAGGCGGCTAACAGGGTTCATACAAATGGACAGCAGACATTATTATTTTTGGATGAAATTCATAGGTTCAATAAGTTGCAGCAGGATTCGCTTTTACAAGATTTGGAAAATGGAAACATTATTTTGATTGGGGCGACGACTGAAAATCCTTATTACAGCTTGAATAATGCTTTATTGTCCCGATGTTTGGCATTTGAGTTTAAGAAATTGAGTGAAAATGACTTGTTGGAAATATTGAAAAATATTAATGAAAAGGAAGATTTTGGAATTTCAGATGATATTTTGGAATATATTTCGGAAATAATTGAAGGAGATGCAAGACAGGCTATTAATATTTTGGAACTGATTACAAATGTTGGGGTGAATTTCACGCTGGAAGAAGTGAAGGAAGTTCTTAATACGAAAAAATCTTATCACAAGACGGAAGATAAATATAATACGGTTTCGGCAATGATAAAAAGTATTCGAGGAAGTGATCCAGACGCGGCTGTTTATTGGATGGCGAAAATGCTTTCTGGTGGTGAAGATATTTTGTACATTGCGAGAAGGCTTGTAATTTTGGCTTCTGAAGATATTGGGCTTGCAAATCCACAGGCTTTACCAATTGCAGTGGCAGGACTTAATGCGATAAAGGAAATTGGGATGCCTGAAGCTAGGATTATTTTATCTGAAGTGGCAATTTATTTGGCGATTTCTCCAAAAAGTAATTCAGTATATAATGCGATAAATTCAGCACTTAGCCATGTTGAAAATGAAAAAATTCAGAGCGTACCGGTACATCTTACAAAAGTTGGAGCAAAAGACTATAAATATCCTCATAATTATGAAAATCACTATGTAGAACAAATTTATATGAATGAAAAAATTAAGTTTTATGAGTATGGGAAAAATAAATTTGAAAAGGCAGCGGAGGAGTGGTTGAGAAAAATTAAGAAAAAAACTTAAAAATAGCAGGAAATATTTCAAGTTCCTACTATTTTTTTTAAATAAGTTATAAAAAATTTACTTTTACGTTAGTGTTTTCAACTTAAAAATAAATAGTAAATAAAATCTTATATGTAATATTTAAAGCAAAAAATTAACTGGAAAAAATATCTTTAAAAAAAAATATAAAAATGGTAGAATTAAACAAATTATAAAAAAAATTAGAAATGAGGAATATATAGTTGAAAAGAGCAGTTATATTGGATACAAGTGCAATTATGTATAGAAGCCATTTTGCACTGATGGGAATGAGAAATAGCAGCGGGATGTCTACTGGGGCGACATTTGGATTTATTAATACGCTGGAAAGTGTGATTAGGGAGTTTAGGCCTGATTATCTGGTGGCTTGCCTGGATGTGAAAAGGGACGAGTTGGAGAGAACTG
>CAUUWI010000130.1:0-3157 GCA_963548925.1 uncultured Leptotrichia sp. | reverse complement strand
CGATTTTAAAGAGGTTGAATATATATTCAATTTTAAGGGATGATTTTGTGATAAAAAAATTAATATCATTATTTTCGATTTTTCTGGCAATATCAGTTATTACATTTTTTCTTGTAAAACTGTCGCCAGGAGATCCTGCCCAAAATTATTTAAGGGCATCACATGTAAGCATAACCACAGAAACATTAACAGCAGCCAAAAAAAATCTGGGACTGGACAAACCTTTGCACATTCAGTATTTTAACTGGCTTGCAAACATATTAAAAGGTGATTTTGGAACATCATATACAAAAAAAGCTCCTGTTACAGAACTTGTAACCGAAGCTATTGTTCCAACTTTTCAGCTTGGAATTTTTTCATTTGTAATTTTAATTATATTGTCTCCTTTATTAGGAGTCTTAAGCGCAATTAAGAGAAATACAGCTTTTGACTACATAGTTCAAGTTTTATCATACACAGGTGTATCACTTCCTACCTTCTGGCTAGGCTATATACTGATTATCTGCTTTTCAGTTTCACTAAAAATCCTGCCTGTTTCAGGAAGAGGCGATTGGAAAAATTTTATACTACCCTGCATAACGCTTGTACTGCCTTTAATTGCACAGACAACTTTTTTTATAAGAAAAAATATACTTGAAGAAATGGATAAAGCTCACGTTGAAAATGCAATTATTCGAGGTGTTTCCAAAAAAAGAATAATTCTTAATCATTTACTAAGAAATACATCTATTCCAATTATTACAGTTCTAAGTTCAAATATTATGTATTTACTGACAGGAAGTGTGTTAATTGAAGAAATTTTTGCTTGGCCAGGTATCGGAAAGTTGTTCACAACGGCTGTAAAAACTGGAGATTTTCCACTAATTCAGATACTGCTTTTATTTTTTGGAATAATGTCTATTATTGTAAATGAATTTACTCAGGCACTTGTGAAATATATGGATCCAAGATTAAGAATAAAGGAAAATTCCAAGACTGGAGGTGCATTGTAATTATGAAAAAAAGAAAACTGTTTTATTTTTCAGTATCATTACTTGCTGTGTTGATTTTCATTGCTATTTTTGCACCTTTACTTGCTCCTTATGATCCGCAGTTTACTGATATTTCGCAAAAACTTCAGCTTCCAAGCAAACTTCATAAGCTGGGAACAGATCATATGGGAAGGGATGTTCTTTCAAGACTAATCTACGGAACAAGACTGTCACTTATGATTTCAGCCCTAATTACAGGTATTACATTATGCATAAGCTTTCCTGTAGGAATTTTGGCAGGCTGGTTTGGAGGGAAGCTGGATAAAATATTTTTATGGATTGTAAATGTCTTCATGGCTTTCCCGAGTTTTCTTTTGTCAATGGCATTTGTCGGCATTTTAGGACAAGGAATAGGAAACATTGTAATTGCTGTAAGCGCTGTTGAATGGATTTACTATGCAAGAATTTTAAGAAATACAGTTTCTAGCGTCAAACAGCAGGAGTATGTTCAGGCAGCACAGGCAATCGGGGCTTCACCCTTTTTCATAATAAGAAAACATATTCTTCCTTTTGTTTTCAAGCCTGTCTTAATTGCAGCCCTAATGAATATTGGAAATATAATTTTAATGATTTCAGGATTTTCCTTTTTAGGAATAGGAGTACAGCCAAACATATCCGAATGGGGAATGATGCTAAACGACGCAAAACCTTACTTCAGACGAATTCCAGGCCTGGTACTGTATCCAGGACTTGCTATCTTCATAACAGTTTTAACATTTAACCTGTTAGGTGAAACTTTTGATAATAAAGGAATTAAAAAATTATGGAAAAATTAAATATAAATGCACTAAAAGTCAGTATTGATAACAAAACGATACTAAATGATATTTCATTTACATTACCAAAAGGGGAAACTCTCATTATTATCGGTGAAAGCGGTTCAGGAAAAACAATGCTTTCCAGATTATTAATAGGAATAAAACCTGATAATGCCAGTGTAAACGGGAATATATTTTTTGATGGAAAAGATTTATTAAAAATATCAGAAAAGGAATGGAATGAATACAGAGGTAAAAAAATTTCATATATTTCCCAAAATCCTATGGCTGTGTTTAATCCTTTTCAAAATGTGGAATCTCACGCTGTGGAGCTGTTTCAAAGCAGGCTTGGTTTATCAAAAAAAGAATGTATAAATAAAATGATTGAAGAAATGAAAAAATTAAATCTTCCAAATCCAGAAGCACTAATGAAAAAATATCCATTCCAATTAAGTGGTGGAATGTTACAAAGAATAATGTTTTCCATAATGATTCAGCTGGAACCTGAACTGCTGATAGCCGATGAACCTACTTCAGCCCTTGATTACTATAATACCGAAAAAGTTACTGAATTACTAAAAAATCTGCAATCTCAAAATACTTCACTTATAGTAATTACTCACGATTACAATCTTGCGAAAGAACTTGACGGAAAAATAATAATTATGAAAGATGGAAACTTAATTGAAAAAGGTAATACTTTTGATATGTTAAAAAATCCTAAAAGTGACTACGGAAAATCATTAATATTGAGAAAACGCTACATAAGATACAAAAAAGAAGGAATTTGATATGAAAAAATTATTAATTGAAAATGTAAGTAAATACTATGATAAAAAAGCCATTTTGTCCAAAATAAATTTATTTATTTCACAAAACGAATGTCTCGGTATTATGGGAGAAAGCGGTTCGGGAAAAAGTACATTGGCAAAACTTCTTGTAGGATTGGAATCTTTTGATGAAGGAAATATCATATTTAATGAAATATCATACAAAAATATCAATAGAAAGCAACTATCCTTAATTCATCGTAAAATTCAGCTAGTTTTTCAAAATGCTTTTGGTGCAGTAAATCCAAAATATACAGTCGAGGAAGTCTTGACTGAACCTCTAAAAATACACTACAAAAAGGAAATTTCATACGAGGAAATGAAAAAACGTGCAAAAAATTTTTTAAAAAAAGTAAGACTTGACCCTGAATTTATGTCACAAAAGTCTATTCAGCTAAGCGGAGGGCAACTGCAAAGGGTATGTATTGCAAGAGCCTTGATACTGGAACCTGAAATAATCATATTTGATGAATCTGTAAGTGGGCTTGACCCTATTATTCAGGAGCAAATACTTGAACTGCTTGGCTCACTAAAGGAA
>CAUUWI010000129.1:0-3160 GCA_963548925.1 uncultured Leptotrichia sp. | reverse complement strand
CTGTAGCTTCTCTTTCCTTCAAATTTTTTAAAACTTTTATAGCTTCAATATTATTATTTAAACGTTCTGATGGCAACAATTTTTCAGCTTGTATTTCTTCAGTAATTTTAAAGTTTTTAGAAATGTCATTTTCACTATTTCTTTCATTTATATAGGGATATATTATCTCATCATTCTCAATAACATTTTCTTTTTCCTTTTTAGGAATAAAATATTGATTTTCATCTATAAGTTCCTGTATCCTTTTTTCTATTTTGTTCCAAGACAGAACTACCTTAACTTCATTAGCACTAAAATGATTTTTATATAACTTCATATTTTGGGAAGTATAAAAGGCATCATCAATAAAATCTCCACGATCAGATATTGAAAATCCACCTATTCCGTATTCCTGTTTCAAATATTTTATTCTATCTTCCCTTGAACTGTTATCTTGAAAAAAATTATAGATAGATTCCGCTCCGCTGTATGATTTTAATACATCATCGATATTCTTTTGAGTAATTATATTATCATTTTCTATTTGTAAATTATCTGATTGTAAGTTATTTCCCTGAGAGAAGAGAGTAGGCTGTTCATAAGTCCTACCCATTCTATTTGATCTTTTTCTTTTAATTTTTCGGTTAATCCCATAGTTTTCATCATTTTGGGTTTTTCTATCTCCCAAAATTTTTCTACTTCCTTCTGAACTGAAAGCAGATGTTTCATAACTTCTCCCATCATTAGAAGATTTTTCAAAAATTCCGATTTTTCTTCTTCCAGATATTTCATTCTCGCTCGTCCCCAAGAGTTGAGCCTGCTCAAGTCTATTTCCTCTTCTTCCAGATTCGGAATCAGCACTTGAAATTTCTCGCCCATCAATACCATCTTGTAAGTTCCTCCCGCCTGCTCGTAAGATGTTTTCTTCGCTATTGGGGTATATATCCCGTTCTCTATCAGATATTCTTTCCCATTTATCATCTTTTTCAGCATATTCCAATTCCTCCTCATTTTTTTCGTTTTCTATATCATACCCAATTTTACTATTTTCTTCCAAAGTTTTCTCATCATTTATTTTCTGAATTTCCTTGCTTACTTTAATTAGAACTTTTTTAGCTACATTAGATATTTCTGATGATATTAGTTCCATAGTTCTAAAATCTGAGAATAAGGAATAAATTTCCTTTTCCTTTTCATTAAATATATTCTTTTTCTTAATTCCCATTCTTTGATCAAGTGCAATCAGAACAGATTTTTTTATAAAACTTTCAAGAACTTCTGTATCTTTATAATTAAAAGTGCCTAATTTACTGTTTTCAAGCATTGTCTGATTTATAAGTTCCATTTGTGCTTCTTCAAAATCTGACTTTCCAGTCATCCTTTCAAAAACATCTTTATGAGTTCTATTATTAAATTCCCATAGTTTAGGTTTTTCATCGTTACCTTTATCTAGGGACACTGTCTGCGTAACATCAAAAATATATCTTACATTCTTTTTCCCGTTCTTTATATTGTATACTGGTATCCCTTTCTGATTTCTTTCCACAACCCTGTTAAAATTTTCTTTCCAAAAGTCATATTCTGCACAAGCAACAGCTTCAGGACGAATAAAAAATATATTTAACTGTTCCATTGCAGAATATTTATAGTTGTTTCCCATAACGTGAAGATAGTTAATATATTCACTAAAATTTTCATTTACTTTTTTGTGTGCATCTTCCAATACATTTTGAATTTTATATCCCATTTCTTCCCCCTAATATAAAATTTTACAATTTTCAAACTTTAATTATCATTTTTCTATTTTTATAAAATCCTTCCTTTGCAAGTTCAAATATTCTCCATTTATTTCTATTCCAAAATGTGCATTATATTCCTTTCCACTTTTACTTTTTATCTTAAACACAACCTGTTCTCCATTTAATAATTTTTTCGCATTATCCTTACTTACCTTTATTTTTTGTCCAAAATAACTTACTTCTTTCCAAAGATATGTCTTACATCCATTTTTATAATTGCCACAATAGTAGCTTTTACTGTTCTCATAAATATTACTGTTACATTTAGGACATTTTCCAATAACTTCCCTTTCCTTTTCAAATTTTTCAACTCTTATATCTTGATTTATTATATTTTGTAATTCACTTTTAGTTTTTTCAATAATATCATTTATATTTTTTCTATTATTATAAATATCTTTCTGAAGCATAGAAAATTCAACAGTTTTTTCTGTATAAAGATTAATATGAAGTAAATCTAGCAGTTCAATTAACTTTATTCCCTTTTCAGTTATACTAAAATTTTGCTTTTCCTGAATAATATAGCCATATTTTTTAGCATTCTCAATTATTCCAGTTCTTGTTGCTTCTGTACCAATCTCTACACCTTTCATTATTTCCCTATACTCTTGTGTATCGTCCTCATCTTCCTGATCTTTTTCTTTTCGGAAAGGATTTTTTAAGTAATTACTTAAATTTTCTTCAGTAACTTTTTTAGGAGGAACAGTTAATTTATTAATAACTTTAAAATTAACATTAATCTCTTGATTAATTTCAAAATATGGCAACTTATTATCTATCTTCTGATTTTCATATTTTAAAAATCCTTCCTGCTTTACTGATTTTCCTTTTAAATTAAATATTTCATTTCCCACAGCAATTTTTATTTCAGTTTGATTAATTATCGCTTGTTCCTTCAAAAAGTTAGAAATAAATCTATTTTTTATTGTTTCAAAAATTATCTTTTCTTCCAAATCCAAACTATTCATATCAGGAACTTTCAAAGTTGGCATTACTGCACTATGACTCTCTATTTTGCTACTGTCAAATATTTTTTTACTGTCCTTAAACACCAGTTCATAATCACTATATAATTTTATAAGTTCTCTCACCTTATCTTTTTCTTCTTCGGCAAGATATTCTGTATTTGCTCTAGGATACGTAATAAATCCCTTTTCATAGAGCTTTTGTATAATTTCAAGAGATTTTGCAAAACTTATTTTATTTTCCTTCGATAATTTACTTTGTAATTTTGAAAGTGAAAAAAGTTTTGGAGGATTAAGAATAATTTCCTTTTCAGTTATATCCTTTACAATCCCTTTATTTTTATTTAACTCATATGAATAACTTTTAGCTTTTTCAAGTTCTAAAAGATTGTATTTTTTATCACAAATAAGTTTTAA
>CAUUWI010000128.1:0-3300 GCA_963548925.1 uncultured Leptotrichia sp. | reverse complement strand
CGTGAATTTATTGAAATTGCAAGTCAAAAGGTGAATTTGTATTCTACGACAGAAATAAAGGTTTTTAGTACGGTTAATGTGTCTGAATTGCAAAAAAAGCTGGATAAATTGTCTAAAGAAATTCGTGAAACTGATACAAAATTGCAACAGGCAAACTGGACTATTGACTTAGTTGAAGAATAAAAAATAGTGTATTTAATATTGTAATTTATAAAAATAAAAAGATTTTTGGTGTAGATATTTTTAAGGTGAACATAAACCTTTGGATATTAGGGGAAAAATATCCTACAAGAATGAGTAATGCGGGGAAGTTACAAAAGTTATGATTAATCCCAGTATTGTTACATCTGTACGAATTATTGTAATTGTTACTACCATATGTTAATTAATAATATTGAGGCTGGGTTGCGGGAATGGTTTTGCTATGTAGAAATTTATAAGGAGAGAAAAAATTTTATGAAAAAAATAGGGCTTGTGCCACGTTTGATTATTTCGATTATGCTTGGTATTTTACTTGGATTAATTTTACCAAGTCCGATTATAAGAATTTTTGTCACGTTTTCGTCGTTGTTTAGTAAATATTTGTCGTTTATTATTCCATTTATGATTATTGGATTTGTTGTAACTGGAATTTCAGATTTACGTCATGGAGCGGGAAAATTACTTGGAATTACGACTTTACTGGCTTATCTTTCTACAATTGTTGCAGGTACGCTTTCGTATCTTATGGCAATTAGTATTTTCCCGAAAATTCTTAACTTTGCTTCGTTTACAACGGTGGAACATCCTGAAAAGAATCTTTTGACAGCTTATTTTGACATTCCAGTTGCACCAATGTTTGATGTAACTTCAGCGATTATTTTTGCATTCATAATGGGACTTTCGATTAGCTGGCTTAGAAATAATGGAGAAGGGCAAACTACATATAACCTTTTTCGAGAATTTTCAAAGATAATTACAAAATTGTTAAGCACATCAATTATTCCGTTGCTTCCTGTCTATATTTTTGGAACATTTATGAATATGACTTACAGTGGACAAATTTTTACAACGCTTTCAATATTTTTAAAGGTATTTATTTGTGTAATAATTTTGCATATTTTATATACTGCAGGTTTATTCATATTTGCTGGCGGGCTTTCAGGAAAAAATCCATTTGTCTGTATGAAAAATCAGATTCCTGGATATTTTACAGCTCTTGGGACACAATCTTCAGCCGCTACAATCCCAATAAATATTGAATGTGCCAAAAGAAATGGAACATCGCCTGAAATCCGTGAATTTGTAGTTCCTTTATGTGCCACAATTCATTTGGCTGGAAGTATTATTACAATTACAAGCTGTGTTGTTACTGTACTTATGATGCACAGCATGTCCTACGGAATTTCAACAATTTTTCCGTTTATAATGGTACTTGGAGTAGCAATGGTAGCTGCGCCTGGAGCACCTGGAGGAGCAATAATGTCTGCACTTCCATTTTTAGGAATGGTTGGAATTGCCTCAAGCAGCCCAATGGCTTCACTCTTAATCGCACTTTACATAACACAGGATAGCTTTGGAACAGCGGCTAATGTTTCTGGAGATAATGCGATTGCCATTATAGTTGATTGGATATATCATAAATTTATAAAAAAATAAAATTAGTATGATTGAAAAAGTAGAAAATTTATGCTATAATTAACCTATAAAGGTAATGGATATACTCCATTTTAAGGTAAAAAATAGCGGAAAAAATATTTTCTTCTTAGTTGAAGGGGGTATTTTTTTTGCTATAATATTTCTGGGTTCGCTACCCAACCTTGAAATGGAGGGAGGTGAATAGTAATGATGAATGGTGATGTTGTTACTTTCGTTGTTATGGTTATGCTTTTGTATATAATCTTTAACAATAGATGACAAATTGCCATTTTTTGCCTCCAAGATCTGCAGGAAATTATAACCTGCAGGTTTTTCCATAAAAATTATAAATATAATAAATTTTAATGAGGAATAGCAGGAAATAATAAAAAAAGTGAATTACTAATTAATTTTAGTTTTTCACTTTTTATTATGTTATTTTTTTGTTTTTTATATTAGTACCATAAAAGGTTAATTCCATTTTCCTTACATGTCTTTACAATTTCAGGTGTCCATACTGAAGCTTGAACTTCTCCAATGTGGGCTTTTTGCAATAAAAACATACAGATTCTTGATTGTCCGATTCCTCCACCGATTGTTAATGGTAATTCATCGTTTAGAAGCATTTTGTGGAAATTAAGATTTTTTCTTTCTTCCAGGTTTAATTCTTTTAATTGACGTTCTAATGCGGCTTTATCAACACGGATTCCCATTGAAGATAATTCTAATGATCTGTCTAAAACTGGATTCCACATAATTAGATCTCCGTTTAGTTCCCAGTCATCGTAATCTGGGGCACGTCCATCGTGTCTTTTTCCAGAATTTAACACTTTTCCGATTTGCATAATGAAGATTGCCTTGTGTTCTTTTGCAAATTTGTCTTCTCTTTCATTTGGAGTTAATTCAGGATATAAATCTTCTAATTCTTGTGAAGTAATAAAAGTAACTTCTTTTGGCAAGAATTTTTCAAATTTTTCAAATTTTTCAGTCAATTCTTTTTCTGTATTTAAAAAGGCTTGATATATTTTTTTAACAGTTGCTTTTAAAAAGTCAATATTTCTATCTTCTTTTGAAATAACTTTTTCCCAGTCCCATTGGTCAACGTAAATTGAATGTATATTATCTAAATCTTCATCTCTTCTGATAGCATTCATATCTGTATAAATACCTTTTCCTTCTTCAACGCCATATTGCTTCAATGCAATTCTTTTCCATTTTGCAAGTGAATGCACAATTTCCAATGTTACATCTGGCATTTCCTTCATTTCAAAAGCTACAGGACGTTCAACGCCGTTCAAATTATCATTAATCCCAACAGACTTTCTAACAAACATAGGTGCTGAAATTCTTGTTAAGTCTAATGCTTTTGCAAGTTCTCTCTCAAAACAGTCTTTTGCAGCTTTTATTGCAATTTCTGTTTCCATGATTCCATATTTTGGATCATAATTTTTTGGAATTATAGTTTTTGACATATACTCTCCTTCTTTCTCAATTTTTTATTCTACCTATAGATGTTATCAAAATTATTATCTATTGTCAAATTTTTTTAAATTGAGCCTATTTAAGTTATTTTTTAAAGAAATAATCCTTTTTTCTATTTTTCTAAATGGAATTTAATATAAAATATTGTTTTTTAGTATTAATATTTGAATTAGTTATAAATATATATTGTAATGATTATAA
>CAUUWI010000127.1:0-3354 GCA_963548925.1 uncultured Leptotrichia sp. | reverse complement strand
GAACTTATGAATGCGATTAATTTTGATGCCTATACTCTGGGAAATCATGAATTTGATGATGGGAATAAATTTTTGAGATCATTTTTGGATGCTTTGAAAATACCAGTAGTTTCATCTAATGTTGTGCCTGACAAGGGAAGCATACTGGAAGGCAAATGGAAGCCTTATATTATAAAAAATATTGGCGGACAAAATGTGGGAATTATTGGGATAGATGTTGTGAAAAAAACGAAGGAGTCTTCTAGTCCAGGAGAAGATATTAAATTTTTAGATGAAGTTGAAACAGCTAGAAAATATGCAAAAGAACTTCAAGATAAGGGAATAAATAAAATAGTGCTGTTATCTCATGCAGGATATGAAAAGAATGTGGAAATTGGGCAAAAAGTTGATGGAATTGACTTGATTATATCAGGAGATACGCATTACTTGCTAGGAAAGGAATTTGAGCAGTTCGGATTAGTTCCTGAAGCTGACAGTTATCCTAAAAAAGTAAATTCGCCTAATGGAAATCCTGTCTACATTGCAGAAGCGTGGAATTATTCATATTTGCTTGGTGAAATGAAGGCAAAATTTGATAAGAATGGAGTGATTACAGAATTAACTCCTGCACCAAAACTGCTAATTGGAGATGACTTTTTTGAAGTGAAAGGTGCTGATGGTAAAGCTGTTCAGCTTGACGAAAAGGAAAAAAGCAAGATTTTAAATTCAATAAAAAATAATAAAAATATAGTTGCTATAAAAAATGATCCAGCCTTAGCAAAACTTTTAGAAAGATACCAAAAGGAAAAAACAGAACTTGGAAAACGTAAAATTGGTAAAATTACTGAAGAAATTCCAGGGGGTTCAGATAACAGAGTGCCAAGCGAACATAATAAAGACGGTTCATTTGCAACAACTCTTGTAGCGGAATCTGTTTTGCATAAATTAAGAAATACAGGAACTGGAAATGTTGATTTTGTAATTGGAAATGCAGGAAATGTAAGAATTACGCTAAATCCTGGAGATTTTTCATACGATTTGGCATATTCATTATTGCCATTTACTTCAAATACAGTATTTATAACAGATGTTACAGGTGCAGAAGTAAAGCAAATTTTGGAAGATGCGATTGATTATGTATTAAATGGCGGATCAACAGGAGCTTTCCCTTATGGTGCGGGAATTAGATACGAAGCAACCAAGGAAGGGACTCTTGGAACAAGAGTTAAAAAAATAGAAGTATTTGACTTTAAAGCAAATAAATGGATACCAATTGATGCTAAAAAAACTTATATGCTAGCCGTAAATTCGTATATTGCCAAAGGAAAAGACGGATATACAACATTAGGAAAAATCACGGCTCAAAAAAGAGGAAACGATACTCATTTAAGCGATACAAAGATGTTTATTGATTATTTGAAGGAGAAAAAAGAGCTTGGAAAACCAAAATCTACAAATGTAATTTTTAAATATTAAAACTTCTGAATAATTTAGCTTTTTAAGCAGAGGGGGTTGACAGTATTTAAAAATTTTATGAAATATTTTAGGAGCTTTAATCTTAAAAATTATACTGTTTTAGCATAAATAATATATTCTAAATAAAAAAAGGAGAAATGCTACTATATAGATTAATAGCAAAAGAGAATATATTATATGTACCGATAGCTAGTCGGGAATTTACGACTGTGGAGAGCAAAAAAGTATGTTTTGATCAAAAGTATGCTCGATGAAGCAGTAATATTCTAGTGTGTTGACTATATTTTGACACATTTTTGGTAGCAAGAGCAATGAAAGAGAGAATAAAAAAATTACAAAAAGAAAAAGATGTGGCGATTTTAGCTCATTATTATGTAGATGGAGATGTACAGGAGATTGCTGACTATGTTGGAGATTCTTTTTATTTAGCTAAGACTGCGACAAAGCTGAAAAATAAGACAATAATAATGGCAGGAGTATATTTTATGGGTGAAAGTATAAAAATTTTAAATCCAGAAAAAACAGTGTATATGGTTGATATTTATGCTGACTGTCCTATGGCACATATGATAACTATAAAAAAAATAAAAGAAATGAGAGAAAAGTATAGCGATTTGTCGGTAGTATGCTATATAAATTCAACAGCTGAAATTAAAGCACATTGTGATGTCTGTATAACTTCATCCAATGCACTTAAAATTGTAAGTAAATTAAAAGAAAAAAATATCTTCATAGTTCCTGATGGAAATTTAGCCTCATATATTGCAAAACAAGTAAAAAATAAAAATATTATTTTAAATGAAGGTTATTGTTGTGTACATAATTTAGTGCATTTGGAAAATGTAAAGAAATTAAAAGAAGAATATCCCAATGCAAAAGTTTTGGCTCATCCAGAATGCAAGGAAGAAATTTTAAAATTAGCAGACTATATCGGGAGTACAAGCGGGATAATCGCCGAGGCTTTAAAAGAGGGAGATGAATTTATAATTGTAACTGAAAGAGGAATTAGATTTGAAATATATAAGAAAGCTCCTAATAAGAAATTGCATTTTGCAGATACTTTGATATGCAGAAGTATGAAGAAAAATACCTTAGAGAAAATTGAAAAAATTTTGACGGAAGGTGGAGATGAACTGAAAGTTGATGATGAAATAGCTAAAAAAGCTCTAATTCCTTTGGAAAGAATGTTAGAATTGGCAGGGGATTGAAATGAAAGCTGAAAATTACGATGTGGTTATAATTGGTTCTGGAGTTGCAGCATTGATTTGTGCTTTGACATTAGATGACAGTATAAATATATGCTTAATAACAAAAAAGAAGCTTAGAGACAGCAATTCTTATCTTGCACAGGGTGGAATATCTGTTTGCAGGGGAAAAGAGGATAGAGAAGACTATATTGAAGATACTTTAATTGCAGGTCATTATAAAAATGACAGAAAAGCAGTCGAAATATTAGTTGATGAATCAGAAGAAGCTGTAAAGACTTTGATTGAAATGGGAGTAAAATTTACAGGTGATAAAAAAGGTCTTTTTTATACAAGAGAAGGAGGACATAGAAAATTTAGAATTTTATATTGTGAAGATCGAACTGGTAAATACATAATGGAAAGCCTTATAAAAAAAGTTTTGGAAAAAAAGAACATAAAAATAATAGAAAATTGCGAATTTTTAGATATAATTGAAGAAAATAATAATTGTTTTGGTATTGTAGTCAAAAATAAAGAGATATTTTCCATAAAATCTAAATTCACAGTTTTAGCAACAGGAGGGATAGGCGGAATATATAAGAATACTACAAATTTTTCTCATATAAGAGGAGATGGAATAGCGGCAGCTATCAGACATAATATAGAATTAAAGGATATTTCATATGTTCAAATACATCCAACGACATTTTAT
>CAUUWI010000126.1:0-3381 GCA_963548925.1 uncultured Leptotrichia sp. | reverse complement strand
GAAAAAGATGCGCTTGAAGAATTTGAGTTATTTTCAAATGTTGAAAAATTTACGAAGGAAATAGGGAAGGAGCTGAAAGGCAAAGATTTTGAAATTTGTGCAAATGTTGACTTGTATTCAGGATTTGTTTATAAACTTTTGAATATACCGTCAAATATATTTACACCGCTTTTTGCATTATCGAGGATAGCTAGCTGGAATGCACATAGGATGGAGCAGATTCTTGTAGATAAAAAATTGATAAGACCTGCCTATAAAGCGATTGATGAAGATGGAAACGTATTTTTATAGTATGAATAATAAAATAAAAATATACTCAATAAACCGAATTAAGAATAAGTTTAAAGAGTATATTTTTTTATCTTTTTACAATAAAGAGTTTACCATCATTACTGTATTCAACTAGAAAGACATTATCAATATCAAAAACATTATATTTTGCCAATTCTTCCTGTAGCCATTCATCATTTTTTCCAATATGTTCTAGGTTTTCTTCTAAAACTTTTCCTTCTGAAACTAACAGGTTCGAATAATTTTTATCATTTTTCTGTATGACGATTAACTGTCCATTTGATTCCATAAATGCATCTTCAATATCTGATATTTTGAAAATGCCTTTCGTTCTTAACTTTGTGTAGAAATCAGGAATAGAAAGAGTTGCCTGAGCAAAATTTTCTGTTACCATTTTTCCGCCTTTTATTAAGTATACGATTTGTCCGTCTATCATTTTTTTTACATTCTTGTTTGAATTTTTTAGAAAATCTATTGTTGTCATTAACAATCCCCATATTAACAGAACTATTAGAAACTGAACTATTGTTATGCTAGGATTGTAAATTACACCACCAATAATTCCCCCAAGAACATAGTTACCTATCTGATCTTCTGTTGAAGTTGGTGCCAGCTGGCTTCGTCCGTTTAAATTCATAAATACTACCAAGGCAATAAATCCAATTGTCAGTTTTATCGCCACAGGAATTATAAAATCCAAATTACATCATCTCACTTTCTCTATTATTTTTTACTTTTAAAAATAAGGAAATTCATTATTCTTTAAATGTCTTAATTTCATCTACATAAGGCACTGTCATCTGTTCAACTAGAATATTATTGTCTACCCAGTGAATCTGATAGAATTTATCCCTTATTTTATAAACAGTATGTTCTGTTATTTCAGGAGTATTTATAAAAATCTCATTTTCTCCCACTTTGAATTTTTTAGATAATTTTTTTATAACGCTTGCCGAATTTTTATAAACTTTTTCCTGATTATTCTTAGCTCTGTAATTTTCAAAATGATACAATCCGAATAAGAAAATAAACATTAAACCAAGCATGCTAAGCTGTTTATCTCTCAAGGAAATACTTCCTTTAAACCATTTCCAGAATGCAAATAACACAAATGCAATTACAAGAATAATCATAACAAGAAAAAACTTATCAGTTACAAGCCTTTGATTTTCTAAATAGGTAAAATTATAAAATTCCATAATTTTAGTGTTTTTTTCCTTTCTTTTAAATTTAGCTGTACTAATAATATCATTTTTTTCAAAAAAAATAAAGAAAAAATTTATAGTAATTAATAAACAAAATTTGGTAAGAATATTGAAATATGATATAATGATGACAAGAAAATTTAATTATAAAATAAAAAATGGAGGAAAAAAATTAAAATGAGCAAATATTTTGAAACAGTGGATTTTTGGGTTGAGAATTTGTTGGATTCTACTGAAAATTATACGATTGAAAGTAATGAAAAAGGGAAATTTGTGGATATTACAATTAATGTCGTAAAAGATGATATGGGGAAAGTTATTGGTAAAAATGGAAGAATAATTACTGCTCTTAGAGTTCTTATGTTTTCAATTGGGAAAAAAGATAGAAAAAGTGTAAAAATTGAAGTTAAAGAAATGTAAGTGTGGCAAAATTTTATTGTTTTAGAACAGTTTTGACAAAATAAGGAGTGAATTTATGAAAACTTCTGATTTGAAAAAGAAGAGCTTTAAACTTAGAGTTTATTATTACGATACTGATAAAATGGGAGTTGTCTATCATTCAAATTATCTAAAATGGATGGAAATGGCACGGACTGAATATTTTAGGGATGTTTTTCCATATAAGAATATGGAAGATATGGGATTTATTTTGCCAGTAAAGACGTTAAATATTGAATATATTAATTCGGCAAAGTATGACGAGGAAATTGAAATTTCTGTGAAAATTGAGGAAATAAACAATATTAAAATCAGATTTTCTTATGAAATGTATAATTCAGACGGAGTTTTAAAGGCAAAGGCTGAAACTGTAAATGTTTTCGTGGATGAAAATGGAAAATTAAAAAGAATTTCAAATGAATTGCTGGAAAAACTTACTAAATAAATAATTGTTTGGAATATTTATATTGTTATTAAAGTAATTTTGTGAAATAAAATTAAATTTATAAAATAAATTTATTATAACTCATAAAAAGAAAAGAGGTATTAAAAATGAAAATAGCAATTGGAAATGATCACGCAGGAGTGGAATTTAAAAACAAAATAATGAAGGAACTGAGAAGCAAGGGATATGAAATTGTGAATGTGGGAACTGATACTTTAGATTCAGTTGATTATCCCGACATTGCAAAAGAAGTTGGTGAGAAAGTTCTTGCTGGAGAAGTAAATTTTGGAATTTTGATCTGTGGAACTGGAATTGGAATTTCTATTGCTGCAAATAAAATAAAAGGAATTCGTGCAGCTCTTTGCCACAATGAATATACAGCAAAACTTGCAAGACTTCACAATGATGCAAATATTATAGCATTAGGAGCGAGAGTTTTAGGTGAAGATTTAGGGCTGGCTTGTGTTGAGGCATTTGTAAATACAGAATTTGAAGGTGGTAGACACGCTAAAAGAGTCGGAAAAATAGAATTATAATTTGAAAATATATTAAAAGATTCTAATTAAATTTTATCGTTAAATATCCATCTTAAAGACTTTTATAATTTTAGTTTATTAAGTATTATGATTAATAATAGTTTTTTTTATTTAATTTTTTTTAACGTAAGGGCATCAGACGCCATGCCCTTACAACCCCGCTTAACGCAAAACTTTCTTATAAAGAAAAAATAAAACTCGCTTCGTAAAACTACGCTCAGACAGTTATTTTTCCTTTAACGAAATTTTGCTTATTTAATATTTTCCAAATGTAAAAGCCTAGAATTTAAATATAATAATCTATAAATCTTAGTACAGAATGTCGTGATTTTTTTGGAATGAAAACGATTGTCTGAGCGTTAGCGAGTTTCGTTTTTATTTCAAAAAAATGCTTAGACTAGCCAGGGTTGCAAGGGAAATGGCGACTGATTTCCCTTGCTTTATAAAAAGAAAAAATACAAGATTA
>CAUUWI010000125.1:0-3403 GCA_963548925.1 uncultured Leptotrichia sp. | reverse complement strand
TAAATTAATTATTAAATAACTCTATTATAAAAATTTATTCCTATTTTCAAAAGGGGGTTTAGTATTAATAATTAACTTTAATTAAAGGATATTTTAATAGCTACATAGATTATACAATAGCATAGTCCTATAAAAAAATGACTTTAATTTCATAAATTTTTTGATTTCTACTATTTAAACGGAAAATAGTACAAAAATAAAGTTATAAACAAAAAAGACTAAACTTAGAATTTACTATTCCAAGCAAGTCTTTTTCCAATTCATTTTAACATCTCTAGTAATCTAAAATTTTTACTTTTTCAAACGTTGCTTTGCCATCCACTCAAACAAATGTTCCCCTTTATTGTTCACAGGCATATTTCTAAGGCTGTAAATCCAGCTCCAGTGTCCATTGTACTCAGTTTCACCAATTTTTACATTTGGATAAGAGGAAAGGATTGCTCTATATTTTGAAAGAACATCGTAAACTCTTTTACTTGTATTTTCGTAGGAAATAGTCGGATCATTTTTAGCATGAACCATCCAAAGCGGTTTATTTCTTATTTTCATCAAATCCTGTGTAGTAGTTGCAACTCCGCCAGAAGTAGCCGCTTTATCAAGAGCAGCTGCACTTGTACTAAATGCTGCAAAATAATCTGGATATTCAATCATCATTCTAAATGACATATATCCACCAGCAGAAGCTCCAAAAACATAAATTCTATTTTTATCAACATTATTTTCAGAAGCAAATTCATCAATCATAGCCTTCACTGATTTTATATACCCTTTGGTATAATTATTGTACCAAGTGTCATCAGCCTGCGGTGCCACAACATATGCTCCACCAAATATCTTTTGTGTTTTATCTTCTGCAAAAGCCACTGCCCCACGATTTGCCAATTTTTGTGAAACATTATTCCGATAATCCTTGTATCCGCCTTCACCATTCCCATGAAACCAGATTATAAGCGGATGTTTCTTCCCATCATCTTTATTAACAGGTTTAAAATATTGATAATTCACTCCACTTTTAGACTTCGCCGCTACAAACTTATCAGCTTCTTCATCAACAATTTTCCCTTGTCTATAAATTCCTGTTTTATAACCCTTTATCTCCTTTTTTTGCTCCACTCTATACTCCAAGTCCATCAATACATTTCGAGAAACATCCCCAGTAACATAACTCAAAGTATTTGCTCCAGCCACATCTTTTCCATATTTCAAATTAATAACAATATTCCCCTTATCATTTACAAAAATATTCTCAATTTCCCTCTCAACTTCAAATGTCCCCAATGATTTAGTCTTATCGTCTAGCACAATTCCAGCGTCTTTTGGCAAAGTTCCTTTAGCAAAAATCTTAAATGTATCCTTGTCAATTTGCTTATTTTGAATATTTTTCCCTTGCCCTTTTGTATCAATCTCAATAGAAACAATATTTTGTCCATAATCAAATACTTTTGCATGTATCAAATAATTATAAAATGGGGAACGATTACTTAAGAATACTTCACTAGAAATTCCCAATACACTTACCAAAAACAAACCTACAAACACCAATACTTTCGTTCTCATAGCCATCACTTCCTCTACAATATTTTTTATTTCAAATTTAATTGATAAAATTATTAAATAAAGTAAAAATTTAAAAGTAAACTATTTTATTTTTAACTTCCTATATCTATTCACCGCCCCACAAAATTCCTGCTTTCTAGGCAATGCCAAATTTCCTGGATGCCCTGTGTACGAAGAAATCGAATCAAGCCCTTCCTTTTCAATTTTTTCATAGATCCTGTCAGCCGCTTGCGAAAGCGTCAATTTTTCATCCAGCACTTTATTTTTAAAATAGTCAATCATTACAGCAATGCAGTTTGTCTGGCTGTCATCCACAAGCTGCTCCAGCCCTGAAATATCAATTAATTCTTTTCCATACAGAATACTGTATTTCCCTTTGGCTTTTGTTTTATCCAGTTTTCCAGATTGTGAAAAACTTTTTTTGAGCGGAATACGCTGTGTAACTCCTTGAAATTTATCATTTGAAGAAAATTCTCTCTTGTTTTCATCTAATTTTGCAATCTCTTTTGCTTTTTCCGTTACATCTTTTGGCACATATTCATCCATCATTATAACGTGATTTGCCACATCAAAATAATCTCCAGAGCCACCGACAATCAATATCGTAGAAACTCCAAAATTGTCATAAAGTTCCTTTACCCTGTCAATAAACGGTGTTATCGGCTCTTTTTCCTTTGCCACAAGTTTTTGCATTCTTCCGTCACGAATCATAAAATTTGTAGCCGAAGTGTCCTCATCTATTAGAAGTAAAGAAGCCCCATATTCCAGCGCTTCTGCCACATTTGCCGCCTGCGATGTGCTTCCACTCGCATTTTCAGTCGAAAAAGCCCTTGTATCCTTATTTTGTGGCAAATTATTAATAAATCCGCTTATATTCACCTTTTCCACATTTCTTCCATCTTCCGCACGTATTTTTACCGCATCCGATTCAGAAATTATAAATTCACGCCCATCTTGAGCAATGTGATTGTAAACCCCTCTTTCAAGTGCCGCAAGCAACGTAGATTTTCCGTGATAACCTCCACCCACGATTAATGTAATTCCTTTTGGAATCCCCATTCCGCTTACTTCTTTACCGCTCGGAAGTTTTAATGTAATCTCAAATTTTTCTGGACTTTTAAACTTAACTGCATTTTTCATAGGTCTATCCGAAACTCCACTTTCACGTGGAAGCACAGAACCATTAGCCACAAACGCAACAAGCCCTTTTTTCTTCAATATTTTTCTTGCATATTCCTGATCCAGCACTAGAATTACCTGCTCATTTAACGCTTTTTTATTCAAATTATCATAAATAATGGATTTTTCTACAATTTCAGGCAACTGCTCAAAAATAATTTTCTGTGCAGCTTTTCCCATTATCCGTCTTCCTCTGGCAGGCATCCCCATTTCAAACCTCACTTCAACTTTATCTCCCTTTATGAGAACTGAAGTTCTTTCCAAGATTTCCTGTCCGCACCTGTCAATAAAAATTCTTCCACTTCCCCCAGTTCCTGTACTGTCATTCCCACTTTTCTGAATTTCCCTGTAAAAATTTCTCGTAAGAAAATCCGAAACTGCAATATTCTTATCCTTCGTATCCGTCAATTCATAAGGAATTCCGCAAATTTTCCTATCCATTATAACTCTCATTTTTGAAGGCGGAGCATAGGGATCCGACTGCACATGATCAATCGCAAGAACATACTTTTCAAACCTATATTCCCCTTTAAGCGATTTATACGCCGAATAACTTTTCCCATCCATTGAAAATAATATTTTTTCTAATTCTTTATAAGTTTTCATTTTTTATAAACTCTCTTTCCATTTATGTAAAAATGTTTATCCACTAAAATTTATCTTTTTA
>CAUUWI010000124.1:0-3427 GCA_963548925.1 uncultured Leptotrichia sp. | reverse complement strand
CCAAAGGAAATTATTGATATTCCAAAATATGGAATAATAAATGTGCATTCTTCACTTTTACCGAAATATCGTGGAGCTTCGCCTATCCATTCGGCTATTTTAAACGGCGATACGGAAACAGGTGTAAGTATTATGTACATTGAGGAAGGGCTTGATTCTGGAGATGTGATTTTAAAGGAATATTGTGAAATTACTGAAGATGATACGCTTGGAACTTTGCACGATAAATTGAAGGATTTAGGAGCAGCTGGACTTATAAAGGCATTAAAATTGATTGAAAATGGGGAAGTTCAGGCAGAAAAGCAGGATGATAGCAAAGCCACTTTAGTAAAGCCGATTACAAAAGAGCAGGCAAAAATCGACTGGAATAGTACAAAGGAAGTTATTTACAATCAGATTCGGGGATTAAATCCATTTCCAGCGGCACATACTTCCAATGAAAAAGGCGAAAACATAAAAATTTACAAAAGTGAAAAAATTGATAAAAATTACAAAGATGAAAATGAAACTGAAATAGAAAATGGTACAATTGTCGAAATTATCAATAAAAAAGGACCTGTTGTAAAAGTTGCAAATGGCGGAATATTGATTTTGGAGGCGAAATTTGAAGGGAAGAAACTTCAAAAGGGAGTAGATATTATTAATGGGCGTAAGATGGTGATAGGTGAAAAATTATTGTAAGAAATATTGATTACAAATTTAATGTTAAAGCAATAATTTTTATGTGAATAGTGATTTTCTAATTTTCATAGGAGGAAATTATGAAATTAAAAAAATTGGAAATTTCTGAAAGAGTTGTTCAAAGATTGACAGAATATTTATCTATTTTAAAAGAGGCTCGGAAACGGGATGATGAAATAAATTCCATTGAGCTTGCAAAGATTATGAATACAACTTCTGCTCAAGTACGTAAGGATTTATCGACATTTGGTGAATTTGGTATACGTGGCAAGGGGTATGACATTGATAATCTTATAGAAATTATTACAAAAATTCTGGGAATAGATAAAATTAATAATATTATAATTGTAGGGCACGGAAAAATGGGAGAAATGCTTTCTTCAAATATTGAAGTTCTAGGAGAAGGCTTTAAAATTGTAGGAATTTTTGACAAAGATAAAAATAAAATTGGAAAAATTGCCGAAAATGATTTAGTTATTCAAGATGTAAGAAATGTTGAAGAGTTTATAAAAAATATGAAAAATGAATTTAATATAAAGATAGATACAGCTATTTTGGCAGTTATAAAAGAACAGGCACAATTTGCAGCTGAAGAGCTTGTAAAAAATGGAATTTGTGCGATACTTAATATGACGACTTATAAATTGGAATTAAATGAAAATATAAAAGTGGTAGATATGGATATTTCTGCCAAATTACAGGAACTAAACTTTTGGCGAATAAATAGTCCAAATGAAAAGATATAACAATGAAAGGAGAAACTGCTAAATTTGATTAGCAGTAAGGGTATGACTATAATTGACGGAAAGACGCTCTCAGATAAAATTTTGAAAGAAATTGAAGAAGAGCATAGTGAATTACAGACAGGAGTTGGCAGAAAAGCTGGACTTGCGGTAATTATAGTAGGTGAAAATCCTGCTTCACAAATTTACGTAAGAAATAAGATAAGAGTATGTGAAAGAGTAGGATTTCATTCTAAAACAATTAGACTTGATGAAAATATTACAGAAGAAAATTTACTTTTAGAAATTGAAAAATTAAACAATGACAATAGCATTGACGGAATTTTGGTACAATTGCCAATTCCAAAGCATATTGATGAATTGAAAGTTATAAATGCAATTTCAGCTGAAAAGGATGTAGACGGATTTCATACAACGAATATTGGGAAAATGATGATTGGAGATGAAACAGGATTTTTGCCTTGTACACCAGCTGGAGTAATTCAAATGTTTGAAGAATACAATATTGATTTGGAAGGAAAAGATGTGCTTGTGATTGGACAAAGTAATATTGTAGGAAAGCCGATGACGCTTCTACTTATAAAAAAATATGCAACAGTTCAGGTTTGTAATTCAAAAACAAAAAATCTATCTGAAAAGCTGCAGAAAGCTGATGTTGTAGTAGCTGCGGCTGGTTCACCTAAATTAGTAAAAGGTTCAGATGTAAAAGAAGGTGCTATTGTAATTGATATTGGAATAAATCGGGTAGATGGCAAAATATGTGGAGATGTGGATTTTGAAGAAGTTTCACAAAAAGCTTCATACATTACCCCAGTTCCTGGCGGTGTAGGACCAATGACAATTGCAATGTTAATAAAAAATACATTCAAGTCATATAAACAAAAGCAGGTAAATAAAATTTAAAAATAAATAAAAAGAAAGCGAGAAAATTTATGAAAGATAAAATTAAATTTATTGAAGAACTAGCTAAAAGCATGAATGAAAATAAAATCGAGACAGTAAAATATGAAGATAATAACCTTGAAATTTCATTGACAAAGAAAAGAAAAGAAAGACATGTTATTTTAGGAAGAGCTTTATCTCAGCCACAACCTTTAGCACAAGCACCAGTGAGTATTGAAGAAGAAGTAAAAATTGAAGAGACAGTAGCACCAGCTGAATCAAAAGAAGTAGCTCCTGAAGAAATTTCAGGAACAAAAATTACATCACCAATGGTTGGAACTTTTTATACGTCACCATCACCAACAGCTGCTCCATTTGTAAAAGAAGGAGATTTTGTAAAAGAAGGTCAGACACTTTGTATCGTAGAAGCAATGAAACTTATGAATGAAGTAAAATCAACAGTTTCAGGAAAAATAAAAAAAGTATTGGTAAAAGATAAGGATAGTATAAAAAAAGGACAGGTGTTATTTGTTGTTGAATAGTTGCTAAAAATATAAATTGAAAAAGAAGGGATAAAATTTGGAAGAGAAGAGGATTTTGTTAGATGTTATTCTGTTATTGGTTCTATTGTTTTTTACATCGTTTTTATCAGCTGCAGAGTCAGCTTTATCATCACTTAAACAAATTCATTTAAAAAGTGATTCAAAAGAAAAGGAAAAAACTAGGGAAAGTGAACTCTTAAAATTTTGGCTGGAAAATCCAAACGAATTACTCACAACGCTTTTATTTATAAAGACAATTTCATATTCTTCAATGATTTTCACAGGAATCCATCTAATAAAGAAAATTTATAAAAAAAATCTCTATATAGGAATATCATTTTTCATATTAATAATGCTAATATTATTATTTTCTGAAATGATACCAAGATTAATTGCCAGAAATAATATTTATGGAGTTTCAAAAACTTTGATAATTCCATTAAACACTTTAAGAATTATTTTAAGACCATTAATTCGGTTATTTATCCATGTTTCAAGATTAATTGTCGGAATATTCAAAATAAAAGTAAAGGATCAGATGTTTGAAATAACAGAAGATGAAATTTTGACATTTTTAAA
>CAUUWI010000123.1:0-3502 GCA_963548925.1 uncultured Leptotrichia sp. | reverse complement strand
CTAAAATTGATATAATATTAGAAAATATAAATAAAAAAATAGAGGTGAAGTTATATGAGTAGTGTCATCAATTATTCTGGAGAAGATTTTGAAAATGAAACAGTTTCTCAGACGGGACTTACACTTGTTGATTTTTATGCCATCTGGTGCGGTCCTTGTCAAATGCTTGAAAAGGTTCTTGTTGAAGTGAGTAAAAATTCTAACTGTAAAATTGTTAGAATTGATGTTGATGATTATCCGAAATTTGGGTCAAAATTTAAGATAAGAGGATTGCCTACACTAATACTTTTTAAAGAAGGTAAAATTGTGGAAACATTAAATGGTTTCAAAACTTTTGATGAGATTATGGAAAAAATTAATTTACATAATTAATTTGATAATTTTAAAATTTGCTTAAATATGAAAATAGAAAATTTTAGAAAGAAGGGATGTTTTATGAAAACAATTTTAGTTCCAGGAGGAGCTGGATATATCGGTTCTCATACAGTTTTAGACTTGATAAAAAAAGGATTTAATCCGATTATAGTGGACGATTTTAGCAATTCTAGCAGAAAGGTTATTACAATTTTGGAAGAACTTGCTGGAGTAAAAATACCTTTTTACGAACTTGATGTAAAAAATAAAGAAGTCTTGAGAAAAATTTTTAGTAAAAATAAAATTGACGCTGTTATTAACTTTGCTGGATTTAAGGCGGTTGGAGAATCTGTAGAAAAACCGCTTATGTACTATGAGAATAATCTATTTGGAATGATTACTTTAC
This sequence comes from uncultured Leptotrichia sp., assembly GCA_963548925.1. GTDB lineage: Bacteria > Fusobacteriota > Fusobacteriia > Fusobacteriales > Leptotrichiaceae > Leptotrichia. The sequence goes on along the minus strand of CAUUWI010000123.1, from coordinate 2,742 downwards.
TTGAAGTGATGAAGGAATTTGATGTAAAAAATATTGTATTCAGCTCATCTGCCACTGTTTATGGAATTTCTGATAAAGTGCCTTTTGTGGAAACTGATCCAATGGGAGAAGCTACAAATCCTTATGGACGTACAAAAGTAATGATTGAGAATATTTTAATGGACTTAGCAAAATCGGACAAGACTTGGAATATCATTGCACTTAGATATTTTAACCCATTAGGTGCTCATGAAAGCGGAAGAATTGGAGAAGATCCAAATGGAATCCCAAACAATCTTTCACCTTACATAACTCAAGTTGCAGTAGGAAAGCTGGACAAATTGCATATTTTTGGAAATGATTATGACACTCCTGACGGAACTTGTATAAGAGATTTCGTTCATATAAACGATTTAGCGGCAGGACATTCGGCTGCAATAAATTATTTATTTAACGGAAATGTAGGATTTGAGGCAATAAATCTGGGAAGTGAAAAAGGTTACAGCGTTCTTGAAATTCTGCATAATTTTGAAAAAGCTGCCGAAAAAACAATCCCTTATGTAATTGAGGGACGAAGAGTGGGAGATATTGCCATCTGCTATGCCGATGCCTCAAAAGCCAAAAAATTATTAAATTGGGAAGCAAAATACACTATTGAGGATATGTGCAGAGATTCCTGGAACTGGCAGAAAAAAAATCCGAATGGATTTGAAGATTAATAAAACTATGAAAAAATGAAAACATTACACAAGGAGAATTTATGAAAAAATTATTTTTAATGTTTATGTTATTAACACCAGCTGCAATGGCGACATCCGGAGATAGAACTGAAATTATTGTAAGTCCAACTTATGTTAATCAAAAGAAAGAAAATGGTTCCAAAGTTGGAAAATATGCACTTGGAAGTGGAGTCAAAATTTCGACAGAAGCAATATCTTCGTTTGGTGATGGAAGTAATACTGTAATAGGAGCAGGAATAGGAGTTGCATACAATTCTTTAAAAGTTAAAGGAAATGGCGTGAAGAGCAATTCAGGGAATTTGGTTTCAGTTCCACTTTATTTAATATTCGGAGCAGGAACAGATAATGGAATATACACAAAAATTTCGGCTGGTTTTGCAGTTAGAAACGGAAGTGTAAAATGGACTGACAATAACGGAGGTTCCGGGGAAATAAAGGCTAAACCACTAACTGGATATGCCGCTTTTGGTATTGGAGTCAGAAAAGATAGATTTTCAATTGGAGTAAGTGCCAGCACATCAACAAAAGCAAAAAGAACATACTCCAGCCCAACTAAACATTATAGAGATAATATTATGTTAAGTGGTGCTGCAATATCACTAGATTTTGGATATGCTCTTAAATATGAATAATAAATTTTGAAAGGAAAAAAATAAAAATGAACAACTTTGAAGAAAAATTAAATAAATATGCAGAAGTAATTGTAAAAATTGGTGCAAATGTACAGAAAGGTCAAAAAGTTTGGGTAAACTGCACAACTGATGCTTTGCCGTTAGTCTATAAGGTTACAGAATTAGCTTATCAAGTGGGAGCAAGTGATGTTCACGTAAAATTGACAGACGATAAATTATCTAGACTTCACGCTGAATATCAGTCAAAAGAAGTCTATTCACGCATCCCGCAATGGGCAATTGATGAAAGAAATGACTATCTTGACAACAATGTCGTATTTATCCATATTTTAAGCAGTTCCCCAAATTTATTTGCTGGAATTGACGCTGAAAAATTGGGAGCATTGACAAAAAATGCAGGAGAAGCCTACAAGCATTACAGAACATGCATTATGACAGATGTAAATTCCTGGACAATCGCAAGCTATCCTTCGGCAGACTGGTCAAAACTTGTATTCCCGAATGAAGAAAACAGCGATATTGCTCAAGAAAAACTGCTTGATGCAATATTAAAAACTGTAAGAGTTGATAAAGCTGATCCTGTTAAGGCTTGGGAGGATCATAGACAAAACTTGACTGAAAAAGCTGAATTTTTGAACAATAAAAATTTTGTAGCACTTCATTATACTTCAAAAGGTACTGATCTGATAGTAGGACTTCCTAAAAATCACATCTGGGTGGCAGCTGGAAGTAAAAATGCAAAAGGGGCAGATTTCTTGCCAAATATGCCGACAGAAGAAGTGTTTACGGCTGGAGACAGAGATCGTGTAGATGGATATGTTTCAAATAAAAAACCGCTTTCTTATCAGGGAAATATTATTGATAACTTCAAATTGACTTTTAAGGATGGAAAAGTTGTGGATTTTGAAGCAGAACAAGGATATGAGATTTTGAAACAGCTTCTTGATACTGATGAAGGTTCTAGAAGAATTGGAGAAGTTGCCCTTGTGCCAAATGATTCTCCTATTTCTAACTCAGGACTTCTTTACTATCAAACATTATTTGACGAAAACGCCTCAAACCATCTGGCATTAGGTGCCGCGTATCCAACTAATGTAAAAAATGGTACCAAAATGACTGAAGAAGAATTGGAAAAAGCTCATATTAACCAGTCAATTTCACACGTTGACTTTATGATTGGTGACGCAGAAATGGATATTGACGGGATTCTAGAAGATGGGACAAAAGTTCCTGTATTTAGAAAAGGAAATTGGGCATTTTAAATTAAAATATTAAAAAATAAATATTTAAAACATAACTTAAAATACTGGACAATGAAAAATTGGAAAGTCTAAAGGTTATGTTTTTTTATTATAAAATTATAATTATTTATTCGATAATAAAAAAATTTA
>CAUUWI010000122.1:0-3577 GCA_963548925.1 uncultured Leptotrichia sp. | reverse complement strand
ACAGCGGAAAAGGTAAAGGGAATAATAATGTGTTTACAACTGGACTTAGATTCAATTTTTAATTAAAATAAAAAAATTCTTCAATATTTTCTGAAATTGTATGACAAACATAAAAAAATATAGTATACTATAGTATCATGTTAGTAAACATCAGACAGAAAATAATACAAAATTTACAGGTTAGGCAAAATGTTTAAATTTAAGTGGCGTTACTATAAAATTTTTAAGTAAAATTTACAGATAGTGAAAAAAATAATTTTAAAATATTGGAGGATATTTATGGAAAATATGGAGTTTGGTAATTTTGAAAGTGGAGAAAGCAACGATTCTGAAAGAATGTACGAAATGGGAAAGAATTATTATAGAAATAATTCTGAAGTATTAGCCGAAAAATATCTGAAAGAAGCCGCTAGAGGTGGCAATAGAAAGGCTTTTCTCATTCTTGCGGATATTTATTTGAAACATAATAAATTGAATTTGGCTGAAAAATATTTGAAAAAGATTGCTGATGGCGGAGATTTTGAACTGCAAGACAAGCTTGGGACTGTTTATAGGAAAAAATCTAATTTTGAATTGGCGGAATATTACTATAAACTGGCTATAAATAATGGAAATCAGAAAGCACAGTATAATCTTGGTAATTTGTACTATCATTTTAAAAAGAAAAAACTGGCGGTAGATTACTTAAAACCTATTGCTGATGAAAGAGATCAGGAAGCACAGGTGCTTCTTGCAAAAATATATTATGAAAACGGTCAGATTGAACTGGCGGAAGAGTATCTTCGTAAAGCTAAGGATAATGGAGAAGCATATTATCTGCTTGGAAAACTGCTTAAAGAAAGAGAAGACTTGGAATCTGCAGAAAGATATTGGAAAACAGCTGCTGATGACTATGATAATAAAAAATCGCAGGAAATACTTTCAAAATCTTATATTGACAAAAATAATACAACTTTAGCAAAACACTACTTATCATTGCTCGCTGATGAAAATCATTTGGAAGCTTTTGTATTATTGGGAAATATGTTTTCGGAAGAAAAAAATTATAATCTTGCTTATACAAATTATAATCATTTCTTTGAAGGAAAATCATGTGCCAATGCAAAAGTTGATATGTCAAAATATGATAATGAAAAATTAAGATTTAATTTTGGGAAATGCTGCATAAAACTTGGGAAAATTGATATGGCTGAACAAAACTTGAAAGATAATGAATATCTTAAAATTTCTGATAATGTTATTGAAGTCGCTAAACTTTATGAAGAAGCGGAACAATTAAAATTAGCTCTTCAATACTACAAATCAGCTTTACATGTTTAATAAAAAAAATTTAGGAGGAAAAATGGCAACTACAAAAACACACATTGGTAACTTTGAATTTGAAAATTGTTTTATGAATGCGGCGGGAGTCTACTGTTATGACAGAAACGAATTAGAACAAGTGATGAATTCCGCAGCAGGAACATTTGTTACAAAAACTGCCACATTACAGTTACGTCCTGGAAATCCTGAGCCTAGATACTGTGATACAGCTCTAGGAAGTATAAATTCAATGGGACTTCCAAATTTGGGATTTGATTACTATTTAGAGTATCTATTAGAATTGCAGAAAATATATCCTGATAGAACTTTCTTTTTCTCATTAGTTGGAATGTCAACAGAAGACACTCACGCATTACTTAAAAAAGTTCAGGAAAGTGATTTTAACGGAATAACAGAACTTAACCTGTCTTGTCCAAATGTGCCGGGAAAACCACAAATTGCCTATGATTTGGAAACTACCGAAAAATTATTGACAGATATTTTTTCATATTTCAAAAAACCGCTTGGAGTAAAACTGCCTCCATATTTTGATATAGTTCATTTTGACCAAGCTTCCGCAGTATTCAATAAATTTCCGTTAACATTTATAAACTGTGTAAACAGCATTGGAAACGGACTTGTAATTGAAGATGAAAGCGTTGTAATAAAACCTAAAAATGGATTTGGCGGAATTGGAGGGGAATATATAAAACCAACTGCTCTTGCCAACGTTCACGCATTTTATCAAAGATTAAATCCAACTATCCAAATTATTGGAACGGGAGGAGTTCTTACAGGACAAGACGCTTTTGAGCATATTTTATGTGGAGCGAGCATGGTTCAAATTGGTACAACTTTGCATAAGGAAGGGCCTGCCGCTTTCGAAAGAATAACTAACGAATTAAAGGCTATTATGGATAAAAAAGGATATAAAACTATTGAAGATTTTAGAGGAAAATTGAAATATCTATGATTTTTAATCGAAGCAAGGTGATAAAAATGGATAAAATAAGTTTACTTCAAAAAATAATTGATGAAAGTAAAAGAATTGTCTTTTTTGGAGGTGCAGGTGTTTCCACAGAATCTGGCATTCCAGACTTCAGAAGTGCAAACGGAGTTTATAATTTAAAGATGAATAGAAATTTTTCTCCAGAAGAGCTTGTTTCTTACACAATGTACGAAAAATATCCAGAAGAATTCTATGATTTTTACAAAAAACACCTTATCTATCCTGACGCAAAGCCTAATTTTGCTCATAAATATCTGGCAAGACTGGAGCAATCTGGGAAATTAACGGCTGTTATCACTCAAAATATTGATTGTCTGCACGAAATGGCTGGAAGTAAAAATGTTTTGAAGCTACACGGGACTGTTGATAGTAATACTTGTGTTAAATGTGGAAAAAAATATAATTTGGAAGAATTTTTGAAAATCTGTGAAAAAGAAAATATTCCACATTGTCCAGAATGTAACGGAATTATAAAGCCAGATGTTACTTTGTACGAGGAAATACCAGATCAGGCTACTTTTACAAAGGCAATAAATGAAATATCCAAAGCTGATACACTAATTATAGGCGGAACTTCCCTTGTTGTGTATCCAGCTGCTTCCCTTATACAATATTTTCAAGGAAAAAATCTTGTTTTAATAAATAAATCCAAGACTGAACAGGATAATTTTGCAAATTTGATTATACATAAAAAGATTGGGGAAGTTTTTAAAAAATTAAAATAAATCAAAAAAGAGGTTGAAATGGTAAAAGTATTATTTGTTTGTCTAGGAAATATATGTCGTTCCCCAATGGCAGAAGCTGTTTTCAGAAAAATAGTTGAAAATGAAGGATTATCAGAAAAAATTATTGTTGATTCAGCAGCAACAAGCTCTTGGGAACATGGAAATCCAGTTCATCACGGTACTAAAACTAGGCTTGCCAAAGAAGGAATCAGCGTAAAAGGAATGTATTCAAGAGTTTTGAATAATGATGACTTGGATGCCGATTACATTATTGGAATGGATGAAAGCAATATAGAAAATATAAAACTTTTCGCAGATGGCAAAAATAAAGGTGAAATACAGATGTTGTTAGAGTATACAGGAGAAAAGCGGGAAATTAAAGATCCGTGGTTTACTGGAGATTTTGATACGACTTATGATGATGTTGTGAAAGGTTGCAGTGCATTGTTAGAATTTATTAAAAAGAATGATTTATACTAAACCCCGTTTAAACAACAGAATAAATCCATTCACGAAGAGTTATGCTTTTTACTAGTTCATC
>CAUUWI010000121.1:0-3656 GCA_963548925.1 uncultured Leptotrichia sp. | reverse complement strand
GTGCATAATCAACAAATTCTGTTGCAGCTGGTGATCTAAATCCTCTTTCATATTTGGCATAAACATTTCCTGTATCAGAATATTTGTAATTAAGTCCCAATTCATAAGCACTATTACTGTCTTTTCTCGAACCGTGCATTTCTCTTGATGGAATATTCACAAAGCCTCTTCCACCAGGTATCGGCATTCTCGTAGACGGAACTTCTCTATTTGTTTTATACTCCGCTCTTTCATATCTATAACCTGCTGTTCCTTCTAAATTGCCAACAATTTTATGCCGTCCTAGCAAATAAAACGAATTCGTCTCTTTCGCTAAATCAACATTCATAATTGGTGTTCCAAATATAGTTTGCTCTCTACTTCCTTTATGGTCGATGTAGTTATATCCAAAAATTATATTCCCATTTTCAAGTCCATAATTTCCCTTAAAATTGATTCCTTTTTTATTATCTTCAAATTTTGTTTTAGGCATTCCGTACATAATTTTATTTGTATCCTGTTTATATCCTGTCAATGATAATTTCAAGTTATCGGTAACTTTCCCTTCGTATCCCAAGCTATACTCTTTTCTATCAACATCAAGATCACTCAAAGTCCCAGACTGTCTTCTGTCACTCAAAAGTTGCGATTTTGTTAAATCTGACGCCAATGTTTCTTCTGAATTGTATCTCGCCGCCTTAAATTTCAAACTGTGATTATCTGTTATATTATATTTCAAGCTCCCATTCAAATATTCATACGCTTCTTTAGAACCTCTTCTATATCCTTTTCCATTAACATTTTCATACCCCAAATCAATGATAAATTTATTACCATAATTTATTCCAGCATCAAATCCTAATTTATTTGTTCCATAAGAGCTATTTTGATAGTAAACTTTGCCTGAAGCTCCTTCTTTTGTTCTATCTTTCGTAATAATATTTACAACTCCACCTCGAGTTCCACTCCCGTACAGAACTGTTCCTCCGCCATTTATTATCTCTACTCTTTCCACATCATTAACTGATATTGTATTTAAAGGAATATAAGCATGGGAAGTATCAATCGTATCCATAGCAATATCTCCATCAATCAAGATTTTTACTGAAGAAACTGCTTTAGAAATGTTTGCACTCGTTCCTAATCCAAATCTCCCTTGACCTCTCATATCCACCGCTGAACCGAATCCAGTTTGTGTTATATTAACTCCTGGTGCCTGTTTTAATATATCTTCTACAGTATTATACCCTTTTTCTTGAATATCCTCCGATGTAATAATCGTAACATTTTTTATTTGATTGTCAATATTATCATTAAATCCTGTCGCCGTTACGACTGTTTCTTCAAGTTTTCCCTCGTATTTTCCTTCTGCATACAAAGAAAGACTAGCTAAAATTAAACTTAAAATTGCAATTTTTTTTAACATAAATTTCATTCCCGCATGACAATTATATATATCTGTCACGCTCTCCTTTTCTTAAAATTAATATTTATTATTTATCATTTTTTTGTATATTAAGACTAACATTTTTTACATTCTCATTACGTAATTTCGACATTATTTCTACAATATATCCATATTCAAGATGCTCATCAGCCGTCAATGTCATATTTTCAAGCATCTCTTTTGGCAATCTCAAAATCTCATTATGAATATTCTCTCCCGAAATTTCTTTAATATTATTTCCTAACTTCAAAAAATATTTTTTCTCTCTATTAACTATTATTTCTGCCTTCGTCTCCTCTTTTTTATCAAATTTAGCATCCGATTTAGGAATAGAAAGCTGAAATTGTGAATATTTATTAAATGTCGTGGCAATCATAAAAAATATTAATAACATAAATATGACATCAATAAGATTAAGCATTGATATTTCCGCATTCTGCCTATTTCTTCTATTAGAAAATTTCATTTTTTATTCCCTTCAATACTTTATAATTCTATTTTTTCACTCTTCCCATAATATGCAAAGCCGCTCTCTCCATTTCCAACGCTGTCGCATCTATTCTTCTATTAAAGTAATTGTAAAAGATTAAAGTAGGTATCGCCACAATTAGACCAAACGCCGTAGTGTACAGAGCCTCTGATATTCCTGCTGCAACTGTTTTAGAACTTTCCACACTTGCAGATAATGCCGAAAATGATGTTATCATTCCAGTAACTGTTCCAAGAAGCCCCAACTGAGGTGCTGTATTTACTACTGCCCCAAGAAGCCACATCCCTTTTTCCAGTTTTCCTGTCTGTGCCAAAACAGCTTCCCTTATTATTTCCTCAAGATATTCCTTCTCTGATTCCTCAATTTTATTTAAATCCAAATCTATATTTTCCATTGTTTTTGTAATAATTCTAGAAACTGAATCTCTTTTTGAGTTTGTAATCTTAATAACTTCCTCTTTACTCTTTGTTTGCAATGCCTTATAAAGCTCTTTTCTATACTCTTTTGTAAAATCTTTTTCCATTGTAAAATAAATCCATAATTTTTCCAAAATTACTGCGACTCCGCAAATTGAAGCCGCCAGTATTCCCCACATAAATATTCCACCTGAAATAAAATAGTGTAGCAACATTAATTTTTCCTTTCCATAAAACTATTTTTTAGATTCATGCCTTTTAATTTCATCTGAGATTTTATCTATTAACTCATCTAGAGGGAATCCACCACGCATCGCAATCATATCAAGCGTTGCAACTTTAGACATTATCATATATTGAATTGGATCAAGCAGTTTTTTGTATGTAGGCGATAATGTTGGCATAAATTCTCTTATATAAGGATATTTATCTATTATTTCTCCAATTATTGTATTTTCTGTTAATCCATAAGGATTTTTATCTTCTTTAGAATTTTTTTGATTTTCCTGATTAATTTCAGATTTTTTAGGTTTTTCCCAAGTTACAAGCGTTCTCTTTCCTTCAAGGCTTCTTATTCTCGTAACATCTTGCATCATCTCAAGGACTCCCTTAAATATACCATTTTCATCTCTCACAGCTACATAATAGATATAAATAAATCTCCCATTCATTTCAAGCCAGAAATCCACTTCATCTTGCTCATTATTTCTAAACGCGTCAATTATTTCCAAAACCGAAGCAACACTTTCTCTCGGATGACAGTTTTTAACATCTCTCCCTATAACTCCCGCACTTCTAGGAAAAATTCTATGTTTCGTATCAGTATAAAACTTAACAATCTCATTCTCGTCCACAAAAGATAAATCCACTGGCATATGTTGGAAAATCAAGTTTATTTGCTCCAAAGTAAGTTTTCCTTGTTTAACATCTAACACGTCAGATTTTTCTCCACCTGCATTCATATTATATTTTGAAAGAAGTCCAGCTAAATCACTCATAAAATTACCTGTTTGAGACGCATTTACATTCACATTCTCATTTTTCTCAACTTTTTCTTCTTTTTTCTCAGGCAAAAATCCTTTAGGTTTGTCAATCAGGAAATATCCAATCTCATCATCCCCACTTCTCATATTTCTAAATTCTTCCTCAGTAATCATTTTAAGTGAAGTCGGAAATAAAACCTCTTCTTCCTTGTGCATTATATCCAACGTCAATTCCAAAGCAATTTCCTGTTTTGCATAAAATTCTTCCATTTTATCTTCCATTAAAAGCTTTCTAGCCTCACTTATATTATCCCTGACTGCATTATCAAAAGTCCACATTA
>CAUUWI010000120.1:0-3733 GCA_963548925.1 uncultured Leptotrichia sp. | reverse complement strand
AAAGGTTGAAATATTGGCAAATATGTTTTAAAATATACGTAAATAAAATTTTAAGGAGGCAGAAAAATGAAAAGTTTAAAAGAGGATTTTTCTTTAATGTCAAGTTTGTTGATACCAGTAGCGGTAGCTATTAATTTTACAGGATTTGGGATTGCAAAATTATTGCAGGTGCCAATATTTCTAGATTCGATTGGGACAGTATTTATTAGCCTTATAGCAGGGCCTTGGGTGGGAGCGGTAACAGCTGTTATTACAAGTCTGATTACTGGAAGTTTTTCTCCTGAATATTTTGCATTTATGCCAGTGGCTATAATTATGGCACTTGGTATGGGATTTTTGGCAAGATTTAAAATGAAGAATATTGTAATAAAAACATTTGTATGTGCATTTTGTCTTGTATTTATTGCGATAGTTGTATCTGCACCAATAATAGTTCTAGTTTATGGTGGAAATACAGGAAATTCTACATTTGGAATAACTACATTTTTCTTAGCGACAGGTCAGAATATATGGACAGCTGTTTTTAGTACAAATTTTATTACAGAAACAACGGATAAAATAATAACAGCAATAGTTGCAATGGCGATAATTAAAGCTATGTCTCCAAGATATTTAGTAAAATTTAAATACGGGGAAAATTATATTAAGGAAGATAAATAAATTATGAAAAAAGATTTTTTTAAACAGCTTTATCCATTAACAAAATTATTTTTATCTTTAACGCTGATACTGTCAGCATTTATTGTCCCAAGTTATATTTATGGCTATTCAATGATAATAATCTGCGGAATTGTTGTTTCTCTTGAAAATAAGTTAAAAATTTACTGCAAAAGAATATTTTTTAGCTTATTTTGGCTTTTTACAGCGATATTCATTATTCAAAGTATTTTTCTGCCATCAGGTGAAGTATGGATGAAATTTGGATTTATTTCGATTTACAAGGAAGGCGTTATGAAAGCCGTAAATTTGACTTCTAAACTGACAGCTGTTGTTTCTGCTTTGACAATGCTGACTTTAATAACTCCTGTCAAGACTTTTACACTAGCACTTGAAAAAAAAGGATTAAATCCAAAAGCTGCATTTATTTTGATGCTTACTTTGCAAATGATACCTGAAATGAAAAAACAAGCAAATGTCATTATGGATTCACAAAAGGCAAGAGGAGTTGAAACCGAAGGAAATATTTTTGTCAGGGCAAAAGCGCTTATTCCTGTTTTTATTCCGCTTGTACTTTCTTCAATTGCTAATACTGAGGAACGGGCAATTATGCTTGAAGCACGTGGATTTTCGATTGGAGAAAAGAGAACGATATTGTATGATATAGAAGAAACAAAAAATGATAAAATAATGAAAATTTTATTGATTATTTTTATAATTTTATGTATTGCATGGAGGATTTTATGGGTTATTTTAAACTAGAAAATGTGAGTTACCAATATCCGCTAGAAAATAGGAAAGTTCTAAAAAATATTAATCTTGATATAAAAAAAGGGGAATTTTGGGTGGTAATTGGGAAAAATGGGAGCGGGAAAACTACACTTTGCAGTATTTTAAGACGTTTTGTGCCTGATTTTTACAAAGGGGAACTGACTGGAAAAATAACGCTGGAAGGGAAGGAACTGAGAGAATATTCTCAAAAGGAAATCGTGCAGAAAATTGGTTTTGTTTTCCAAAATCCATTTACACAAATTAGTGGCGTCAAAGATACTGTTTTTGAAGAAATAGCCTATGGGCTGGAAAATTTAGGGCTAGAGCGGGAAGTGATAATTTCTGAAGTGGAAAAAATATTAAAACTGCTTGAAATTGAAAAATTACGTGATAGAAATCCCTATGATTTATCAGGTGGACAAAAGCAAAGAGTGGCACTTGCCTCAATTATTGCAATGAACCCCGATATTCTCGTTATTGACGAGCCAACTTCGCAGCTTGATCCAAAAGGGACGGAAGATATTTTCAAAATTATAAATTTGATGGCAAATGAAGGAAAGACAATAATTTTGGTTGAGCATAAACTTGAACTTATTGCGGAATATGCCCAAAATATTCTTGTCCTTGATGAAGGAGAGATAATTTTGAGCGGAAAAGCTGAGGAAGTTTTAAATAATAAAATTTTGCTGGAAAAGGAAATTGGGATGACACAGTATTCGATGCTTGCTTATGAACTTGAAAAATCAGGAAAAGTTGAGCTTGAAGAAATTCCTATAACCAAGGAAAAGACAGTGGAATTATTGAAAAAATAAAGTAATAAAAATTGTTAAGCAAATTTTAAAAATATTTATTAAAAAGGAAAAATTATGAAACCAAAAAATATAAAAAATAGAATCATACTTGTAAAAGGCGATATTACCGAATATCCTGCCGATGTGATTGTCAATGCCGCAAATTCTTCTTTACTTGGAGGCAGCGGTGTTGATGGTGCAATTCATAGAAAAGGCGGAAAGGAAATAACAGAAGATTGTATGAAAATACGTGATTCTCAAGGGAAATGCAACGTTGGGGAAGCTGTTATTACAAGAGCGGGAAATATGCCTTTCAAAAATGTAATTCACACAGTTGGGCCTGTCTGGCAGTCAGGAAAAAATAATGAAAAAAAATTATTTGCAAAAAAATTGTTAAAAAAAGCCTATATTTCAAGTTTAGAATTGGCTGAAAAAAATAAACTGAAAAATATTTCCTTTCCAAATATCTCGACAGGAGTGTACAGATTTCCAAAAAATTTAGCTGCAAAAACGGCTATTAACGCTGTGGTAGAATATTTGGAGAAAAGAGATTTTATAGAAAAAGTAAATTTTGTGTGTTTTGAAGAGGAAAATTTTGAGATTTATAGAAAGTTATTGGAAGAAAAAGGGATTTTATGAATAAAATTTTAAAAGGAGATATGAATGAGTTTTATTACTGTAAAAAATTTGAATTTTAAATATCCTAATGGTACTGAAAATGTACTTAATGATGTTTCTCTTGAAGTTGAAAATGGTGAAAAAATCGCAATTATTGGACAAAATGGCGCCGGGAAAACAACGATCGTAAAAATGTTGAACGGATTGTTAAAGCCGGTAAACGGAGATGTTGTTGTAGATGACTGGAATACAAAAAAATACACAGTTGCCAAAATGAGCCGAAAAGTCGGATATGTTTTTCAAAATCCAATGGATCAGATATTTCACAATAATATTTACGATGAAATATCTTTTGGAGCAAAAAGATTAAAATATTCTCCAGAAGAAATAAAAAAATTGGTAGAAAATGCCATAAAATTAACAGAGCTTGAAAAATATCAAGAGGAAAATCCATATAATCTTCCTTATTCATTAAGAAAATTTGTAACAATAGCTGCAGTAATTGCGATGGGTTCGGACGTTATTGTGATGGATGAGCCAACAGCAGGGCAGGATTTTAGAGGAATGAGAGTTTTGCATAACTTAATTGATGAACTTCAGAAACAGGGAAAGACAATTATTACGATAACTCACGATATGGAATTTGTAGTAAAAAATTTTGACAGGGTAATTGTAATGACAAACGGAGAAATTATTGCTGACGGGGATAAACGTGATATTTTCTGGCAATTTGACACTTTGGAGAAAAGCATGGTAAAACAGCCGTATATTAGTGATTTGGCTAAGGAAATGGCGTTGGATGGAAAGGTTTTGTCTGTGGGAGAATTTGTGGAAAATTATAAGAAATAATGAATTTTTTTAAAAAATTTAGAATGGAAAAAGAATTGATGAAGTTA
>CAUUWI010000119.1:0-3757 GCA_963548925.1 uncultured Leptotrichia sp. | reverse complement strand
TTTGAGATATTATATTAGAAAACATAAGAGATATGTTGATTTTATGGATATTACACGTCCATTTAGAAATATTTTTAAAAGAAAAAAATAAGAGTAAATTGAAAGGAAAATAAAAAATGAAAAATTATGATGTAATTGTTGTTGGAGCGGGACATGCTGGAGTGGAAGCTGCACTTGCTGCTGCTAGATACGGGCTGAAAACAGCATTGTTTACAATATATCTTGATAATATTGCGATGATGTCGTGCAATCCGTCGGTTGGAGGGCCTGGAAAAAGCCATCTGGTGTCGGAACTTGGGATGTTAGGCGGAGAAATGGCTAGACATATTGACAATTATAATTTGCAGCTGAAAAATTTGAATCATACGAAGGGGCTGGCTTCACGAATTACTAGAGCACAAGCTGATAAATACTGGTATAGAATTAAAATGAGGGAAATTATTGAAAAGCAGGAAAACTTGGAATTAGTTCAAGGGATTGTTGTGGATTTGATTGTGGAAGATAAGAAGGTTATGGGAGTGGAAGATAATCTTGGGATTAGATATGGGGCAAAGGCTGTTGTCTTGTGCACTGGAACTTTTTTAGGCGGAGAATATGTTATGGGGGATGTAAAGTATTCTTCAGGACGGCAAGGAGAGCCTGCAAGCGTGGATTTACCAGATAGGCTTGCAGAATATGGATTTGAACTGGACAGGTATCAAACTGCAACCCCTCCAAGAATTGCCAAATCTTCAATTGACTTTTCTAAAATGCAGGAATTAAAAGGAGAAGACAAACCACGATATTTTTCTTATGAAACAAAAAAAGAATATAACTCAACTTTGCCAACTTGGCTGACATTTACAACACCTGAAACTATTCGTGTGGGGCAGGAAATGCTTAAATATTCGCCAATTGTGACAGGAGTTGTAAGTACAAAAGGTCCTCGGCATTGTCCTTCGCTTGATAGAAAGATTATGAACTTTCCAGAAAAAACAAATCATCAGATATTTCTAGAGCAGGAATCTGTGGAATCAGATGAAATCTATATAAACGGATTTACAACGGCAATGCCTCCATTTGCACAGGAAGCGATGCTAAAGACAATTAACGGGCTGGAAAATGCTAAAATAGTACGTTATGGATATGCAGTGGAATATAATTTTGTGCCTGCTCATCAGTTGAAATTGACGCTTGAAACAAAGGTTTTGGATGGACTTTACACGGCAGGGACAATTAATGGAACGAGTGGATATGAAGAGGCTGCCTGCCAAGGATTTATAGCGGGAGTTAATGCTGCGAGAAAAATTTTAGGGAAAAAGGAAATTGTAATTGATAGAAGTGAGGGATATATCGGTGTCTTGATTGATGACATAATAAATAAAAAAACGCCAGAACCTTATCGTGTATTGCCTTCGAGAGCTGAATACAGGCTAACTTTGCGACAAGATAATGTTTTTATAAGACTTTTGGAAAAGTCGAAGGAAATCGGGCTGCTAAATGCTGAAAAATTAGTCGAATTGGAAAATACTTGTTTTGAAATTGAAAATGAAATTGAAAGATTAAAAAAGATTACTGTTTATCCGACTAAAGAAAATAATGAGAAATTACTAGAAATTGTGGAAAAACAAAGCCAATCAGAAAATGTAGAAATTGAAAAAAATAGTAAAAATAGTATGAACAGTCCTGTTTCAGCCTTTGAATTTCTTGCGAGAAAAGAAATCAACTATGATAATTTAAGTGAATTTGTGGAAACTATGGAATTATCTGATTTGGCGAAGGAGCAAGTGGAAATAAATGCGAAATATAATGTGTTTATTGAAAGGGAAAAGGCGCAGATTGAGAAATTTAAAAAGCTGGAAAAAATGGTAATCCCGGAGGATTTTGACTATGAAAGTGTAAAGGGGCTTAGCAATATTGCGATTTCTGGACTTGTGTATGGAAAGCCTGAAACGATTGGGCAGGCTAGCAGAATTAGTGGAGTTACTTATAATGATATTTCACTTTTAATTGCAATTTTGAAGAATTAAAAATATTATATTTTGAAATTCATAGATTTTTACAAGTGACAAATAAGATAAGAATAGATAACTGTAAAAGTAAAATCTTTAAAAAATTATCAACAATGTATTTATATTAAGAGTTCAAGGCTTCTTGGCATAAAGTGAAGAAAATAAGAAAATTGAACATAAAAAAATATAGTATTTATTGGAGTTTTTAGAGTTTTACAGATAACTAAAAAAAGTAAAAAAGGAGAAATAATTTAATGAAATTAATAGTGGGACTTGGAAATCCTGGAGAACAGTATAAATTAACAAGGCATAATATTGGATTTATATTTATTGACGAATATTTGAAAGAAAATAATATAAGCGATATGAGGGAAAAATTTAAATCGTTGTTTGTTCAGACAAATTATAACGGGGATAAAGTTTTTTATCAAAAGCCGACTACATTTATGAATTTGAGCGGAGAAGCGATTGGAGAGGCTGTCAGATTTTTTAAGATTGATCCCAAAACTGAGCTTTTTGTAATCTATGATGATATGGATATGCAGTTTGGAAAATTGAAAATTAAGCAAAATGGAAGTGCGGGCGGACATAATGGGATAAAATCCATTATATCACATGTCGGAAATGAATTTGTGCGAATAAAATTTGGAATTGGTAAGCCGAAAACGAAGGAAGAGACATTGGGATTTGTACTTGGGAAATTTTCGCCAGAAGAAAAGGAAGTCTTAAAAGATTCGAGAGAAAAGATTTTTAATTTGATTGATGATATAAAGGACGATATGACAGTACAAAAATTAATGAATAAATATAATACTAAATAAGCTGTCTATAATATCAGTAAATTTATTGAAAGTTTTTTGTTTAAGAATAAAAGTTAAAAACAAGATTTTATGTACTGTCAAAAAATTTGCTTTTGTTCAAATAGTTTTGTCAGCATATAAAAATAATCCATTAGTAAAATACTTTGGGATTTTAAGTAAAAGAAATGAAATTAATGATACAAATAAACTTGATTTTGGGGAATATAAAGATTTTTTAAACAGTCGAAAAAAGCTTATATAATTTTAAATGAGCTTGAGCATAATTTTTAAGAAAATAAAAGAGGGCGTGATTTTATGAGAAAAAAAGCTGTTCCTGTGGGAATTGAAGATTTTAAAGAGTTGATACAAGATGAATATTATTATGTAGATAAAACTTTATTAATAGACGAAATGTTAATGAATAAATCGAAAGTTACATTATTTACAAGACCACGTAGATTTGGAAAAACATTGAATATGTCGATGTTGAAATATTTTTTTGATGTAAAAGATAAAGAAGAAAATAAAAAACTTTTTGAAAATTTGAAAGTATCTGATAGTGAATATATGAGTGAACAGGGAAAATACCCTATAATTTTTATTTCACTGAAGGATTTAAAGGGAGATACTTGGGAAGAATGTTTAAAAAGATTGAAGTTATTTATTTTTGATTTATATGCTGAATTTGAGTATATTAGAGAAAAAATGAATGAATGGGATAAAAGAAAATTTGAAAAAGTACTTTATGAAAAAGAAGATGCAGACTACATAATGTCTTTAAAATTTTTAGCAGATAGTCTTTATAAGTATTATGGAGAAAAAGTCATAATTTTAATAGATGAATACGACGCTCCAATAATAAATGCCTTTTATAAAGGATACTACAATGAAGCAATAAACTTTTTTCAAATATTTTATAGTTCAGCATTAAAGACTAATAATTCCTTGAAATATGGTGTTTTGACA
>CAUUWI010000118.1:0-3757 GCA_963548925.1 uncultured Leptotrichia sp. | reverse complement strand
TACAGGAGGAACAGTTATGAAAGCAAAATTTATGAAAAAAATATTTCTTTTAAGTGTTTTAGCACTAGGATTTGGAATTTCAGGACAGGCTTATGCTGATTACAGCGATGCATTTAAAAATGGGATTATGCAGGAACTTCTGAATGTAACTTCGTCTTCACAAAATAATTCCTATGGAAAATCATCGCTCACTTTCACGCAGGATGGAAGTACTGAAGGACTGGAAACATTAGTTGCAAGTTATCCGAAAAATCAGCATAAAGAAGTAAGGGCATCATTAAAACAGCTGTATGATTCTTTTCCACAGGTAGCCCATTCTGTAGGAATACCGACAAATGATTTGTCTTCAGCAGTAGCGGCTGTAATAGCAGGAGCATACATGGCATATAACAATGTCAGTCTTAATGACGATTATGTGAAACCTATGGCAAATCAGTTCAAGGCTCATCTTGAAAACAGCGGATTTTTTGACGGAATGAGCAACAGGGAGAAAAAAAGTATGTACGACCAGATGGTTATGGTTGGAATGACTTTAGCTGTGGGACAGTCCTTAAATCAGAGCAATCCTAATTCACAGACTACAGCTCAATTAAGGGAGGCAGGAAAACAAATACTTGAAGCTATTTTAAAAGTGGATGCTGATAGAGTCCGTATAACAGCTCAAGGAATATCTTATTAATACGGAGGGGACTGAAATGAATTCAATTATTGCATTAGTATATCTTTCAGTTGCTGTTATATTAATCGTTTTTGGTGTGAAACAAATAAAAAACAGAAAAAAACTTCGTAAAATTAATCAAAAACAGGAAGATGAGGTTAAAGAGAAAATAAAACTTGGAATTTTAGCAGCTGATACAGTTTACCGTAAAAAGACGGAAACAGGAAGAGTATTTTATGAAGTGCCGGAGGATTTGAAAAAAGCAGTTGTTTTAAATCTTATTTGCTTTGCCATAATGCTAATATTAATATTTTTGGGAATAAAACTTGGAATATTGCTTTTAATAGTCTGTGCTGTAATAAGTATGATATATGGATATAAATATTATTATTCAAAAGAAAAAACAAAAAATACACTTGAAATAATAAATGAAGACTTTTACTTAAATGGAAAATTATTGGATATAATGGGCTATAACTGGGGTACTGAATTATTTCCCCTGTTTGGCTCTCGAATAATAAGACTTAAATCCCATATTTATCTTCTTGATGGCAAAAAGGAAATCTGTTTTGTACCTGAAAGACAGTTAAAAAGATCTCGAATAGATATAATAATAGAAGATGACAGAATTTCTAAAATTATAGATGATATTATTGATGTAATACAGAAAAGACAGATTCCAAAAGTAAGATTCAGACTCTTTAAAATGAAAATAATGCAGAGCATACTTCTTTTTTTACTTTTTATATCAATTGTGACACTTGTTTCTTTGTATAAAAGTAAAGCATATATGTATTTTTTTAATAGAATAAGAAAATAGCTGTTGGAATTTTGAATAGTTAAATACAGACAGAGGTGAAAAAATGAAAAATAAAAAAATAAATCTAGCTATGATGGCAGGAATGATTTTAATGAGTATGGGATGTGAAGCAAAGGGGAAGGCTTCCCAAAGCAGCATTTCAGGAAAATATAATGTGGAAACGCTGACTACGAAAGGGCAGACGGTAAAGGCGGCAGGTCAGGAATGTTTTGAAGATTCATACTTTGAAATAAAAGAAAATATTGCCTATATAAGCCTTAACAATGTAGTTAACGGGAACTGTATAACAAAGGCAGGAACCTATGATATGCAAAGTAAGGGCAACGGGAGATACATTCTTGTAGGAAATGGCAAGGAATCAGATGAAATTATTGTAAAAAATGGAAAAGTGCAGTATAATCAGGATACAGGAATTTCAATGATATTTTCCAAAGATATGGCATCTACTCCAGAAAATATGGAAGAATAGTTTATTTTTTGATTAAAAAGTTAAAAAAATATAGTATTTCTCAGTACAAATGAGAAAATTTATTATTAGAAAAATCAGGAGGAATCATGAAAAGATTTATATCATTTATTTTACTGGCAATTATGTTTATAACAAGCTGTGGAATTAGTGAAAGTTCTGAAAATGATGATAAAAAGGCAGTAGCATCGGCTTTTAGCGATTATATCAATGCAGCAAAAAATGAAGATACAAAAAAAGTTAATGAATATCATTTAATATGGATGAATATCTGGCGTACTTCGCAAGAAAGTTATAAATACCTTACTTATAAAATAAATAAAATTGAACTAACAAAGCAGAAAAATGGAAACGGAAGGGACATAAAGTTGGCTTATGTAAATGTGTCACTAAAATATCCCGATTTAAACTATACAATGTCTAAATTTTATAAAAACAAAGACTTTAATTCGTTGGTAAGAGGAAAAAGCAGATCTACACAGCTAGAAATAATAGAACAGGAAATCTCTTCTTTTTTGAAAAATGAATTAAAGAAGAATGATATAAAATATATCGAAAAAGAAATGATTGTAAAATTTCAATATTTCTATGGAAACAGAAGATGGCTAATTCCTGAAGACGGCAACAAGGAATTTATAAATATTCTTTCGCTTGACAATTATAAAATAAAGGGGATGGATAAAACAATAGGAGAAATTACAAGAACACCATCAGATGATAAGGATAGAAAACTTTTAATTAGTGAAAAAGAGGAAAAAATAAAAAATAGAACAGCAAAAATTGATGATTATAAACTGCTTCTAATACTTTACTCGCCGGTAAAAAATCCTGATAATAGTAACTTTAAAAGAATATCGCAAAAATTAATAGAAAATTTCCCTGATTATCCAGAAGGATACCGCATTATGACAGATTTTATTTATCATAATTATCCTGATAAATATTCAGAGATATTGAATTATGCACAAAAAGGAATTGAAGCATATAAAAATGTCGATACAAAAAAATATCCGGAATTTGTTTATGAAAGTAGTAGAAATCATCCGATGAATGAACTGTTCAGAATTATGATAGATGTTTATCTGAAAAAAGGTGAAAAGGAAAAAGCGCTGGATGTATTCAATAAAAATAAAAAAATTATTAAATACTGGATGCCTCCTGCAAATTATGTACAACTTGCAAAAAGGCTGGGAGTAATATGGTAGAATTTATAAATTTTCACAAATAACTAAAAATTACAATGATAGGAGCTGATTTATTATGAAAAAAATTATTTTTGCATTTTTAATATTAGGAAGTGTTTACAGTTTTGCAGCACAAAAAACTTTACGGACAGTAGAAAAATGTCGTGTGACTTCAAGAGGTATAACAAAAGATGGTAAAAGATTCGCAAACTGCATTAGCCTTCAGTCAGGAAAAACATTTAATTTTACAGGACTTGTTGAGCAGACTTATCACAAATTTTCAAAAGGAACAGTATTTAAAGTATATTTTTATGGAAATGGGAACAGAAATTTGACTTTGGAAACTTTTGACTACATTCAGTAATTGATTTATAAAAATAAGTTTTTTTACATTTTAAATTGATAAAGTGAACCACTCCCGCTTTTAGAAGCCAGAGACTTCTTGCTATCTTTTTGTTAAAAAATATCATTATGCCTTCAATCTCAAATATGGAATGAAGGTATATTTTTTGTTTAATTGTTTATTTCTTCAAGTTTTTTTACATCTCAACCTTCCAACATTTACGTAAATGTGTTGACAAATTAAAAAAATAGTTATATAATATGCCCGCATAGTAAAACAACTTTAA
>CAUUWI010000117.1:0-3944 GCA_963548925.1 uncultured Leptotrichia sp. | reverse complement strand
TTTAAAAATTCTGGAAAGGATGAGGATTACGAAACTTTTTATGAAGAAATAATGAAATTTTGTATTGTTAATGGAATTGAGTATGAGTTGATGTAGGAAAATAAGAGAAAGAATAATAAAAAATATAAGAAAGTATATTATTTTAAAGAGAAAGTGCAATGAATAAAAAGAAAAAAGATTTAATAGTTGGAAGTTTATGTGCTTTGGGATGTGAAACGCTGTTTGGACTGAGTTATATTTTTACTAAGCAAGTTACTAATCTGGTCAGTCCATTTGTATTGATGGGATGGAGATTTTTTATAGCTTTTATTGTTATGAGCATATTTATTGTTTTTTTCAGAATAAAAATTAATTTGAAAAATAAGCCATTGAAAAAAGTCTTTCTAATTGCATTGTGCAGTCCAGTAGTATATTTTATTGGGGAAACGATGGGAATTAGTCTGACAACTGCATCTGAAAGTGGGGCTATTTTAGCTTGTATTCCTGTTGTATCGCTTGTTGCATCTACGTTTATCCTGTGCGAAAAACCGACAAAAAAACAAGTTATTGGAATTTTGGTAACTTTAATTGGAGTTATTTTTACAGTATTAACCGTTGAAATTTCGGAAAGTTTATCTGTTTTTGGATATTGTTTTCTTTTGATGGCAGTTATTTCATACGCTCTTTACAGTACGTTTGTTGAAAAAACCAATGAATATACAGACATTGAAATAACCTATATAATGCTGATTTTAGGTGCCACTGTTTTTACGAGTTTTGTAATTATTGAAGCGATTGTCGCAAAAAATATAACAAATTTAATTTTTTTGCCATTCAAAAATTCTAGTTTTCTAATAGCAATTTTTTATCAAGGTGTCGGATGTTCAGTATTGGCATTTTTTCTATATAATGTGGCTATTGCAAAAATTGGGGTAAATAGGACATCTTCATTTATTGGCGTGTCAACAGTAGTGTCGATTATTGCAGGAGTGCTATTATTGGGAGAAAATTTTTCTGCTTATCAAATTATTGGTGTAATTATAATAATTACAGGTGTTTATATTGCAAATGCTGGAGAAAAGGGAAATAGCTAAAAAATAAAATATAGGAGTGGTTACCTTTAATTTTTTTAGGGTTTTAAATGTATATAATGAAAATAAATTGAGAAGAGAGGGATAGCAAATGTGTATAGAATGCTATGTGAATGAAAATAGGATAACTCCGTTATTAAATCCATTGGAGTGTTTGAAAAAGCATACCCAGTATATTTGTGGAACTTGCGGAAGGTGCATATGTATTGAACATGATTCAAAAAGGAAGCTGCAAAGATGGAATTTTCCTTTTAAATCGCTGGAAATTGCAAAATTGTACTTAAGGACGGCGGATTATACTGTAAAGAAATGCTGCGGGATTTATGAAATAGAAAATAGTAATGGAAGAAAATCTTACAAAATTTTTGCAAACAATGAAGAATTAAAATTATTTTTGAAAAAGAATAAAGATAAAATTTGTAAACAAATGGCACCTATTTTTTCAGCACTAGAATATAGAGAATATTCTAAAACAGAAGTAAGAAAGTTGACTTCTGAGGAAATTGAAAAATATATGAAAGAACGTAAAGTGAGTTGCGATAAATAGGAGCTTGGTATAAAAATGAAAATAATAAAAGGAATAAATGACAAGAATAAAAATGATATAGTCAAATGGACTAATGAAAAAGGGAAGGACTTTCTTGAGCAATGGGCTGGAGCAAGTCTTGACTTTCCGCTTACAGTCAGCCAAATTGACAATATGAGTAATGTTTATTCGATTTTTTGTGAAAATGAATTTATTGGGATTATTCAGAAAATACGTGAAGAAACGGAGAATGTTCATATTGGACGGTTTTTGATTAATACTGAACTTACTGGAAGAGGGCTTGGAAAAAGGGCTTTATTGGAATTTATAAATTTGATTTTTCAAGAAAAGGATGTAAATTCTATTACTTTGAATGTGTTTGATTATAATGTGGGAGCTAAAAAATTGTATGAGAAAGTTGGATTTAGGGTTGTAAATGTTGCCAAAAATCCGATGAAAAAGTATATGATGATTATGAAAAAAGGTGAAAAGTAGGAGAAAATAATGATAGAAAAAAAAATATATTATGTCTGGATTGGGAATGCCGAAAAGCCTGATATTTTCTATAAATGTCTTGAATCTTGGAAGAAAAATATGCCAGATTTTGAAATAATAGAGATAAATGAGAAAAATTTTGATGTGGAAACGCATCTTGCGAAAAATAGATTTTTTCGTGAATGTTATGAAAGAAGGCTTTGGGCGTATGTTTCAGATTATATGAGAGTGCATTTTATGTATGAAAATTCTGGAATTTATGTTGATACGGATATGGAAATAATAAAGAACTTGACACCGATTTTGGAAGGAAAAGGAAATGAATTTTCTAAAAATGGGAAGATGAACTTTTTTATTGGATATGAAGACGAAAAGCACATAAGTGTCGGAATTTTTGGAACATCGAAACATAATGAAGTATTGAAAGATATTAAAGAATTTTATGAAAAAGAGATTTGGGAAAAGCCGGTTTGGACGATTCCTAAGATATTTACATATATTTTTGAGAAAAAGTACAATTTGAGTGGGAAAAGGGAAAATGCTTTGAAAAATGGGGAGATAGTTATTTTTCCAAAAGAATATTTTTATCCTTATGGATTTCATGAAAAATATACAGATGACTGTATAAAACCTGAAACATATGGAATTCATTGGTGGAATGACAGCTGGAGCAGTTTGAAGGCAAGACTGTTTTTGGAAACTAAGCATTTGAGCGGAATAAAAAAACTGATTAAAAAGATGAAGATAATCGCGAGGTATTATTTGAAGGAAAAGAGATAAAGAATGTCGCGCAGAAGAAGCAATTAAAGCAGGAGATAAATGGAAAATTGCAATTTCAGTTCACTATGATGCTCCAATGGTAGCAGAAGATATAGCAAGAAAAATTGGAAGAAAGAATGGATTTGAAATATGTAAATAATAAAAATAAATAGGAAATACAGTAAAAATAAAAAGGTTGGTAGATACTTAAAAAAGTGATATAATGGAATGAAAATTTTATACAATAAATAAAAAGATTAGGAGAAACAATAGAAAAATGAGTAATTTGAAAAAAATATTATTGTCGTTGATGATTATGGGAGCGACTGTCAGCTGGGCAAAGGAATTTAAGATAATGACATATAATATTTATGGAGCAAGATTGACAAATGGACAAAAATTAGGAGAAAGTATCAGACCATATGCACCAGATTTTGTGTCACTTCAGGAAGTGGATAAACTTACTAAAAGAAGCAATTTCAGAGATGTAACTTCTGATATTGCAAAAGAGCTGGGATATGATTATTATTATTTCAAAAAATCAAGAGATTATGATGGTGGAGAATATGGAATTTCGTTTATTTCAAAATATCCACTGGAGAAAATATATACTTATGAATTGCCATCGGAAGGGGCGGAAAGGAGACAGCTTGTAGTTGCGGAACTGGCAAAAAAAACTTTCGGGAAAAAAGTGCTGGTTATGAATACACATTTAGACTTTAAGCAGAATATAAAGCCTGAGGAAATGGAGTCATTGAATTTGCTTACAAAGTTTTTTGATAAGGATGATATAAAATTTTTGAGTGGAGATTTTAATTTTTTACCAACTACGAAATATTATAGTGAATTAACAAAAGATTGGCGAGATACTTATATGGAATCAAATGTGGGAGGAGCAAGAACACTTTTTGATCCACGAATTGACTATATTTTTGGAAACCAGTCAAAAAAATGGAAGGTAAAGGCAAGTTATTTTATCAATGATGCAACACAGGACTGGACAAAGCTGTCTGACCATTTTCCATATATGACCATTCTGGATATAAAATAATTCAAAGAAGGAGATGAAAATATGAAAGTTTCGCTTATAATGC
>CAUUWI010000116.1:0-3959 GCA_963548925.1 uncultured Leptotrichia sp. | reverse complement strand
CCTATCCCTGCGGGGCTTTCTGTCTTTATGGGAGGCTGGGGCTTACGCCCCTATCGCCACGTTCCTACCTCAAGGCTATTCCTACCCCTTTAGGTTAATACTTCAATCAAGATTAATCCAGCAAATAAATAATGGCTGTTTTTTAAAAAAACAGCCATTTTCTCTTTATTTAATTATAGATTTTTCCTTAATTTTAACTGGTTGCATATGTTTATACTTCTGAATATCCTTACCTCGAAATATCATATCTATTCCCAAATAATCGGCAATCTGTTGGATTTTTCCTTTTATTCTAGCAATAATATCACTGAGAATTTTGGGATCAGATTTATCCATAGCCTTAATACCACACCCCATACTAACAATTTCAAGAGCTTGCTTAACTTGACCTTCAAATAACACTTCTTTTATAATTTTATCAGAATTACTAATATCTGTATAACGGTTTATAGCCTCGTGGGCGACCTTTATAACCTCATCAGCCATAAGACTACCAGCAATCAAATTTTTTTCAGCAGAAGCCTTTATACCCTCTTCTATGGCATTATTTACATCAATTTCATAATCCATTGAATTAATTTTTTCATCAAATTTCATTTCAACAAGTTTTTCTTTTACTTCCTGATTTACTTTTTCAATAATTTCATCACTTGGATTTTCAAGAGCCTCATTGACCTTAATTTTTAAAATTTCCTTATTAATTCCAGCTTTTTCAGTTTCCGACAAATCCCTTTCAAGTTCCGATTTCCTGTATTCATCAATAGCTTGTTTTCTAAACTCACTTGTATCAACTGTTTTTTTTATCTCATCTTTTAATTCTAAAACAACTTCGTTTCTAATTTGACTACGCCTTTTCTTAAATAAATCTTTATCAGAATTTCTAATCAAATCTGAATAAATTTGGAAAAGCTGCCTTTCTACTTCTTTCATAAGATCTTCAAGTTCACCAGGATTATTCTCAATTTCTTTTTTCTTAATCTCAACAACTTTATTATAAATTTCAGGAGTTCTCGCAAGTTCTTTTACAGCCAAATTAACAGCCTTTTCAATATTAGATTTTTTAGTTTTTTCTTTTTCGGCCAGTTCAGAAATCAAGTCATCTTTCTTTGACTGCTTAAATTCCAAATAAGTTTCTCTATAAAAATCACGTTCAGCACTCTTCCTAATCCCCTCAAAATCAATAACAGGAAACCCCTCAAGGAATTCATCCATACTTGAAAAATTGCGGCTTAATTTTTTTAAATGATTTTGAACCAGCCAATCAATATTACTAATTAATTTTTTTTCTTTTTTATCCAGTTTATCCCTCAAATCAGGCAAATTATGAAAAATCCTATAAAAAATATTTTTACTAGATTTTTCTATTTGGCGAGAAATCTCACCAATTTCATTAAAATTCTCCATAATATCAGACTTCAAATCATTATTAACCTGATTTATTTTATCATTATTAGTTTTTAATTCAATAATTTTTTCCTTGCTGTAATCAAAATTTCGCCCTTTTTCTTTTTTCTTAAAAGTAAAATCGGGATCTGCAAATTTTCTCATTGAATTTAAAGCCTTTTCTCTCATTTCTTCTTGTGTTTTTTCCAATATTTCAGGAGTAAAAACTTTTGACTTGGCACATTGGGCCTGCAATCCTCTTTTATAATCAGTAGCCTTTGGAATACCTAAAATATGGATGTGTGGACTTGCCTCATCGAGATGCAGCATTGCATTAGTTATGATTAAATTAGGAAACATTTCTTGTAAATCCTTTATCTGTTCCCTATAAACGTCTTCCATAAATTTTCTCTTATCAGGATTTTCGTCCCAATAATATTTATCAGAAATCTGTATGATTATTTCAACGGCAATATCTTTATCAGAACTTTCAACGTGCTTAAAATAATCATCAATTTTACGATCATCACGCTTTTGCTTGTTGTTATACTCCAAAAGTTCGTTGGAAAAAGATTTATTGAAAACCTTTACGTAATCATTAGCACTTTTACAAGGATTTTCGATTAATTCGATAATTTTATCTTTATCATAAGTCCCTTTTTTTTCCTGGTATAATCTCAAAATATGTTTATAAAAACTTACAAGCTGCTTTTTATTTTTGATAGCGTGCTGTCGTGATGAAATATGAATTGAATAACTACCATTCATAGTTATATTAACACCCCTTTTTTTTAAAATTTTCCTCTAAATTAAATATACAATTTTTTTCAAAAAAAATCAACTATCCAGTTGCAAAATTATAACTTAAACTTTTGATTATAATTAAAAGTTATAACTCCCTATGAGTATTGGCAAAGCACAATACTCGGAGCAAGGGATTATCACCCCTTGACCCCATTTTAATATCACTCAAATTGTCTTTGATTAAAATTTATCTATATCAGCATTGATTATGAAAGCCAATCTTTCTGACAATTGATCATCTGAAGATAACATCAGTTCAATTTCCCATTCCCTGTATTCCTTTTCACGTTTATCTACTAATTCTCGGTAATTTTCAAAATTCAAATCACGAATTATAACAAGTCTCTTTGATAAAATCCCTTTCTCTTTTCTAAGCAATGCCTGTATCTTGTCGTATATTTCCTGTCTTTCCATTCTAACCTCCAAAAACAAATTTATTCAATAATCCTTTCATCCATAATTTTCATATTATTAAATTTCAAATGTTCATTCTTAGACAATTCACGCTCCTTAACCAACTTATACCTTGAAATATCAAGCTCATAGCTATGAAATGAAGTGTCAACATATTCCACTGGATCAGTTTCCTTGAAACTATCTAGTTCCCCATTCTGAAATTTCTTCTTTCCGATATGGAAACATCCGTTATAGGTTAGGGTTTTCCTACCGTGAAGTGCATTATGAAAATATTCAAAAACTTCCTGACTATAGCTTAACATCTCAAAGTCCTTTGCCTCATATTTAGATAATTCCTTGAATGAATTAGTATCAGCCTTTTTAATATTAACCTGACTTATATTATCATTCTGACGGCAAGACTTCCACAAATCAAGCCAACGGCTATGTTTAACATACAACTTACAATTAGTAAAATAACTCTTATCAACAGCAATCAGCATATGAATATGGGGATGAAAATCATCTCGTTCTTGATTGTATGTTATCTCAGTCTTTCTGACATATCCCTTAGATACAGCCTTGAATTCCTTACGCTTTGTTAATCTCTGAATAGCCTCGTACTGCTTATTAAGCTCTTTTACCAACTCATCTCCTGCTACATTTGGAACAGTAAGCGTAAGAAATAAAAACTCATAGTCAAAGCTAGATTTAAGATATTCAAGAATAATATTTAACATATAGGCATCCTTCCTTGATTTTGTAGCCATACAGATTGGGCAAAATCTATTCATGCAACGGTTAGCCTTGACTACCTTGCTTGAAGTCCTGTCAACGTTCATAACAGCCTGAATGAAATTACCACAGTTAAAGATACGTTCCAATGTCTTTTCAGAAAAACAATCAATGCCTAATTCCAGTAATTTTTCCTTAGAAATTTGCTTTTTTTCCAATTTTTTTAAAATTTCTTCTCTTGTGCTTTTGCTCATATTATGATATACTCTTAATATAACAAGCGTATATAACGCTGATTTGTTTATAAAATAAATTATTATAAAAAGAGGCTCTCCTTTCTAAAATTTGTAATTTAAAGTTCTTTGTTTTTTTCTGGCGAATTAATCATAGCACTTTTCCAAAAATTTTACAAGGGGGCTTCTCTTTTTTTAAAATCCTATACGCCGATTTTGGCATCTAGCCCAGTTGACATCGTGGTTTGAGTCCATTTTTTTTCCGCTCATAACTATGTATATTATCAAGATAAGAAGAAACAGGTTTTTTAAGTCCAATCTTGAACACAAAAATTTATCCAATTTCAAGGTTTTTTGGCGGTCGCTACTGCTCCCTTAGTTACGGAGCTAAAGCTCCTATCCCTGCGG
>CAUUWI010000115.1:0-3960 GCA_963548925.1 uncultured Leptotrichia sp. | reverse complement strand
GCTCCTTTAGTGTTTCAGGAAGTAGCCTATGGGCCTGAAAATCTTGGCTATTCCAGTGAAAAAGTGGAAGAAAATGTAAACAGGGCAATGAAGGAAATAAATATAACGGATTTGAAGGACAGGCCTTGCCATCACTTGAGCTACGGACAGAAAAAAAGAGTCTCAATAGCCGCAATTACAGCAATGGAGCCAGAACTGCTCATTCTGGATGAACCAACTGCGTGGCTTGATTCTAGAAATACAAAAAGAGTGTCAGAAATTTTGGATAACTTTTCCAAAGCGGGGAAAACGATGGTAGTATCGACGCATGATACTGATTTTGCCTATGAATTTGCTGATTATATCTATGTGCTTGAAAAAGGGAGAATTGTACGGCAAGGGAGCAGGGACGAGGTTTTTGAGGATTTTGAATTTTTGAAGAAATTAAATTTGAATATTCCAAATGTACTGAAAATAAAAAGCTATCTCAAGTATAAAAATCTTGATGAAAATGATTACTATAAATTCTTGGAGGAAAAAAACTTGTTATGAAAAAAATACTTATATCAGGAGCAATGAGTGGTAGCGGAAAGACTACGGTAAGCAGCATATTAATGTCGGCTTTTGAAAACGTGGCACCTTTTAAGGTTGGTCCTGACTACATTGATCCTGGCTATCATGAACTTTTCACAGGAAACAAGTCTTATAATCTGGATGCATTTATGTTTGATGAAAACACATTAAGGCATATATTTGAAACAGGAGCAAAAGGCAGTAATATCGCTATAGTTGAGGGAGTTATGGGGCTTTATGATGGAATTGGGCATGAAAAGGATAATTTTAGTACAGCTCATGTATCAAGAATACTTGATATCCCAGTAATTCTTGTAGTTAACGCAAAAGGAATCTCCACAAGCATAGCTGCCGAAGTTCTGGGTTTCAAGCTGTTTGATAAAAATGTTAAAATAAAGGGCATTATTTTAAATAATGTTTCTTCTGAAAAGCTATACTTGAACTTGAAGGAAGCGGTAGAAAGATTTACAGGGATAGAATGCGTAGGATATTTGCCGAAAAATGAGAAATTATCGGTGGAAAGTAGACATTTGGGGTTGAAACAGGCTTTTGAACTGAAAGGTTCAAAAGAACTTGATGAAAAAAAACAGCTGTTTAAGAAAATTGCACAAAATTGCTTAAATTTGGAAAGAATTTATGAAATAGCAGAAGAATTTCAAGTTAAGGGAGATATGGACTGTTTTGAGCCAATAAAAGGCTTGAAGGGCAAGTATAAGGGAAAACGTGTGGGAATTGCCAAAGATAGGGCATTTTCCTTTTACTATGAGTCAAATCTTTCGCTTATGAAATTCTCAGGCTTAGAAATAGTCGAATTCAGTCCTGTAAAAGATGAAAAAATACCGGAAAATCTGGATATGATTTATCTTGGCGGAGGCTATCCTGAACTTTACTGGAAAGAATTGTCTGAAAATGTTTCCATGAAGAAAAGCATAAGGCAGGCTTATGAAAATGGAGTAAAAATCTACGGAGAATGTGGTGGATTTATCTATTTGACGAATAAGCTGAACTTGCTAGATGGAAATAGCGGGAATTTCTGCGGAATTATAGATGTGGAAATTTTCATGAAAAACAGGCTAAACATCGGAAGATTTGGATACATAAATATAAAAACTAAGAATGGAATCTGTACAAAAGGACACGAATTTCATTATTCAGAAATTTCTGTAGACAATGAAAAGGAAAAATTTTACAAGATAGAA
This sequence comes from uncultured Leptotrichia sp., assembly GCA_963548925.1. Lineage (GTDB taxonomy): Bacteria > Fusobacteriota > Fusobacteriia > Fusobacteriales > Leptotrichiaceae > Leptotrichia. The sequence continues at coordinate 2,209 of CAUUWI010000115.1, read as the reverse complement.
AAAAACGATGGAAGAAACTGGACTTGTGGATATAGGAAAAGTAGCCTGCTGGCAGGCTATCCGCATATTTCTTTTTATTCAAATATAGAATTTTTCAAATATTTAATAGAAGAGTTGTAGTTAAAAATTTTATGAAAAAAATTTTTATTAATAAATGCTTTTTTTGTAATTTTCATATATTTTTTATGTAAAAGTAATTAGTCTAATAGGGTTTAATTTCGGATTATTTTATTTAATAACAGTTTTTACTATTTTTATTATATTTTTTCTTTTTTTGCAGGATTGCTCATTGCCGCAAATCCTGCACCTATGGCTAGACTACGACTTTTATTTGTCCAACTACGAAACTCCTCCTTTCAGTCGTCAGACAGTCGTAGTTGAACAAATAAAAGCTCCGTCAGTTTATTAAAACTAAAATATAATTTTTCGTTTTTTAAATAGGGAATAATATAAAATTGTCGTGATTTTTTGGAAATGAAATTGACTGTTTGAGCGAAGTTTAACGTAGCGAGTTTCGATTTTATTTTCAAAAAATGCTTAGACGAGCCGGGATTGTAAAGGGGATGGCGACTGATCTCCTTTACATTAAAAAAAAGAAAAAATATTGAAGTAAAAGAAAAAAATATATATTAACAATAATTTATTTTATCAAAGTTTAAATAAAAACCATCAATCATTAAATTGAATAAGTGAAAATAAATTATCAAATACACCTAAATAAAAATAAAAAATACAAAAAAGGAGAATGAATTTATGTCATATATTAAAGATCCGAAAGGGATAGAAGTTAGAAGTTTTGAGATAATAACGGAAGGGTTGGGGAACAAAGTTGATCATTTTGCTGAAAATGAGAAACCGATTGTGAAAAGGCTTGTGCATACTACTGGGGATTTTGGGTATGCGGAAATTACAGAGTTTCATAATGATGCAGTAAATTCAGCGATGGAAGCTATAAAATCAGGGTGCAAGATATATTGTGATACAAATATGATTGTTACTGGATTAAATAAAATAGGTCTTGCGAAATTTGGATGTTCGGCATACTGCCTTGTAAATGACGAGGAAGTGGCAAAAGAAGCTAAGGAAAGAGGAATTACAAGATCAATGGCTGGGATTGAAAGAGCGGTGAAAGATAAGGATACAAAAATATTTCTGATTGGAAATGCTCCAACAGCATTATTTAAACTTCTTGAAGAGATAGATAAGGATGGAGCAGAAAAACCTAAACTGATTGCAGGAGTGCCAGTAGGCTTTGTAGGATGCCCTGAATCAAAGGCGGCACTTTCAGGTTACGATGTGCCGTTTATAAGAACTAACGGTACAAAAGGCGGAAGCACAGTGGCTGTGGCAGTATTGCACGGAATACTGTATCAGATGTTTGAAAGAGATAGATATTAAATACAGAATTTAAAATAAAAAGGGGAAGTGAAAATGGAAGAATATGTATATTTTAACGGTAGAAAACTAAGATATGGCTATACAACGGGAAGTTCTGCAACCGCAGCTGCGAAAGCCGCACTTATGTATCTTCTGGATAGCGGAGAAAACGACATACCCGAAGTAACAATCGGACTTCCCTCAGGAAAACCCTTGACAATAAAAGTAAACTCATTGAAAAGAAAGGATAATTACGCTTTGGCATCAGTTTTAAAGGATGGTGGAGATGATCCTGATGTTACTCATGGTTTGGAAATTTTTTCAAAGGTAAGTTTGAGAAATGATGCAAAAATAAATATCTTTGGTGGAATAGGAGTTGGAAAAGTTACTAAAAAAGGGCTTCCTATCGCTTCTGGAAATTCCGCAATAAATCCGGTACCCTTAAAAATGATAAGACAGGCTGTGGAAAGCGTATTGCCGCAAGGTATGGGGGCAGATGTGGAAATATTTGTTCCAAAAGGTGAAGAAACTGCTAAAAAGACATTGAATGCAAAACTTGGAATTATTGGTGGAATCTCGATCCTTGGGACGACTGGGATAGTAAAGCCAATGTCGGAAGAAGCGTGGAAGGCATCACTTGCCATTGAGTTAAAAATGGCTCTTGAAAATTCAGAAAATGGAGAAGTTATTTTTTTATTTGGAAATAGAGGAAAAAAATATTTGAGTGACAACTTTGAGGATAACACTTCTCAATCGGTTGTAATAAGCAACTTTGTGGGCTATATGTTTGACAGGGCGTGTGAATTTGAAGCAAGAAAAATTTACTTTATTG
>CAUUWI010000114.1:0-4012 GCA_963548925.1 uncultured Leptotrichia sp. | reverse complement strand
TTTGACTGCTTTGTTACAAAATCTGGATTTTCCAAAACTTCTTTTATAATTTCCAGTGATATTTCAGGATGCTTTGGAAAAATGTGTTTTTCAAACTGGGATTTGCTCATTACAACTTTTTGATGAAGTTTTGCCTTAAATTCATAAACTTCGATTCTTTTTCCTGTTTTTGTATATCTTGTTTTTTCCTTTATAATCATTTTATTTTCTTCTACCTTTTTTTAGAGTTTTTCTTAACATTCGCTCGATTATATCCTTTCTGAAAATTGATATTAGAATAAACCAAATTACAAAATAAATTGTGGCAAAAACTGCTAAATTTATTGCAATATCAAATCTTCCAAGCAAATTTAATTTTACTAATTTTGAAAGATAAAAAGAAATTCCTGAAACAGCAAATGTTATTCCCAGTATTACAATGTATTTGAAATTCCGTAATCGTACATATCTTGTTGTTAATGATATGTATAATATAAGGAAATTTACCATTGCGGAAAAAGAAGTTGCAAATGTTAATCCGACATGACGGTATTGCTTGTACAATAGCCAGTCCAAAAGAATGTTAATTCCGATTGCTGTAAATGATGAAATTACTGGTAAAGTTCTATCCTTGAATACATAATGGCTTCTTGTAAGAAGATGTATCGTTGAGAAAAATAGCAGTCCGATTGCATAAAATTGTAATGTTTCAGCTGTAAGAATGACACTTTTGTCGGTAAAGTGTCCACGTTTGTAAATTAATGTTACGATTTCCTGTGCATAGCCAAATAAAATTACTGAAGATGGAATTATTAAAAATGCTAGCATATACAATCCTTGGTGAATTACTTTTCTTACAGTTTTCATTCTATTTTTTACTACTGCTTTTGATAATGTTGGAAAAATTACAACTGCCAGTGAAATGGCAAAAACTCCAATTGGCAATAAATATAATCGGCTGGCATAATTTAAGGCACTGGCTGTTCCTGCTGGAAGCATTGTCGCAAAACGATTATCTATAATTTCATTTATTTGATAGCCAAAAATTCCGATTAATGTTGGAATCATTAACTTAAACATTTCTTTTACATATTCATCTTTCAAATTAAAGTTAAACTTATAAGTTTTCATTATTTGAAAAAATTGTGGAAGCATCATTCCTAATTGAAATACACCTGACAAAAGATAAGCTATTCCAAGTCCATAAATTCCCATTTTATTTTTTAAAAGCAATGTTCCAATTATAATTGTCAAATTAAACACAATTCCCATTGATGCCGCTACTGCAAATTTTTTATAATTATTTAACAATGATGACACGACTCCAGAAAGTGCAATGAATAAAAAATAAAAAGCAACTATCTTTAAAAGAATATTGGCAGTTTCAAATCTTTCAGGATCTGCAAATCCTGTTGTTACTTTTAAGATTTGTCTTGAAAACAGAATCATAAGAATTGACATTGTTGATGTAAAAGCTACTATTAAATTTAGCACTGAAAATACAAATTCATCTGTCCTTTCTTTTCCAGATTCTTCAATTCCACGATTATAAATCGGGATAAAAACCGTACCGAGTGAACCTTCTCCAAATAACGTTGTAAAAAAATTAGGAATTTTTGTAGCACTGAAATATGCATCTGTCATTCCTGTCGCTCCAAAAACGCTTCCAATAATCATTTCCCGCACAAGTCCTAAAATACGGCTTAACATATTTATTACCATTACTATAAAACTAGATTTAAACATTAATTAATTTCCTTTCCAACTACTTTTTTTAGTTTAGTTTGTTTTATTATTATTGTATTTTTTTTATAAAAAAAGTATCATTTTCAACAATTATATCAATTTCTCCGTTTTTAAACATATCGAGAATGCAGAGAAATAATGTTACTATTCTGACTTTTGAAAATTTATTTTTTAACAGGCGATTAAATTCTATTTCATTATTAGCTGTTATAATTTCAAAAATTTCTTTATAAGCATCTTCTGTCGAATAAGTATCTTCTTCTAAATTTAAGAGCATTTGCTCTTCAGGTTTATTTTTTTTATTTGAATTGATTAAATTTTTTAAACTTTTGAATAAATTATCTAGAGTTAAGCTCGAGATATCGTATTCAATTTCATTTTCTATACTTTTCGTTCCTGTTCTTGTGTAAGGAATATTGTACTGATTTTCATATTTTGAAAATAATTCAGAAATTTCTTTAAATAATCTGTATTCAATTATTTTTTTTTCAAGATCTTCAATTTTTTCAATTTTTTTATCTCTATTTAATACTGAATACGCTTTAATTTCAATTAAATCTGTCGCCATTATTAAAAATTCAACTTTTATTTTTAAATTTAATTCTTTTTGTGAATGAATGTAGCTTAAATAATCATCTATTATTTGTGAAATATTTATCGCATTAATATCCATTTTCTTTTTTTCAATTAGATGAATGAGTAAATCTAAAGGCCCTTCAAAATTTTCTGTTTTTATTTTTATTGTGTTCATATTGCGTCTGTTTCCCTTTGATATTTTTTACGCCAATATGAAATTTTTTGTTTCCAGTAATTTACATCATTTCCTATTTGTGTTTTTAATTCTTCGACAGAATTAAATTTTTTTTCGGGACGAATATTTTCCAAAACTTCAATTAAAATAACTTTCCCATAAATATCTTCATTAAAATTAAAAATGTTTGTCTCAACACTTAACACACCAACATCAACTGTAGGATTTCTACCAATATTCATTACTCCATTATAAACTTTTTCGTCATTTTCGATATGAATCTTTACTCCGTAAACTCCAAATTTAGGATAAACTTTACTTTCAAAACGTAAATTTGCTGTAGGAAATCCGATAGCTCGTCCCAGCTGTTTTCCATAAATAACTTTTCCCAAAATAATAAGATTATGTCCTAAAAGTTCTTTCACTTTTGTAAAATTTGTATTTTCTATATATTTTCTGATTCTTGTACTGCTTATAATTTCATTATCTTCATCCAAAACAGGTTCCTGAACATTTAATTTTATATTTTTTTCCTTCAAAAATTTTTCAAGCATAACAACATTTCCAGACTTTCCTTTTCCAAAAGTAAAATTGAAGCCGCAATAAACTTCGCTTGCATTTAAAATATTCACAATAACTTTTTCTACAAATTCTTCAGGCGAGTAATTCCTAACTTTTTCAAACTCTTCCAAATAAAGATAATCAATTTTATTTTCATTTAATAAATAAGCCTTTTCAGAGCAGGTAGTTATTTTATTTTGATAATTTTTAGGATATTCACTAAAAGTATAAACTATCGTTTTCAAATTTTTTTCTTTAGCTTTTTTTACAGCCTTTTCCAAAATAATTTTATGTCCTTTATGAATTCCGTCAAAATTTCCCAAAATTACAATATTTTTCGATCGTCCTATTTCTTCGATATTTTTATCATAATCAGTAAATTTCAAACTCTTATTATATTCAATAATATCCTTTATTTCCAATAAATTTTTTGTAATAAATTTCATTAAATTTCGTTCCTTTTTATCCAATTTATTTACTTCGCTTACTTTAGATTTTATCATAATTTCAATTTAATGTATAGTAAAATAGTCATAAACTCGCACATTAATTTAGAGCCTATGACTATAAAATTATTATTTAGCATTTAAATTTTTATAATTCCTTATTTCCTTTTTTTTCCAGTTTTTCTTTATCAAAAGATTTTGGTTTTGCCTCTTTTTCTTTTATAAGAGCTACTTTTATTTTTTTAGTTCCTTCAAATAATCCACCTTCTTGAATTACAAATACAGCTGAAGTTATCGTAGCATATACTTTTCCCGTATTTCCTATTTCAACTTTATCTGCTATAATTTCTCCTGAAACTTCTCCATCAATAACTACTGTTTCAGCAGTAATATTTCCATTTACTTTCCCTGTTGTTCCAACATGTACAAGTTTATTTCCGTTAATGTCCCCATTTAGGACACCTTCCATTTTGAATACAGAATTTGATTCAATAGTTCCTGTTATTGTTGTTTCCATTGAAATTGTACT
>CAUUWI010000113.1:0-4023 GCA_963548925.1 uncultured Leptotrichia sp. | reverse complement strand
ATAATATCGTCAATTCTGTTCAAGAATTCTGGCTTAAATCTATGTTTCATTTCATTTAATACAGCTTCTTTTGTAGGCTCTGAAACTTGCGGATCTTCCAATATGATTTCACTTCCGATATTTGAAGTCATAATGATAATTGTATTCTTAAAGTCTACAACTTTTCCTTTCCCATCTGTAAGCCTTCCATCATCAAGTAATTGTAATAAAATATTAAATACATCAGGATGGGCCTTTTCAATTTCATCAAACAGGATTACCGAATATGGTTTTCTTCTTACTGCTTCTGTCAATTGCCCACCTTCTTCATATCCTACATATCCCGGAGGCGCTCCGATTAATCTTGTCGTACTGAATTTATCCATATATTCACTCATATCAATTCTGACAATATTGCTTTCATCGTCAAATAAGTTAAATGCAAGCGTTTTTGTCAGATAAGTCTTACCAACACCTGTTGGTCCCAAGAAGATGAATGAACCGATTGGACGGTTTGGATCTTTCAGTCCTGCACGTGAACGGATTATTGTGTCGCTTATTGTTGCAATTGCTTCATCTTGTCCAATTACTCTTTTCATCATTTGTTCTGCAAGATGTAGAATTTTTTCACGTTCTCCCTGTAACAATTTTGAAACTGGTATTCCAGTCCATTTTCCAACGATTTCTGCTATTTCTTCGCTATCAATTTCCTGTTTTAATAATTTATTTGCACCTGGATTTTGATTTTTGGCTTTTTCTTCTTCATCTGCCCTTTGTTTTTCCAATGCGGGCAATTTACCGTATTGCAGTTCTGCCAGTTTGTTGTAGTCATTTTTTCTTTGTGCATCAGCAATTTGAAGTTTAATTTTTTCAATTTCCGTATTAATATTCTGAATTTTTTCAACTTCCTGCTTTTCACTTTCCCATTGTGCCTTAAATGCAGCCTTTTTCTCATTAAGTTCAGCCAGTTCTTTTTCAAGTGTAACGAGTCTATCCTTAGAAGCCTGATCCTTTTCCTTTTCAAGTGCCACTTTTTCAATTTCAAGCTGCATAACACGTCTTGTCACTTCATCAAGTTCTGTAGGCATCGAATTAATTTCAGTCTTAACTTTTGCAGCCGCCTCGTCAATCAAATCAATCGCTTTGTCAGGCAAAAATCTGTCATTTATATATCTGTCACTCATTGTAGCCGCCGTAACTATCGCATTATCTGTAATTCTAATCCCGTGGAAAATCTCAAATTTTTCCTTCAACCCACGTAAAATTGAAATTGTATCTTCTACAGTCGGTTCATCCACCATTACAGGCTGAAATCTACGTTCAAGTGCCGCATCCTTTTCAATATATTTTCTATATTCATCAATCGTAGTTGCCCCGATAACTTTGATTTCCCCACGTGCAAGCATTGGCTTCAAAAGATTTCCGGCATCCATAGAACCTTCTGTTTTTCCAGCTCCCACAATGTTATGAACTTCATCAATGAAAAGAATTATTCTTCCTTCACTTTTTTCAATTTCTTCAAGTACTGCTTTCAATCTTTCCTCAAATTCCCCACGATATTTCGCCCCTGCAACCAAAGCACCCATATCAAGCGAGAAAATCGTCTTATCCTTCAGATTTTCAGGCACATCGCCCTTCAATATTCTTTGTGCAATTCCTTCTGCAATCGCTGTTTTACCAACTCCAGGTTCCCCAATCAGAATCGGATTATTTTTATTTCTTCTTGATAAAATCTGTATAGCCCGACGAATTTCATTATCTCTTCCAATAATCGGATCAAGTTTACCTTTTCGAGCAAGTTCCACCAGATCTTTACCAAATTTATCTAACGCTTCATAAGTCTCTTCTGGATTATCTGTCATAATTTTTCTGCCTCCTCTTATACTTTCAAGCACAGTTTCAAACTGCTTCTTATTTATTCCATAATCTTTCAAAAAACTGTTATTATCACAACTTGCCAAGAACAAATGTTCGGTACTGATATAGCTGTCCCCCATTTTCTTAGCAATATCTCTTGCTCCGACGAGAACCCTATTTAACTCTCCATTCGCTCTCGGTTCACTGTTACCGCCTTCAATTCTAGGAAAACTAGATAGTTTACCTTCAATTTTCCTAATCATATCAGTCGTATCAATTCCCATTTTCTTCAACACGCTAGGAATTAATCCCTCCATCTGCCCCACAAGTGCAAGCAATAAATGTTCTACCTTTATATCAGAATGTCTATATCTAATCGCAAAGTTATTAGCCTCCGAAATAGCCTCAATACTTTTCTGCGTAAAGTTTTGTTCCATATCTATCACCTTTTTCTTATTAAATTTTCTAATTAAAAACTATTTTTATTTTATTAGCACTCTATACATATGATTGCTAACAAATATAATATATCACTATTTAAAATTTTTGTCAATACTTTTTTTTAATTTTTTTGAATCTATCTATAAATGTAATAAAGACTTTAATTATAGAATTTATACTAAACCCCATTTAAATAACGAACTTATTATAAACTTTTTTAGTAATGGATAAAAGCCTAATATTTTAATATAATTTTCACTTTTTAAACGGGGAATAGTATTAGAGGAAATTTAGAGCACTACTAAAGTTTATAAAAAAAAATTGATTTTAAATTAATTCTGGTAATAAAAAAATAGAAGAAAATAGCTTTTCTAACTTAAAAGCTAAAACTTCTATCAGATTTTATAAATAAAAAAAAATTATGATTAAAATATATCTTTATCCGCCAATTTGGCATCTTTCATTCTAAACATTTCCAACAGTTTTTCTACCGTCAGTTTTTTCTTTTCCTCACCTTTTATATCAAAAATTACTTCTCCAGCATGAAGCATAATAAGTCTGTTTCCATAAGTTATCGCATCTTGCATATTATGAGTAATCATCAAACTTGTTATATCATTTTTTTCAATAATCTCCTTTGTCTTTTCAAGAATTATTTCAGAAGTCTGTGGATCAAGCGCTGCTGTGTGTTCATCCAGCAATAATATATCTGGACGATTCAAAGTTGCCATTATTAACGATAAACACTGTCTTTGTCCACCAGATAGAAGTCCTACTTGTGTGAACAATTGATTTTCCAGTCCAAGTCCAAGAGTTGCCAATTGTTTTTTATAGAATTCGATATTTTTGGTATCCAGTCCAAAAGTAAAATTAAAACATTTTCCTTTATTTTTTGCCATTGACAGATTCTCCAACACTGTCATTGAAGGAGCCGTTCCCATTGTTGGATTTTGATATACTTGTGAAATCCATTTTGCTCTTTTATGCTGTTCAATATTAGTAATGTCATTTCCATTTAAAACAATGTTTCCACCGTCTGGAATAATTTGCCCATTTAAAACATTTAAAAGAGTTGATTTTCCAGCTCCATTACTTCCGATAATTGTTATGAAATCTCCATCATTTATTATAAAGTTCAGACCTTTAAATACTTGTTTTTCCGTCCCAAGCTCAGAGAAGAAAGTCTTGTACAAATTTTTTATCTCTATCATTAGTTCTCTTCCCCTTTCTTAATTAATTTTACTTTTTTCTTACCTTTTTTAGCTTTTTTGATAAGTTCATTCCATAAAATTGCTGCCAGTATTATTGCTGTTATAATTTTTACATCAGTTGGCTTTATTTCCAGTATTTTTATAATACTATCACTGAAATGAAATCCTTCGTATAGATTTCTTGTCCATCCATTTGACATCAATGCCAGATTTATTATGAAATAATACATAAGAGAACCTATTGTAACAATTGAAACTTCATTTATTACACGAGATTTTTTCAATACTCCAAGCCCTAAAATAATTGCGGCAAGCCCAATAACGATTGTCCCTACTCCAGACTGCAAATCCGCAACTTTAATATTTTGTGCAAATAATGCTCCTGATAAGGCTACAACCCCATTTGCAAGCATGAGTCCAAATATTTTAAGTCTTTTTTCATTTACTCCAAGGCTTACAACTAGCTGCTCATTATTTCCTAAAGCTCTTAACGCAAATCCAAATTTTGATGTCAAAACATAATCAATAATCATTT
>CAUUWI010000112.1:0-4048 GCA_963548925.1 uncultured Leptotrichia sp. | reverse complement strand
ATACAATTTCTTCTGTACTGGATGAAACTAAAAAAATGTCAAAATTAATCTCGCAGCTTCTAACTTTGTCAAGGATGGACAGAGGAAATCAGAAACTTAATTTTGAAAAAATAAATATTAGTGAAATGACACATCTTATTGCCGACAGCCAGCAATACAATGCAGATAATAAAAATATAAAAATCCATCCTGAAATAGAGGAAGATATTTTTATTGTTGGCGATGAGACGATGATTATGAGAATCTTTGTAAATTTAATTTCAAATGCAATTAACTATGGTCGTGAAAATGGGAATATATGGATAAAATTAACGCAGGATAAGGATTTTGCAATATGTAAAGTTATTGATGACGGAATTGGTATTGAAAAAGAAAATATACCTAAAATCTGGGGACGATTTTATCAGGTAGAAAGTTCCAGAACGACAGAAAATCTAGGACTTGGATTATCGATAGTAAAATGGATTATAGAGGCGCACAAAGGAGAAATTTATGCAGAAAGTGAAATTGGAAAAGGAAGTTCGTTTATATTTAAGTTGAAAAAGGAGGGAAAATGAAAAAAAATTTTTTAAAAAAATTGATTATAGTGTTTTTCATCACAGTAATAGGAGTTTTTGCAAACGGAAATTCAGCTAAAAAGACTAAAACTGTAAGAGTTTTAAACGTTGATGTAAAAATTTCGATTGAACAGGCAAAACAGCTTGCATTGAATCACTCAAAAGTGGCAAAAAATACCGCAAAAATGACTAAAATTCGTTTAGATAAAGAAAACAGAAAATTTATTTATGAAATAGAATTTTATACAAAACAAAAAAAATATAAATATAATATTGATGCGAATACAGGAAAAGTGCTAAGTTACAGCGAAAAAGAACGGACATCAGCTTCAACAGTAATCAGAGATGACGGTAAGATTATTAATACAAATGGCAATGATACTGAAATAAAAAGAACGCCAAAATATATTGGAATTGAAAAAGCGAAAGAGATAGCAGTTGCACGAATTACTGGTGCGAAAAAAATCAATGTTACAAATATTCAGCTGGATAGTGAAAAAGGAAGAAAGATTTATGAAGGAAGAATTGTATATAAAAATACAGAGTATAAGTTCGACATTGATGCTATAACAGGTGAAGTAATAAAATGGGAAGTAAATGAACATTAGTAAAGTAAAATATCCTCTAAAGTTTAAACTAAAAAAATAAACCAAAGAGGATATTTTTTGTTAAAAATTATGCTTTGTAAAGTTTTTCATAATTAAATTTATTTTTAAGCTGTTTAAGAGTATAATCAAATATGAATAAAGGCGGAATAAATATGATAATTAATGTTATTATCGGTATATTTTGAAGATGAAATATTTTTTCAATTGTAACCATAAAAGGCTTGTATAGAAATATCGAAACAAGATTGAATGTCGAATGCAGTAAAATTGTCCACCAGATTGGATTGGGTTTTAACCGCACATTTCCGAAAAAGATACCTGATATTGTTGTGTATATAAATTTAATTGGATTCAAATGAAGTATTCCGAAGATTATAGCTTGAATTAAATTAGCATATTTTGTTTTTTTCTTTAAAAAATGAAGCATCAGTCCTCTCAGTAAAAGTTCTTCCCCAACAGGATAAAATACTAGAAATTTAAGCAGTTCATTAACTTCAAAAGACTGTTTTGAATAATCAGCAAGAATTATCTTTTTTGATAACAAAGAACTTAAAACGGTAAGCAAAATTACTGCAGATGTGATAATTAATGCTGAGTAGCAGGCTGTATTCAATATCAGCAGTCTCAATTCTTCCATTTTAGATTTATTAATATTTTTTTCCATTCTGATTGTTCCTCCTTTCATGAATTGTTCTTGTAAAATACGTTACCATTAGAATATTAAAATAAAATGAGAGTTATTTTACTTTTATTTCTATTTATTTTATTTTACAGTAAAGTAACTTTCAGCCATTTTTAAAGATTTTATTTGAGAAAAACCTTTTTCTGTTATATAATGTACTTAAATAACTTTAAAATTAAATTTTTACTTTATTTTGCATATTATGAAAGGAAAGAAAATGAAAAAAATTATTATTATACTGACATTTATATTTTTTAATTTAAGTTTTTCTGCAGAACAGATTGAAAAAATTATGTGCTATATTCCTAAAGAGCTAAAAACAAATAGTAAAGCAAGATTAATTTATGAAGATACAGAAAAATATAAAGACGAGGAAATACCGGCTGACGTAGCAAATCCTGAAATTGTTAAAACATTAAAAGAAAAAAGGCTTGTCGTATTTCAAATGAGATGCAAATATGATGGTGATATGTACCGTTATATAACAGCTTCAGACTATGCAGTCGAATATCTTACAAAACAGACAATAAATAAAGAAGAAGGAGACTATTATTTACTGGAACTTCCGACAAATAAGGCACTCGCTTTTCAGGATATGTTATTTATTGGAGATTTTATAGATAATTCAATCAGCACAAATGATGAGCTTTTCCAAATTCTCTATATGATAAATGTTCAGTTTTTGGAAATAAGACAGCAGGAATTGGAGGAAGAAGGATTGAAAGTAGTCTATTAATTTTTATTTTTGCAGGGATTATTCATTTTCGTAAATCCCTGTATTTAATTTTCTCATTTCTTTTGTATAATCTTATTAAACATTTTTTTATTGCATTTCACATTCAGAAAATTACAAATCTTATTTTCAAAAAATAAAAATAATTTTTTCCTCTAATATTCCTTTAATCTAAAAAGCATATTGTTAAAGTGAAATAAAATTTTTAAATAAATGATGGGAGGATTTTGGATATGGAAATGAATAGTGGAAATGGCTACTTCAAAAAAGAAATAACATTGGGTAAAGAAGAAGAGATAAAGATAGTGAAAATTGGATTTTCCTGGGTAACTTTTTTTTTCGGTTTTCTTGTTTCATTTTATAGGAAAGATTGGAAGACCGGCTGGATACTTTTGGCAATAATGGCTATATCTCATATGATGTCGCCTTTACTAATGTTTCTGATAATAGTGGTATTTAGTTTTTTATATAATAAGATTTATATTAATATGCTTTTAAAAAGTGGATGGAGATTTACGACAAAAGATGACGAGAGACTTTGGGAAAATAAAAAGGAAATGGCAAAAAAGGTTGATAATATGGTTTTGATGCTAAAAGAAATGGAAAAGAAAATTGATAAAAAGATAGAGGAACATGGCTTCGTTAAAAAATTTGCATGGGGAGGAATATACGCTCTGGCTATTGGAATTTTAATAAAAAATACTCCTCTTTTAGCTGTAGGAATAGTTTTTTTTGTAATAAGTTTTATTAAAAGACAGAAAATGTAAAAAATCAAATTTTAGGAGGAAAGAACTATGAAATTAAATTTTAAAAAATTATTTGTTATAACAATTACTGGAGCAGGGATTCTTATATCACAACAGTTACACGCATTTATGGGGTATGATTATTATATGGATCCTACAAATTTGCCAAGCGATATGTTAAGAGAAAATCTTTTACAGCAAACTTTTGATAACTACAACAAAGTTTTTAATAATAGTAATAAAACAAACATCAATATATCATTACTGCCATCAATTATATTTCTTGTAGCCTGGTTTTATATCTATGGAAAGAAAAAAGAAAAGTAGAATTCTCATTTTATTTTAATTAGAATTACTATTATAAAATTAAAAAAATAACTTTAAGCGAGGATTTAAAATTATGAAAGTAAACTTGAAAAAACTATTTGTTGCATCAATTATCGGAGCGGGAGTATTTGTATCACAGCCTGCGAAAGCATTTTATTATGATATGTCAGACAGTTTTAATTATACAAACAATTTGATAAATAATGCAAGAAATTATATACTTAGTAGTGAAGTAATAGGGCATACTGGAAAAGAGAATTATACTATGTCATTACTACCATCAATTATATTTCTTACAGCCTGGTTTTATATCTATGGAAGGAAAAAAGAAAAGTAGAATTCTCATTTTATTTTAATCTATATTACATATCATAAAATTGAAAAATGACTGATTA
>CAUUWI010000111.1:0-4076 GCA_963548925.1 uncultured Leptotrichia sp. | reverse complement strand
GTCAACTACTTTTTTCATTTTTTTTGAGTTTTTTCAAAAAGGTGTATTGTATAATCAAGTTCAAAATATAATTTAAACATTGTATGTTTAGACTTATTTATTATTTTATAATGATAATGTGTAAAAGTTATATAATTATGGATAAAATTATTTTTTATTGTTTACTTTAGTGAAGATAATTCATTTTTGTATAATTTTAGTTCTTAGTTTAGAATATAAAAAATAGAGATTTTGAAATATTTTTAAAAAAAGTAATTTAAGGAAAAAAATATTTTGAAATGTTCGTAATGTTATGATATACTAAAAACATAATATTGTAAAAAATTTAAAACATTTCGGAGGAAAGAGAAATTATGAAAAATAAATTTAAAATAGCTGTATTAACAGTATTGTGCGTTTTTGCATTGTCTTGTAAAAATAATTCTGGACAAAGTGGAAAAGTGTTATTTGAATCATCAGATAAAAAAGTTAAAGTTTATGAAAATGAGGTCAATAATGAGTTAGCTAAAAGTCTTTATTCAAATGGAATGACTGAAAAAGACCTTACTCCTGAGCAAATTGCACAGATGAAACGATCTATTATTAAAAGTATTGCCTTGAATAGGGCTCTTGCAATTAAAGGAAAAGAAAAAAAACTAGATAAGGATAAAAAATATACTGATAGCACAAATATTTTACAAGAACAATTATTAGCAAGTTTAACTACTTTAAGTGAAGTAAATGATAAAGCTAAAATTACCGATACAGATGCTAAAAATATTTATGATGCTAATACAACTAATTTTACACGACAGGAAGACTCTGTAAGATTACAACTTATTGTATTTAATACCTCAGATTCTGCAAAAGCAAATCAAGTATTGAAGGAAGCTTTGGCAAATCCAGGTAATTTTACTTCGTATGCTCAAAAATATAATGCTACTGTTCAAGGAGTTACTGAAAACGGGGAAACTCAAGAAATTCCATTAAGTCAATTATCAAGTCGTTTCGGTCCTTTGAGTGAAGCTATTAAGGATGTTTCAGCTGGACAAATTGTAAATAAAGTAGTTGCCGTTGGGAATGATCTGTATGTTGTAAAAGTTTTAGAAAGAAATAGTAAAGGACTAATTCCATTTGAAAAAGTTAAAGAAGCTATAAAAAATCAATTGAGAAATCAAAAAAGACAAGTTGAGCAACAAAACTATTTAAAATCTGTATCTGATGAATTTAAATTATCTAATATGGACGAAGCATTAAAAAATGTTAAATAGTTTTTGATTCAAATAATTTAGAAAGGAGCTGTTTTAAATAGATATAAATTTGTGACATCTATTTTTAACAGCTTATTTAATATTATTCTTTATTTACTAAAAAAATAAAATTGACTAAAAGGAGGGCACTTTATGAAATATTTAAAATATTTATTGAGTTTTATACTGATAATTTTGATTATAATGTTTTTTGGTGTTATGTTTTCTAGCAATATTGTTTCATTTATGGCAAAAACTAAATATTCTAAATTTGAAAATGTTAAGTTTTCTGTGAAAAATCATGAAATGGTTTTTGATAATTTTGTAGTTAATGGGAAAAATTTAGGTAAAGGACGGGCTACTGTTTGGATTATAAGAACCGGGCTGTTTAAAGTTGTTCCTAAACTGACGTTGTCTAATTTAAGGTTGGAAGATGTAAATCTGGATAAAATTTACAAGGATAAAAATTCTCAGATTGATACTTTTATAAATAAAATAGATTCTCTTACTATTCAGGAAAAAACTGATAAGACAACTGCTGATTTTATTAAGGAAACAACTGGTAAAGTTATGGATTTGACAACTAATACAGATAATTTTATCAATAGTAAATTTAAAAATATCGAAAAGATTAACACTTTGAAAAAGGATTATGCCGGGATTACAGATTTGAAAAATAAGGCTCAAAAAATTATTGAATTGAATAATGAAATTAAGCCGTTGGTGCAGGCTATTAATGCTGAAAAGGAAAATATTGAGAAAAATATTTCAGAAATTGAGTTGGAAAGAGATATTACACTTACGAATGTTTCTAATAATCTGGCTAAATTGGAAAAGGAAATTTCATTGAATGATTTTAACAATATAAATTCTAATAATAATTCTCAAAATATGAATTTATACATATTTTTAGATAAAGGTAAAATTTTGAAAACTTCTCTAAATAATGCTTTAAAAGCGGCTTCTCTTGTAAAGGAAATAAAAGAATTGAATATCTCAATATCGGATATTAATATTAATGATGGTAAAATAAAAGTTAGTGGATTGAATGGAGATATTTCTAAAATTAATGGCGAAATTTTGTTGGACGGTAATACAAAAGCATTGGTAGATGGACAAGATAATGACTACATTATTACTTATAACAAGGATACTTTGAACACAAAAACATTATTTACAGCGAATAAAATTAGTTCAATTATTGAATATTCAAAAAATGATTTACTGGAAGGGAAAGTTTTGAAACTTTCTTCTGAACTTATTTTAGAAAATAATAACTTTAAAAATCTGAATCGTACTGTATTAACTGATGAAGAGAAAACTTTATTGACACAAAAAATCGAAAATTTACGAAATAATAATTATCAGCAAATTATGACAAAGTATGAAGAAGATAATAAAAATATTGAAACATTAATTGATAATGTTTATACTCAAAAAAGTAAACTTGATAAATTGCAGAGGGATTTACTTTCACTTGGAACGATAATTACAGTTGGACAGCCGATACCAGCTACGGCAATTAATGAAAATGATTCTCAAAATAATAGTTCTACCATTAATATTTTGAATAATCCAAATTCAAATAGCAATAACGATACTAAAAATCAAAATACAAGTCAAAATTCCAATAGAATTAATATTGGAAAATAAATAATGAACTTTAGTTATCTTTAAAATTTTAAAAATATAATAGGCATACCACAATTGATATGCCTCGTTTTTTAAATTTTCATTTGTACAATAAAGCTACTTTAATGCTGAACTTATAGATTATAACACTTGAAATGAATTTATTTAGTTTTTATCAAGGAGTTTAAGCTTATTCTAGAAAGGATTTTTTATGTTATTAAGTATAAAAAATGTTTCCAAAAAATATAATAATGGAACTGAAGCATTGAAAAATGTTTCGTTTGATGTGAAAAAAGGAGAATTTATATCAATTATTGGACCGTCTGGTTCAGGAAAATCGACATTGCTTAGAAGCATTAATAAAATGACTGATATTTCAGAAGGTTCAATTCTTTTTGAAAATCAGAATATTGAAAAATTGAAGAAAAAGGAAATTAATCTTCTAAGGCGGGGAATTGGGATGATTTTTCAAAACTATAATCTTGTGGAAAGGCTTACTGTCATTGAAAATGTCTTGCATGGACGCCTTGGTTATAAATCAGTAATTGCTGGAATACTTGGAATTTATTCAGAGAAAGAAAAAAAAGAAGCGTTTGCTTTTCTGGAAAAAGTCAATATGGCTAAATATGCCTACCAGAAATGTAGTGAACTGTCAGGCGGACAGAAACAGCGGGTTGGAATCGCAAGGGCAATTATGCAGAAACCAAAACTGCTTTTGTGTGATGAGCCAATTGCTTCACTTGATCCAAAAACTGCTGAAAATATAATGGATTATTTAAGAAAAATTGTTTCTGAACTGAAAATTACCTGTATTGTGAATCTTCATCAGGTAGATATTGCAAAAAAATATTCTGACAGAATTATTGCATTGAATAAAGGGGAAAAAATCTTTGATGATAAGACAGAAAATCTTACTAACGATGTGATTGAATTTGTTTATAAAAATGAAGAAAATGAATAAAAAAGGAGATTTTATGAAATTAGATAAAAAAGATATTTTTAAGCAAAGATTTTATTCAAAACTAATATTTATTTTTTTAATTGTTTTAATTTATACAATATCTTCTATCATTTCAGGCTTTGAAAATGGAATGGCATTTTCTTCCATTCCATCGGGAATTTTATGGCTTTTACAAAAATTTATCCCAACATCAAATGCTCTGCAATATTTTCCAGAAATTATTAGTTCAGTCCTGAAAACAGTCTTGCTAGCCA
>CAUUWI010000110.1:0-4129 GCA_963548925.1 uncultured Leptotrichia sp. | reverse complement strand
TAGGAGGTTTTCATTATGATTTCTTTTATTTTAGCAATAGTTGCTCTTATTTTGGGTTACGCATTTTACAGTAAATTTGTAGAAAAAGTTTTTGGAATAGAACCTGATAGAACACCACCCTCAATTGAATATTACGACGGTGTCGATTATGTGCAAATTAGCACTCCAAAAGCATTTTTGATTCAATTCTTAAATATTGCTGGAACAGGACCGATATTTGGAGCTATTGCAGGTGCTTTGTGGGGACCAGCCGCATTTTTATGGATTGTTTTTGGATGTATATTTGGAGGAGCAGTTCACGATTTCTTGATTGGTATGCTTTCGCTTAGGGATAAGGGAAGCAGTATTGGAGAACTTGTCGGACAAAATTTAGGTGTTGTCATGCAGCAGATTATGAGAGTTTTCTCAATTGTTTTACTTATTTTAGTCGGAGTGGTATTTATCAAATCACCTGCTGATATTCTTCACAATTTAATTCCAGGTGTAAGTGCCATGACTTTTACAATTATTATAATTGCTTACTATATTTTAGCGACAATTCTCCCACTTGATAAAATCATTGCCAAAATTTACCCAATCTTTGGTTTTGCATTGTTATTTATGGCGATTGGTATTGGGACAATGCTAATTTACGGGCAATTTAAAGGTGCTTTTGCAATTCCTGAAATTACTGAAATTTTTAAAGGAAATCCGCATCCTAAAGGAACTTCAATGTTTCCCTACTTATTTATTTCAATAGCCTGCGGTGCAGTAAGTGGCTTTCACGCTACTCAATCCCCAATGGTTGCACGTTGCCTAAAAAATGAAACTGAAGGAAGAAAAGTTTTTTATGGTGCTATGATTTCAGAAGGTGTAGTTGCATTAGTATGGGCTGCCGCTGCGATGACAGTTTTTGGCGGAATTAAGGAACTTGCCGCTGCCGGAACTCCTGCAGTTGTTGTAAATAAAGCATCTGTTCAATTGCTTGGTGTATTTGGGGCATTTCTAGCTGTACTAGGTGTTGTTGCTTGTCCTATTACTTCGGGAGATACCGCCTTTAGAGGTTCACGGTTAATCATTGCCGACATTTTCAAAATTAAGCAAAGTCCAATAAAAAATAGATTTTTAATTGCAATACCTTTATTTATCGTTGGTATTTATTTAACAACTATTGACTTTAACGTTATTTGGAGATATTTTGCATGGGCAAACCAAACTTTGGCGGCAGTTTCATTATGGACTGCAACAGTATGGCTTGTTAAAAAAGGAAAACCATTCTTATTCGCATTAATTCCTTCAATGTTTATGACAATGGTTGTTACAACTTATATCATAATCGCTCCAGAAGGATTTGTAAGATTTTTCAAAAATGTGCCTGTTCATACTATTGAATTTTACGGTACTTTAATCGCAAGTGTAGTTACAATTATCTGCACAGCATTATTATTTAACTACAAGCATCATTTACACGGAAAATCTCATCACGCTGGACATTTAAACGTTGCAAATAAATAGGCTAAACAAAAAATACAGTCAAACAAGGTTTTATTCAAAAATCTTTGCTTGACTGTTTTATTATATTCTCTATTATTTCAAGGGATTCCAGCTTCTTTCAACGCTTTTTTGCATTTCATTCACATTTTGAGGCGAACCTTCAACACTTATTAAATAAATCTTTCCATTATATCCAATATAGTTACTTATCCAGCTCTTTCCAGAAATTCTTTTAACTTTTACCTGTTTACCTTTATACCCATTTATTATAATACTTCTCATTTCAAGGTTATCTCTTGAATGTCCAGCATTCAAAAGTCCGTTATACTGATTTTTTGCTACTTCATCTACTAAATCTATCAAATTGTTATTTTTATTATTTAAATAAATTATATCAAGCGTGTAAATATCAAATCCATCTCTTGTAATTTGCATAGTTGTTTTACCCGAATCTGCATCTACAAACATTTTCCATCCTTTCGGAAAATCAATAAATCCAACAGTTTTATTTCCAAATCTGCCATTTTTCAAACTTTCTTGCGATTTTTCAAAAAGTTCTGATTTTTGTTTTTTCATCTCATTTAATTTTTTCTTTCCAGTTTCAGTTGTTATATCTGTTACGCAAGTCAGTTCACCCTTTGGAATATAACAGCCTTTTTTGCTATTTGTTGCAGCATTTGAAATAATCACAATTCCAAAACTTATCAATAAAATTATTAAATTTATTTTTTTCATTTCGATACCTTCTTTCCTATTTTAAAAAAATATAGCAATTTTAGTTTAAAACATAATCAGAAAGTTTCTTTTTACATATTTTTATTCTCATTTTTAAGTGGATTGACTACAATTCCCACTTTATTATTCATAAATTAATACTCTGAACATTTTATAATCAGTTGTAGTATAAAAATTATAATTCCAAATATCATCCAAAAATTTGATTTTTTTCTTTTATAAGTTTCTTCCTTTATATTTCTGCCTTTAGAATTTTTTTCTATAAAATATATCAAATCGTTATCGTATTCAATTTCATAATTTTTTTCTGAAATTTTATCGCCCGTATATTCTCCCATTTCTTCCAGAAAATCCTGTGCATCTCTTATTGCTTCTCTCCCAAGTTCAATCAATCCTGTTTCATTTAATACTTTAAATGCCCATTTCTTTGATTTGTTCCCATTTTCATGTCTATTATTGTAATATATCATATCGCTAATTGCAGGAGCATATTTCATATCAGCGGCTTTTTCATATAGCTTGTATATTTCCTCTTCACTTTTTCCAAATTCCCTACTGCATTCATAAAGTATCCCAAGTTTATAAATAGATTTCGCATCTCCCATTTCCTGTCCAATTTTATACCATTTTTCAGCTTCTTTCTCATTTTCTTCAACTATATCAAAATATTTCCCCAGTTCATAAGCCGCCTCTTTCACTCCTAAAGAATAAGCCTTTTCATACGTATCTTTGGCTTTTTCTCCATTGACTGCAACATAATATGATTTTGCAAGCAACAAATATCCTCTTTCATTATATTGTGCCGCTTCAAGAAACAGTTTTTGAGCACTTCCCTTATCTTTCTTTTCCAAAAGTTCATTTCCCTGATTAACCAGTTCCACGTATTTTCTGTCTTTTTCATTTCCGAGCATAAATTCAATATTCTTGATTATTTCAGAATTCAATCCCATAATTTGCTTTTCATTTAACAATTTTTCCTGCCATTCCAGTATTTTTTCTTTTTTATTCTGCTTAAAGTAAATTCTTACAAGATTGTATATTAATTCAGCATTTTTGGTATCAGCAATTTTTAGATAAATACTTTCTGCTTCTTCATAATCCTTCTTTTCTTCAGCAATTTTTCCTAGTCTAATTATTGAATTAATTTCGCCATTTTCCGCACCTGCCACATACCAGCCTTTTGCAATTTCATAATTTCCCGATTCTTCTTCAATCAGCCCTATGTAATACATAGCCTCCTTTATTCCTGAATTGTATGCCAAATTTAATGCGTTTACAGCACTTTGGTTATCTTTCTCGCAATAATAGTAATACTTTCCAAGCTCGTAATTTGCTCTTTGGCTAAATTTCAAGGATTCAACTATTCTATCTCTTGCTTCTCCAAAAAATCCTGACATTATAAATATATTCGCTGTTCTAATATTTTCTTGATATTCCTCGCTTTCTTTTTTATCATATTCTATAAAATCTTTCCCATAATCTTCTGTAACAATATCGTCCAACGAAACTATCTTCATGCCAAATGTATCTACATTCGCTGTTTTTCCATTTTGTTTAGGCTCACTTTCTGAAGAAATTCTATTTTCATCATAAGCACTTTCGCTAAAACTCGCTCTTTCTTCAGCTTCATATTTTTCAATTTCACGAACTTTTCTTTTTCTTTTTTCCCTTTCCTGCATTTCTCTCGAAAAGTCATCAAATTCATCCATTTTTTTACGATTTCTAAAATTCATTATTATCAAAATTACAATTCCAATAACTACGATTAATATCGATATTAATATTTCCATATTTTATCTTCTACTCCTGCCATCTCAACTTATTATTTCTCTTTTCTCCTGCACTCGCTGTTATATTTACGATTTTATCCATTATCTTAAACATTATCAATTCAAAATCTATTTTTATCATTCAATGTAAA
>CAUUWI010000109.1:0-4144 GCA_963548925.1 uncultured Leptotrichia sp. | reverse complement strand
ACCTATGGCTAGTCTACGACATTTTTCTGCACTGACAAAAAACTCGCTATGCTCAGACAGTTTTGCCAGCACAGAAAAATGCTCCGACGGATTAATTTATACTAAAATCTGTTTAAAAAGTAAAAATTATGTTTTAATCATTTGAAAATATTAGGTTTATATCCTTTATTGAAAAAGTTTGTAATAAATTCGTTACTTAAATGGGGAATAGTATGAAATTATTCTTAATAATGATATTCGGTAAAAGTTAATTTCTTGTATTTTAATAAAAAGCAGCTTGATTATAAAAAAATTACTAAAAAATAACCGCTGCCTTTTACAACAACGGTTATCTAAAAATTCTAACTGTCTTCTTTTAGGTTATATTTCTTTACATAATCTTCCATCATTTTCACTGCTATTGGTCTATTAAACCTTCTCGCAAATTCAATTACTGTTAGTCCCCATTTATCCTTTACTAAAAGAGGAAGTCCTGGTTGAGAAAATATCAGTTGATATAGTGGTAACATTTCTATTTCAGGAGTGCCGATATTAAATAATCCTTTGAATGAAACCGTTTTCTCTTTCTTATATATTGTTGTTATATCTGCACCTTTTTCCAATAATGTTTTACACAATATTGTCATTTTTATTATATCTCGTCGTCCGTAATAAAATAATGGAAAGAACAAACTCATCCCATCTTCTGTTACTACTTTAACATCAGCTCCTTTATTTATTAAAAAATTAGTAATTTCATAACGTGCAATGCTATTAGTATTTGCTAATGCATCAAATAAGATGCTATCTCCTGATGCATCTCCAATTTTTTCATCTCCTTTTTTGAATATTTCTATAACATCTTTTAATGTTCCAAATCTTACTGCTGCCCATATTGTTTTATATTTTGACATTTTGATATCCCCTTCCTATTATTTTATAGGTATTTTCATTTGTTGTTTTTGAATTATATTTTGTATATTATTTATATAATCTGGCTTATATTCTAATATAGTAAAATTTTTAGTAAAATTCTACAATCTTTATTTTGCTTTTAAATGGTTTTTTCATAAGTTGCTTCTCTTGCTAGGAGATTTTGTTTTGTTATTATAGCATATATTGTACTATTTTTTCTATATATTCATTATAGAATAAGGAATTGTTATTATAGTTTAAAAGATATATCTTTTTGAAATAGAGGTTGCTTTTTATTAAAAATGGAAATATAATAATATTGAAAATAAGGGAAAAATATGGATAAGCAGATAGATGGAGTGATATTGTATGGCAAAATTGAAATTTCCAGATAATTTCTGGTGGGGATCGGCTACTTCGGGGCCACAGAGTGAGGGGAGATTTAATAAGAAGGGCAGAAATATATTTGACTACTGGTTTGATACGGATAAGAAGGCGTTTTTTGATGGTGTAGGGCCTGATGTGGCTTCAAATTTTTATAACAGTTTTAGGGAAGATATAAAATTATATAAGGAAATAGGGCTTAATTCGTTGAGAACATCGATTCAATGGACACGGCTTATAAAGGATTTTGAAACTGGGGAAGTTGATGAGGATGGAGTGAGATTTTATACAGAGGTTATAGAGGAATTTGAGAAAAATGGGGTTACTCTTGTAATGAACTTGTTCCATTTTGATATGCCGATAGAATTGCAGGAAAAATATGGTGGCTGGGAATCGAAGCATGTGGTTGAATTGTTTGTAAAATATGCTAGAAAAGCATTTGAACTGTTTGGGGACAAGGTAAAATACTGGACAACTTTTAATGAGCCGATAGTGCCTGTGGAAGCACAGTACATGTATCAGTTCCATTATCCGCTTATTGTAGACGGAAAAAAAGCTATGCAGGTTTTGTATAATACGGCACTTGCTTCGGCAAAGGTAATTGGGGAATTTAGGAAAATAGAATCGTTGAAAAAAGATGGGAAAATAGGAGTAATTTTGAATTTGACGCCATCGTATCCGAGAAGTGAAAATGAAGAGGATGTAAAGGCTGCCAAAATATCAGATGCTTTTTTTAACAATTCATTTCTGGATCCTGCGATTTATGGTAAATTTCCTGAATTGCTGACAGATATATTGGAAAAGGATGGAGTTTTATGGGAAAGTACAGAAGAGGAACTAAAAATTATTTCAGAAAATACAGTTGACTTTCTGGGAGTGAACTATTATCAACCTAGAAGGATAAAGGCAAGAGAAACAGAGTTTGATATTTCCAAGAATGGTTGGCTGCCTGATAAATATTTTGAAAATTATGATATGCCAGGGAAAAGAATGAATATTTACAGAGGATGGGAAATTTATCCACAGGCGATTTATGATATTGCTAAAAATATTCAAGATAACTATAAAAATATAAAATGGTTTATTTCAGAAAATGGTATGGGTGTTGAGGGGGAAGAAAAATTTAAAAATGAAGAGGGGATAATTGAAGATGACTATAGAATAGATTTTTTTAGGGAACATCTGACACATCTTCACAGAGCAATAGAAGAAGGCTCAAACTGCTTTGGTTACCACACTTGGACACCAATAGACTGCTGGTCCTGGACAAATGCCTACAAGAATAGATACGGATTTATCTCGGTAGATTTACCAACGCAAATAAAGACAGTAAAAAAATCAGGATACTGGATAAAGAAAGTTTCTGAAACTAACGAAATTGATGGCTGGGATATTTAAATTTAAGTAAAATATCTATAACTTCTGAGTTTTAGCTTTAAAGTGTTTTTACTATAAATTTATACGATTTTGAAAAATAATAAAAAATAGAAATTATATTTGAGGTGAAAAAAATGGAAAGAACTTTTAAGGAAAAATTATCTGAAAAATTAATGAGCTTTGCGGGAATTATTGGGAAAAATATTTATTTGCTTAGTTTAAGGGATGCTTTTATGCTTTCATTTCCGCTTACAATGTTTGGTTCAATTTTGCTTGTTGTAACAAACTTTCCCGGGTTTAGCGAAAAGGCTAGGGAAGGACTTGGAGCCCTGATGGGACATTCGATAGAAAGCTCAATGCTGCTTATGTCGATATTTGTAAGCATAGGGATTGGTTATTATCTGTACTTGTATAAAAATCCGAAGAGAATGCAGGATGCAATATATTCTGGAGCTGTAGCGCTCGTATCATTTTTTATAGTAACGCCTTTTTCAGTCATTGTTTGGACTTCCTGTAATATTGAATCCTATACTTGCAATACCGTGGATACTGGGATCACCAATAACAATCTCAATTGCCTATTTTGCAACAAAAATTGGAATAATTCCAAGAACAACAGGAGTGGCGGTACCATGGACTATGCCTCTTGGAATAAGCGGAACGCTTGCAACAAATTCTATTATGGGGGGAGTAGTGCAAATAGTAGGATTCGTTGTAATGGTGCTTTTGTGGATACCGTTTATACTGTATTCTCAAAAACAGTATGAAGAAGAAAAAAGAAAAAATGAAAATGAATTGAAAGAGAAAGAATAGTTATTAAAAATCATGGGCTATGTTATTTGAACAAATATAGTCCATTTTTTCTCCATTCCACTTTTTTACAATATTGACTTTAAAGGATAAATATCTTATAATGAAAAAAATTACTCAAGGAGATGAAAGACAATGTTAAAATACAGGGAAATTGCTCAGGAATTAAGAAATAAAATAATAAATGGAGATTATATTCCAAATGAAAAGCTTCCAAATGAAAAGGAAATGTGTGAAAAATATAAGGCAAGCAGGATTACCGTAAAAAAGCCATGGATTTACTGGTTTCAGAAGGGCTGATAATAAAAAGGAGAGGTTCTGGAACATTTGTAAAGGACATGAGGGATGACGATGCAATAGAAATCGCCATGAAAAAGCAGTTCATGGGATTTAAGGCAACTCACGGAAATAAAAGGGTTACATCTGATGTTATAAAGTTCAAAGTTATCCCAGCTTCAGCCGAAATAGCCGAAAAGCTAAAAATAGAAAGAAATGATTTTGTCTATTATATCGAAAGAGTGCGTTACTTAAATGACGAACCTTGCGTTATCGAATACACCTATATGCCAATATCTACAATCAAAGGGTTAAAAGAGGATGTGTTAAAGGATTCTATTTATGAATATATAGAAAACACATTAAATTTAAGCATTCAAAGTGCACATAGGGTAATAAAGGC
>CAUUWI010000108.1:0-4465 GCA_963548925.1 uncultured Leptotrichia sp. | reverse complement strand
CTGGAATGATGTTTTCGACTCAATATAAAAAGGCAAATCCTGAAGATGAAATTATTTTATTTGAAAAATCATCTTATGTGGCTTGGGCTGGATGTCCGACACCTTATTTCATTGCTGATGAATTGAAGAAAAGTGATGTTCTGCACGGAACACCTGAAGATTTTATAAAGCGTGGAATTGATGTAAAAATTCATCACGAAGTTACAGAAATAAATTTTGAAAATAAAACTGTAACAGTAAAAGGCGATGAAATTAATGGAATAATCTTTTACGACAAACTGGTAATTGCTGTTGGGGCAAAATCGTTTGTGCCAAATATTGCCGGATACTCAGAAGATTTAGAAAATGTGTTTACACTGTCACATGCAGAACATGCCTTTAAAATAAAAGATTTTCTTAATGAAAATAAATCAAAATTAAAAAACGCAGTTGTCGTAGGAGCTGGATTCATTGGGCTGGAAATGGCTGAATCATTTAGAAAAAATGGATTAAATGTTATACTAATTGAAAAAGCTGATCAAATTTTTCCAAATGTGTCTGAAAATTTGAAAAAAAGAATTTATAAAGAAATAGAAAAAAATGATGTTGCATTAAAACTAAATTCAGGCGTTTCAGAAATAATTTCTGAAAATAATCTGGCAAAATCGGTAAAACTGGATAACGACGAAACTGTAAATTTTGATATTGCATTATTTAGCATTGGGATTACCCCAAATATTGATTTCTTGCCGAAAGAATTAAAAATTGATTCTGGAAAAATTGCTGTAAATGATAAATTTGAAACAAATATTAAAGATGTATATGCAATTGGGGATTGTATTTTTAACAAATATTACAAAACCGACAGAAATTTATATGCTCCATTTGGAGATGTAGCAAACAAGCACGGAATGTTCCTTGCAAAACACCTATCTGGAAAAGATGTGAGCTGGAAAGGATTAATCCGTTCTTTTGCAACTTCATTTTATGATGTAAAACTAGCGCAAACTGGACTTTCTCTAAAAGAAGCCCTGCAATTAGGATACAATGCTGACGTAGTTTCAATGAAAGCAATGTACAAAAATTCTGGCTTTAAAGATTCTGTTCCTTCAAGTGCCGAAATTATTTACGATAAAGATAAAAAAATTATTCTTGGTGGAGCAATGGTTGGAAAAGAAGCTGCGGCACAATTTGTCGATCAGATGGCAATTGTTATCGCTTTAGAAATGCCTATTGAAAAATTTATAGAAATTGACTTCGCATATTCCCCAACAAATGCAAGTGTTTGGAATCCATTATTAGTAACATATCGAAAAGTTATTAAATAACGGGAGTTTTTATGAAAAATAAAATTGAAAATTTGCATAAAAATAAAAAATTCAGAATAAGTTATCAAATCATTTTTATTTTTTTGGCAGTTTATAGTTTTACTACGACAATTTTAGATTTACATGGCGATATCCATATTTTTGGAAATCGATTTCTTGAATTTATTGACATGTCAATTTATCTAATTTTTGCAATTGACTATTTTGTCCGATTTACACTTTCAAAAGATAAATTGGATTTTATTGAAAATAATATTCCTGATTTGATTTCGATTATTCCATATTATTCCATCTTCAGATTATTCAGAATTTTTAAAATAAGGCATTTTGCCAAAATTTTTAAACATTTAAAATTAACCAAGACTTATTTGGTTATCAAAAGATTTCGTAAAAAAATAAAAGATTTTTTAAAATTAAATGGATTAATTTATTTACTAATTTTCGCAGCGCTAGGAATAGTTGTATCAGCAATAATTGTTTCCTATGTCGAAAAACTCTCTTATTTTAATGGCTTATGGTGGGCATTTGTAACTGCAACTACTGTTGGCTATGGAGATGTCTATCCACATACATTTATTGGAAGAATAATTGCTATTTTTCTGATACTGATTGGAATGGGAACTTTTGGAATGATTACAGGAGCAATCACAAGTTATTTCTTAAATCGGCAAACTGATTTAATTCCAGATGATGATTTAGATGAATATGTTTTAAACTCCCAAAACTACACGGATACAGAAAAACAGGAAATTATAACTTTTATACAATTCATAAGAAACAAAAGAAAAAAATAAATTATACTTAAATCTTTTTAATACAGGAAGAACACTAAGCTTTAACTAATCTTATTATTCTCCTGTATTTTTTATTATTAATTACTATGAACTTTTTTCCCTTTAATTCTCACATCTGAACTTAGTGATTCCATGGTTATTTCCTTTTCTTTCCCAATAATATTTATCTTAGAGCCATAAAAATCCGCATCCCCAATCGACTCTATCCCCAAATAATTATTCGAAGCCACTATCATATTCTGATTAGCCTTATTTACAAGATTATCTGCATTTTCAACTATATTTGGCGATTCCACACTGTATTTTTCAGCTGTTTTCACTTCAAATGTGTTTAAATTCAAGCTAAAATTAAAATCGCTCTGATTAACTTGAAAATTTCTTTTTGTATAATCGCTAAATCTTCCATTTCCTTTATTGTTTATTGCCCACGACACTTTTGCAAATCGCTCATCTTCATTTGGAAAATAAACTTCCACAGTATCATTTACTTCGGGAGTGCAGAAAAATCCAGTATTTGTTTGCGAATAAAACGTCTGATAACTTAATGGAAATTTTTTTATCCCATAATCATCATACGCTTTATCATTACTTTCATCATTGCTTCTTTCCTGAACAATTTTTTTCAGCCCCTCTCCAAATTTGACTTCCATTTTTGCAATTCCATTATCTTCAAACACCCGTTCAACATTGGCTTCAATTCTGCATCCTTTAATTTTTTCATTATATTTCTTGAATATATGGTAACTGTCCATATCTGTTGCCAGAAATTCACTTTTCAAAATAAAATCCTTTAAAAATATCCTAGTTTTTAATACAGAAAAATTGCCTTTATTTCGACTAGCTTTTTCATTATTTCCTTCATTTTCTCCAGCATTTTCAGAAATAGAAACAGTATCTCCCAAATTTATTACTTTATTTGACTGCACTTTATAATATAGATTTTTATAATCTCTTACCAGCGAATAATCTGAAAAATATTTATTTTCCTTCTTAATTTCTCCCATTTCTACGATTCCAAACAATATTATCCCCTGTTCAATCACAAACATCCCAGTTTTTAATTGACTTGCAAGTCTTATCAAAAATTCCCAGTCTGTTTCATCAAACTGAACAATCAAACTGCCTATCTGCTTTTTCGCAATATCAGAATACTTTATTTCCAACTTTTTATCAGCATATTCCTTATTAATCTCATCAATTATATCTGAAAACATTAAATTCCTATCCTGAAAAACCCGATACTTCTTCTCATTTTTCCTGTCAAAAAGTACACTTTTAGAAAACGCCCTCATCAAAATTCTGCACCCATAACTCCCATAATCCAGAATCTCAAAATAGTCAACAATTCCACTAAAAACTTTTCTTTTGACATCCTTATCTGCATTGGCAAGCTCAATTTCAATCCCAACATCTTCCTTTTCAATAATTCTTTCCAAATTTTTTCTCTGCTCATCATCCATTTCCAATTGAATTTCCAGTTTCTGATGTTCATTAATATTTTCATCCAACACAAATTCCTGAATCACAAAATTCTCTAACTTTGTTTTATTCAGTATGATTCCAATATTTTTCCCTTCATACATATTTTCAACATTTACATCTTTACTCATTTTTACCACCTCAATTATTCCTTTTATTAATTTTATTTAACAATCATTTTACAGTTTAATCCTTAAGTACAAAAATAACAATTATTTCTAATTTTTGAAAAGAGAATTGTTGTTAATAAAAATTTTTTCGATAATTTATAGATTTTTTCTTTTTTATAACGTAAAGGGGATCAATCGCCATCCCCTTTACAATCCCTGCTCGTCTAAGCATTTTTTTGAAACAAAAACGAAACTCGCTACGTAAAACTTCACTCAAACAGTCGTTTTTATTCCAAAAAAATCACGACATTTTAAATTTAATCACAATAATTATGGTAACAAAGAATGATAAGAAACTTTTGCGTAAAGCGGGGTAGTTCGTAGAACATTTCGCCATCATTTCTAAGTAGTAGTCGGTTGAATATGTTAAAACAACTATTATTGCGAAAGAGAGCATGGCGATTGATGCCCTTACGTTAAAAAAATTTTCAAAAATGTAAATAAAAAATAATTATTAGTCAAAATAATCTGAAATTTAAAAATCTTCTATTTTAGTACTTAAGTAGACATCTTAAAAATTTATTAATTAAATATTAATATATATTTCATTATACAATATTTTTAATTAAATTTCAATAATAATTTAAAAAATAATCACTGTCTTTTACAACAATGATTACATAAGAATTTATTTTCTAAACATTAAATCTGAAGAACATCACATCCCCATCTTGCACAATGTACTCTTTCCCTTCCAATCTCATTGCACCTTTCT
>CAUUWI010000107.1:0-4475 GCA_963548925.1 uncultured Leptotrichia sp. | reverse complement strand
TATAGAAATTTGTTTGACTTGGAAAGAGGAACTAACATCAGGAATGAAGATGATGTAAAAGTTCATACGATTGAGCATTTTCTATCGGCACTTTCAGTTACTGGGATAACTGATATTCTAGTTGAAATTTCAGGAAATGAGTTGCCTATTCTGGACGGAAGTTCAGCTGGATTTGTTGAAAAATTATTAGAAGCTGAAATTGTGGAGCTGGAAAGTGAAATAGAGCCTGTTGTAATTAAAGAGCCTGTCATATTTTCTGATGAGAAGGCTGGGAAATATGTGATGGCATTGCCTTACGACAATTTTAAAATATCTTATACGATTGATTTTAACCACAGTTTCTTAAAGTCACAGTATTTTGAAATTGAAGTAAATCTAGAAAATTACATGGAAAATATTGCAAGATGCAGAACATTTGCTTTTGATTATGAAATTGAGTTTTTGAAAAAAAATAATCTTGCTCTGGGAGGAAGTTTGGAAAATGCTGTTGTAGTTGGAGCAGATGGACCTTTGAATCCTGAGGGATTAAGATATCCTGATGAGTTTGTGCGGCATAAAATCTTGGATATAGTTGGGGATTTGTATGTTTTAGGAAGACCGTTACAAGCTCATATTATCGCAATAAAAGCAGGGCATTATGTAAATTCAAGATTAACAGAAATGATTGCAAAAAAATATTTTTAAAAAAGATGAAAAATACTTGTAATTTATAAGAAAATCAAATATAATGTAGTTACCAATCAAAAGTTTGTAAAATATAGCTAGTTAGTTTTAAAATTAAATTAGTAAAGTTAACAATTGTTATTAAATATATTTAAATTTAATTTTTAAAAAATTGGTTATATTATAATTAAATAAAAAATATTAATTCAGGAGGAAACAGAAAATATGGAAACAGTTATGAACATAGAAGATATTATGAAAATATTGCCACACAGATACCCATTTTTATTAGTGGACAAAGTTATTGAAAAAAATGGGACTGATTCTTTGGTTGCAATAAAAAATATTACAATGAACGAGGAATTTTTTCAAGGACATTTTCCAGGAAAACCAGTAATGCCAGGAGTTTTACAAATAGAAGCATTGGCGCAAGCTGTAGGGCTGTTAATGCTAGAGCCAGGAAAAATACCTTTATTTATGTCAATTGACAAATGTAAATTTAGAAGAGCTGTAGTTCCAGGTGATCAATTGAGATTGGAAGTAGAAAAAATAAAAGTTAAAAGCAATGTAATCGTTGCCCGTGGGAAATGTATAGTGGACGGTACAGTTGTAAGTGAAGCTGATTTGAAGTTTTCAGTACAGGATTTATAATAATTAGTTAATACACTCAAACTGCTTTAAAATTAAGTTACAAAATAAAAGATAAAAACGATAAGAGGTATAATGTTTATGGCTTTAAATATACATCCAACGGCAATTGTTGACCCAAATGCTAAACTTGGAGAGAATGTGAAAATAGGACCTTACTCGATTATAGGTCCAGAAGTGACAATTGGAAATGGGACTGTTGTAGAATCGCACGTTGTAATTGAAGGCGAAACGACTATTGGAGAAAATAACTATATTTTTTCTTTTGCGTCAATTGGAAAAGATCCGCAGGACTTAAAATTTGCAGGGGAAAAAACAAGAGTTATTATTGGAAATAACAATAAAATACGTGAATTTGTTACAATTCATCGTGGAACTACTGATAAGTATGAAACAAGAATTGGAAATAATACGCTTGTAATGGCATATGTCCATATTGCCCACGACTGTATAATTGGAGATAACTGCGTACTTGCCAATGCCGCGACTTTTGCAGGTCATGTGGAAGTGGAAGATTATGCTGTAGTAGGAGGACTTACTGCTGTACATCAATTTACAAGAGTTGGAAGACATGCTATGATTGGTGGATGTTCCGCTGTAAATCAGGATGTCGTTCCATATATGCTTTCGGAAGGGAATAAGGCAAGAGCTGTTTACATCAATATTGTAGGACTTCAGCGAAGAGGATTCTCGCAGGAGCAGATAAAACGGTTAAGAGAGCTGTATAAAATTATATTTAAGAAAAAATTAAAACTGGAAGAGGCACTTCAGACTGTTGAACGTGATTATGGACAATATCAAGAAGCACAAAATCTTGTGAATTTCATACGAAAAAGTAAAAGAGGTATTACAAGATAAAAAAAATAAAGATAAGATAAAAATTATTTTAATAAATAAAAACAAAACAAGAAACATAACAAAGTAAAAATTTCTCAAAATAATCTATATTTTATTTTGAGTTAATTTTTTATATAGATATTTTAAGAGGGAAATAAATAATGACAATAGAAAAAGTAGGTCTAATTGCCGGAAATGGAAAACTTCCTGAATCATTTCTAAATCAATGTCTTTTACAAGGAGTTGAAATATTTTCAGTTTATCTATTTGACAGTGTGGAAAAAAGTGTGAAAAGTCATAAAAATTCTGTAAAATATAGTGTAGCACAAGTTGGGAAAATAATTTCATATTTCAAGAAAAACGGAGTGACTCATTTAATAATGCTTGGGAAAGTCGAAAAGAATCTTATCTTCTCAAATTTAAAATTTGATTTGACAGCAACTAAAATACTACTTTCCACAAAAAATAAAAAAGACAAAAATATCTTAAAAGCAATAATTGATTTTATCGAATCAGAAAATATCCAAGTTTTACCGCAAAATTATCTGATGGACGAGTATATCGCCGGAAATGAAATTTATACAAAAGTTTCGCCAAGCAAGGATGAAGAAAAAACAATCAAAATTGGAATCGAAGCTGCAAGAATGCTAACGGATATTGACGCAGGACAGACTGTTGTCGTAAAAGATGAATCGGTTATCGCGCTGGAAGGTGTGGAAGGAACAGATAAGGCAATTTTACGTGGTGGAGAGCTTGCAGGGAAAAACTGCATTGTGGTGAAAATGGCAAGGCGTAATCAGGATTATCGGATAGATATGCCGACAATTGGACTTGAAACAATAAAAAAAATAGTAGAGATTAATGGGCGTGGAATCGTTATAGAAGCCGATAAAATGCTATTTATTGATAAAGAGGAAGTTATAAAATTTGCAAATAAAAATAAAATTTTTATAAAAGGAATAAAATTTTAGTTTACTAGGAATAATAAAAGGTAAAATATGAAAAATAATAAAGGTTTATCAAAAATGAAAACTAAAAAAATCTTTATTTCCTGTGGGGAAATGTCAGGCGACCTGCACGCATCATATATAGTTGAAGAAATGAGAAAAAAGAACAAAAATACAGAATTTTTTGGTGTGGTGGGAGATAGGTCGATAAAGGCAGGAGTAAAGGTAATAAATCATATAAAAAATAATGATATTATGGGATTTGTGGAAGCATTGAAAAAATATCGATATTTCACAAAAAAGGCTGGGGAATATTTAGAATTTATTAGAAAAAATGGGATAGAAACTGTCATTTTTGTTGATTTTGGAGGTTTTAATCTAAAATTTTTTGAATTATTGAAGAAAAAAATTCAGGAAAAGGAATTGCAAGATTTAAAAATGATTTATTATATCCCACCTAAAGTCTGGGCTTGGGGAAAAAAGCGGATTGAGAAATTAAAGAAATTTGATGATGTTATCGTGATTTTTCCATTTGAAAAAGAATATTATGATAATGGATTAAAAAAAGATGAGTCAAAAGGATTAAAAGTAGAATATTTTGGGAATCCGTTTGTTGATAAATATGAATTTTCGGATGAACTTGGAGAAAAAATATTACTGCTTCCAGGAAGCAGACGACAGGAAATTGAAAAATTTTTGCCAGTAATTATAGAAGTAATTAAAAATGAAAGAGTTAAAAATGAGAAATTTTTGATGAAACTGGCAAGCAAAGAACATTTAAAATATATAGAAAGTTTTGAAAAGGAACATAAAATTAATGTTTTTAAAATTTCTAATCTGGAAATAACTTTTGATGAAATAAAAAAAATTCGGAAAGACTGTAAATTTGCAATCGCAACTTCTGGAACAGTCACATTTGAAATTTCCCTAATGGGACTCCCAGTAATTGTAGTTTACAAAACGTCTAAAATTAATGCTTTTATAGCAAGAAACATAGTAAGAATAAAATATATAACTCTTACCAACTTGAATGCAAATAAAGAGATTTTTAAGGAACTTTTGCAGGAAGATTTTTCAGTGGAAAAATTACTTGAAGAAATGGAAATTATGGAAAAAAATAAGGAAAAAATTGTTTTGGAATTAAAAAATGAAAGAAAGAAACTGGGTAATTCTGGGGTTTTAGAAAAAATTGCTAATTATTTATTAAAAGATAAATAATCTAATAAATTAACTTACTAAAAAAGGAAAAAATATGGAAAAAAAACGTGAGGAACTGCTAAATGGTTCTATAATAGGATTATTTATAAAGTATTTCATACCGACACTTATAGGTTCGGCAGCTGTTGTCCTGTATAACATTGTAGACAGGTTTTTTGTAGG
>CAUUWI010000106.1:0-4486 GCA_963548925.1 uncultured Leptotrichia sp. | reverse complement strand
TTTTTATGTCACAAAAAATATAACTTTTTTTATGATTACTTTCTATTGAAACATCAATTATTAAATTACAGAAATACTTATAAATATTTATTGAGCTATCAAAGTTTAAAAGAATATCATACGAACCTAATATATTTTTTCTCACTATCAATTCTTTTATGTCGCTATATTCAATAGTTTTCTCAAAAAATAGACCTTTTATTTTCACTTCATAATCAGAAAAATCAAATTTCATCTTATTTTTAATAATCATCACCAAAAGAAATCTATATATAAAATAACTTATTCCAATAGCAAAAAAAATTATTCCAACTTTTTCTTTTCTATTAAATAAAATATCAATTCCTCCTAATAAATGTCCTAAAAACAATATTAAAGAAAATATGTCCCACATATTAATTTCAAACTTTGAATATTTTATTTCCATACAATTTCTCCCTATGTTTTGTACTTTATCCTATACTTTCTTCCTTTTCTCTCTCCAATTGCCTCCAAAATCCCATTTTTCACAAGTTTATTCAAAAATCTTCTAGCTGTTGAATCTGAAATATTTAAAATTTTTTGAGCCTCGCTATTCTCAATATAATTATTTTTCTTAAAATATTCTTCCAGTATTTTCAGTCTTTGCAGCTCTTTATCAGTCATTTTATCAGTCAAAATATCAGTCATTTTTAAGTCATTTTTTTGCAATTCTTCTAGAGTTTTTTTTATGATTTCGAGAATAAATGTAATAAATGGCGTAGATTCCCCAATATTATTCGATAAATTTATAGCTTCATAATATTTCTGCTGTTTTTTCTGAATCAAAGTTTCAATTGGAAGCCAAGCAAAAAACTCTTTCCATTTTGATAGGATTAATGTATGCCAAAGCCGTCCTAATCTTCCGTTTCCATCTTGAAACGGATGTATAAATTCAAATTCATAATGAAACACACAAGCCTTTATTAGTGGATGAACTTTACTTTTTTTCAACCAAGAAAAAAGTTGTTCGATTAATTCAGGAATATATTGAGGTGGTGTCCCTGCGTGAATCAATTGATTCCCTTGATAAACTCCTGCTCCTTTTGTACGAAATCTGCCACTTTCATTTATTAAATCAGCAGTCAGGATTTTATGCGCTTTTAGCAAATTTTTAATTGAATATGGATTTAATAAACTTAATTTTTCATAGATTTCATAAGCATTCTTAACTTCTTTTATATCCTTTGGCGGAGCTAAAATTCTTTTCCCATTAATCACATCTGTCACTTGCTCAAATGTTAGTGTATTTTGCTCTATCGCAAGTGATGAATATATTGTTTTTATTCTATTTTCTCTTCTTAAAACTGGATTTGAAGATAATTTTTCTGAAACTATAATCATCCCTGTCAATTCATTTATTTGAGCCACAAGTTCAATTATCTCATTTGTAATTTTAAATGGCGGATTGTAACTGCTTTCTTTTTCCATATTTTTCCTTCATCTTTTATATTTTTATTCTCAATCAATCTCCAAAATCGCCATATACGGCAAATGATCCGACAGTTTTGTCCATTCCTGCGAATCATCATTTATAAAAAAACTTTGCTTAGTTCTGTAATTTTCAGCTTTTTTAGCCATTATATAATCAATTCTCTGTGTTTCAAGATTTCTGTTTTCAAGATTTGATTTATTTTCCAAGTCCTTGCCTTCAAAATAAGTGTCATTCCAATTTTTAGCAATTTTTCTATAATCCTCTGTCGTTGGCAAAAGGTTAAAATCTCCGCACAAAAATTTCACATCTCCCTTAAAATAATCTGCAACTGCCATTAAATCATCAATTTGTATATTTTTTACCGCTGGATCATAATCCAAATGAGTATTTATAATCAAAATATCTTTTTTATGTTTTGAACTGTTAATTTGTGCTGCCAAAACTTGCCTTTTTTCATTTCCAGCGGATGGCAGCTCATGAATATATATTTTTTTCACATCATATTTTGAAACAAACGCAATTCCAAATTCTCCCTTATCAAAATTCATCGCCTTTTGAAAATAATAATAATTATAACCAAGTTCAAGTGCAAAATCCTGCGTCACATCACGAAACTTGCCTCTTTTAGTATTTTTATCAACTTCCTGCAATGCAACAAAATCAGGCTTATATTTCTTTATACTTTTTGCCAATTTCTTTCCATCCGCAAGCCTTGTTCCGTAAATATTGTAAGTCATTATTCTAAATTCCATTTTTTATTTCCTATCTTTTTTATTTTATCTGTATAAGTAATTAGTTTCCTGTTGATTAAAACCATTTTCATTCATCTTTAGTCAAATATTCATAACTTCAATTTTTATCTTTTCCATCTCCATTTGGAAGCACTTCAAATGTACTATAATTTACACCTTCCTCTTTTTTTACTAAAATTTAATATCCAGTTTTCCCACTTTCCATTCCTGTTACAATCGCAATTCCAGAACTTGTTCCCAGTCTTGTTGCCCCAAGTTCGATGTATTTTTTGGCAGTTTCAAAGTCTTTTACTCCTCCGCTGGCTTTTACTTGTGCTTTATCTCCAACAGTTTTTTTCATAAGTTCTACATCTTCAAATGTAGCTCCTCCAGTTCCAAATCCTGTCGAAGTTTTTACGAAATCAGCATTTGCATTAACTGACAATTCACATGCCTTCACTTTTTCCTCATCAGTCAAATAACAAGTTTCAATTATTACCTTTAAAATGTTATTTCCAATCGCCTCTTTTATTTTTCTAATTTCATTTTCCACAAAATCATAATTCCTGTCCTTCAATGCCCCAACATTAATAACCATATCAATTTCCGAAGCACCGTCTTCAATAGCCTTTTTCGCTTCAAATACCTTTACATCAGTCACCATCGCTCCTAAAGGAAATCCAACTACCGCCGCAACTTTCACATCACTGTCTTTAACTTGATTAAACGCGTATTCAACATTCGCCCCATTTACACAAACTGAATAAAATCCATATTTTTTTGCCTCATCGCATAATTTTTTTACATCTTCCTTTGTAGCCGCTGCTTTCAAAATAGTGTGATCAATAAATTTGTTTACTTTCATTGGTATCATTCCTTTCTTAGATTTGTTGTTTGTTATTGTTTACTATATTATTATATCGGCTTTTTACCCTTTTAGCAACTTTATTTTAAGTAGAAAAATCATATTTCTTATCTTGTTTGTGTCCAAGATTTTAGGTGCAATTCATAATTTATTTTTTTAAATTTAATTTCTAATTTTTACAACTGACTTATTTTATTAAAAATTCTATACAATTATAAATTTTATTTTACACAAAAAAGCTGGAATTTTCCAGCCTTTATTGTTAATGTTTTATTTGATTTTTAATTAGAATTCTTAAATGAAATTTTTTAAAATTACAATTTGCCTACGAGAATCACCTCTAAATAAGCAGATTAATTAATTTTTTTATCTACCAACTGTAGTTCCTCCATCAATTGATAAACATTCATTTGTGATTTCTTTTGCAAAATCAGAAGCTAAAAAGGCAGTTGCATAAGCAATATCTTTTCCTTTTTGATCACGACCTAAAGGTATCATCGCTTTTACAGATTTTTCCCATAATTCTTCACGAACTTCAGGTGATACTTCGGTTTTGTCATTAGGATTCCAGTTATGCGACATTCCATCTAATATTTCTTCCCACATTGATGTACGAATAATTCCTGGTAAAATTCCATTTACACGAACATTATGTGGCGCTCCTCTTCTTGCTCCACTTTGTACTAATGAAGTAACTCCTGCTTTTGAAGCACAGTAAATTTGCAACATATCCATTCCTTCTCTACCAGCAATTGACGATACAAGTATTATATTTCCAGATTTTTGTTTTATCATAGTTTCCAAAGAATATTTTAAAACCAATGCTGAACCAACAACGTTAATATTCAGCACCCTTTGCATTTCTTTTGAACTTGTATAAAGCAAGTCTTCGATAGAAATAACCCCTGCTGCATTTACTACTACATCTAACTTTCCATCTCCCAATGCTTTTGCATCTTCTACCGTCTTTTGAACTTCTTCTTCATTTGAAACATCACATTTTGTAAAACCGGCTTTTACTCCAAAATCCTTAAGTTCACTAACTGTCTTTTCAGATTCTTCTAAATTAAAATCTCC
This sequence comes from uncultured Leptotrichia sp., assembly GCA_963548925.1. Classification (GTDB taxonomy): domain Bacteria; phylum Fusobacteriota; class Fusobacteriia; order Fusobacteriales; family Leptotrichiaceae; genus Leptotrichia. Next base: position 360 of record CAUUWI010000106.1, on the reverse strand, counting down.
AATGTGCACATTTGCTCCACAAGATGCAAAAAGTACTGCCATATCTTTTCCCAAGCCTTTTGCAGCTCCTGTTACCAAAACTGTTTTTCCTGTAAAGTCAATAGTCATTCCCATTTTACTTACCTCCATCTTTCTTATAAATATTTTCTTTATTATTATCTATTATTTATTCTTCTTCTTGTCCATCAGTACTTTTGCTATTAATATTATCTAGAACTTTTCCGCCTAAAAATCCTGCAAGCAAGGATTTTATATCAATTCCCGCTCCATCAGAAATTCCATCGTTAATTTTTCCAATACTTTGAGTAATGTCAGAAATTAATTTGTTCGTATTTCCATCTCCATACATTGTTATTTTGT
>CAUUWI010000105.1:0-4521 GCA_963548925.1 uncultured Leptotrichia sp. | reverse complement strand
TTCAACTTGTGATTCCAAAGCGCTTCCCTTTTGAGAATCGTGATTATCCACAAAAGTTACAGCTGCCATTGGATTTGTTGCAACAATTGTATGCTCAAAAATTTCTCTTAAATCATAATCCTGTTTCTTTTTAGAAGCGTCATACATATTAAAGTGAAGTCCAACATCGAATAAATCTGTCTTATAACCAACATTATCTAAATATTCCTTTAATTTTTCCAAATCATTTCGCCAGTATTCTCCCACAGAATAAAATTTTTCTCCGTGAGTTGCTCTTACTTGTGTCAAAAATTCAGCTATAAATTCATCTTTTATATGTTTTACGGCATCCATTCTGAATCCATCAATTTTTAATTCATTTACGACCCATTTTCCCCATCGGATTATTTCTTCCCGCACTTCAGGATGTGAAAAGTCAATGTCGGCATTCATTAAATAATCATAATTTCCAAGCTCAGAGTCAACTCCCTCATCCCAGTCCTTATTTTCTCCAACGATTTTATAAATTGCTATTTTACCAGTTTTGTTATCATAGTCCACGCCGTCAAAAAAATTGTGATTCCACTTGAATGCAGAATATTTATCATTTCTTCCAGGGAAAGTAAATTTTGTCCAGCCTTCTATTTCAAAAGGTTCTGATATTTCTACTGTCCTGTCTTCAGGATCGACTTCTATTGCCAAAAAATTTTCTGTTTCATCAGCTCCGCCTTTATGGTTCAGGACTGCATCCAAATATACATTTATATTGTATTTGTGAAGTTCTTCTATTGCTTCAATTAGCTCCTGTTTTGTCCCATATTTCGTTCTGACTGTACCTTTCTGGTCAAATTCTCCCAAATCCCACAAATCATAGGCACCATATCCTACATCATTTTCAGAAGTTCCTTTATATGCTGGCGGAATCCAGACTCCGCTGACTCCAATTTCGCTCAAATGCTTAGCATCGTCCTTAAGTCTTTTCCAATGTTTTCCATCACTTGGTAAATTCCATTCAAAATATTGTATCATTACTCCATTTTCCACTAAAAATTCCTCCTTTTTTACAATTTTGCTTTAAAGTTTTATAAATTTATTCAATTTTTATTCCTTTTCCCTTTACAAATTCAATAACTTCTTTCAAATCCTCTTCAGTATCGACTCCAATTACATTTGATACCGTTTCAAGAACCTTTATTTTATACCCATTTTCAATAAATCTAAGCTGCTCAAGTGATTCTATTTTTTCCAAGATACCTTCTTTTAAGTCTTTTAATTCATTTAAAAATTTAGCTGTGTATCCATAAATTCCAATATGTTTGAAATATTTAAAATTTTTATCTGGCTTCCTTTCATATGGAATTACTGAACGACTGAAATAAATAGCATTATTGTTAAAATCTGTAATTACTTTTACATGATTTGGATTTTCAATATCCTTTTGTAATTTCATTTCCTGTTTTAATGTAACAATTTCTGATTTTTCATTACGATAATTATTTGCCAGAATGTTAATTGACTCAATGTCAATTAAAGGTTCATCCCCTTGAATATTTATTACAAAATCATAATTTTTATATTCATCCTTATTTATAACTTCTATTATTCTGGAAGTTCCATTTTCGTGGTTTTCAGAAGTCATAACTACATTTCCGCCAAATTTTTTTACCGCATCAAAAATCCTTTTATCATCAGTAGCTACTACAAGTTCATCAATATCCGCATTTTTCGCCCTTTTGTAAACCCATTCAATCATTGGATGCCCTTCGATTTCTTTTAAAGGCTTTCCTTCAAATCTGCTGGAGGCATATCTTGCAGGTATCACTCCCAGTATTTTCATAAACTTTCTCCTTTTCATAAATTTATATATAAAACTATTTTACCACATTTTTATTTAAATTACATTATATTTTCTAAATATAGTTTTAGTTGATTGGGGTATTTTTTTATGTTATAATATCAGACAGCAATGAAAAAGGGTGAGAATATTGAATATTACTTTATATAGAAAATATCGACCACAAAATTTTGATGAAATTGCAGGTCAGGAATTTGTACTGCGGGCAATCAAAAACTCTTTAAGGGAAAATAGACTTTCACATGCATATTTATTTACAGGGCCACGTGGAGTTGGGAAAACCACTATTGCCAGATTGATTGCAAAGGGCGTGAATTGTCTGAACAGCGAAGATGTTACAGATAATCCTTGTGGCGAATGTGAAAACTGCCGTGAAATTTCTCAAGGGATTTCTATGGATATGATTGAGATAGATGCGGCTTCCAATCGTGGAATTGATGAAATTCGGGAATTAAAGGAAAAAATAAATTATCAGCCTGTAAAAGGAAGAAAAAAAATATACATAATTGATGAAGTCCATATGCTTACAAAAGAAGCTTTCAATGCACTTTTAAAAACCTTGGAAGAACCGCCTTCGCACGTTATTTTTATTCTTGCGACCACAGAAATTGATAAAATCCCTGATACAGTTATTTCACGATGCCAAAGGTACGATTTTTTACCAATTGATAAAAAAGATATAAAGAAATTGCTGCAAAATGTGGCGGAAAAGGAAAAAATCACGATTGATGAGGCAAGTCTGGATCTGATTTACAGAAAATCGGAGGGAAGTGCGAGGGACAGTTTCTCGATTTTTGAGCAGGTTGTATCAAATTTTAATAATGAAGAAATTGATATTACGAAGACTCAAAATGCTTTGGGAGTTGTACCTGATGTCATTTTGGAAGAATTTTTGAATTTAATAAAAGACGGGAAGAAGGAAAAATTAGTTGACTTTATTGATAAAATTTGGGAAGAAGGGCTTATTATTGAAACTTTTTTAAAGGATTTTTCCTATTATTTGAAAGAGCAGTTTAAGAAAAAGACTGATTTATCGGTAAATTTCCTGCTGGATACAATTAGTGCAATTTTTTTCACATTAAACGAATTTAAATATGAAGAAGATAAACGGCTGCTTGGCTATGTCCTAATTCACGAACTTTATAAAACTCAGCGAAAAAATTTAAGGCAAAACAACATTTCAGAAGAACCAGTTTCCTCAGTAAATTCGGCTTTTAGTAAATCTGATATGAATGAAATGTCAAATATGATTTATGAAAAAGTTATGAATCAAATTTCAATAAATACAAAAATTGAGAAAGCTGCTTTTAATTCAAAAGAAAATGCTGAAATTACAGAAAAAACTGAAAATGAAAAAATTGCCAAAAATTACGATATTTCAATTTTTTCTGAAAAATGGAGAAAAATTCTGAATGAAATAAAAAAGGAAAGTGTAATGCTGGCAGCACTTGCAGTTGACAGCTATCCTGCAAAAATTGAAAACGGGGTACTTTACATAAAATTTCCAAACGACCAGAAATTTCACAGTGAACAAATTCTACTGCCAGAGAAAAAGCCAAAAGTTGAAAAAATTATTAACACACTTTGTAATACCGATGTTACAATTCAAACTCTTCTTGAAAATGAAAATTCACAAAATCAGGAGGATAAATTTTTACAAAAGGCAGTAGATTTTTTTGACGGAGAAATTTTAGAAAAAAAATAATATTAAAATATTGAATAAACTTAATTAATGAAAGAAAGGAATGATAAATATGAAAATTAAAGTAATTTTGAAGGAAACTATAAAAGGTATAGGAAAAAGAGATGAAATTGTAGAAGTAAAGGATGGATATGCAAATAACTTTTTATTGAACAAAAATAAAGCGATACTTGCAACTCCTGAAAATATTAACAAATTAAAGGCAAGAAATGAAAAAATTAAAAAAAATCACGATAAAGATGTGAAAAATGCAAATGAATTAAAGGAACAGCTGGCTTCAAAAGAAATTGTGCTAAAAGTGAAAGCTGGAGAAAATAATAAAGTGTTTGGTTCAATTGGAGCAAAGGAAATTGTGGAAGCATTGAAAGAACAGTTGAATATTACAATTGACAAGAAAAAAGTTTCCGCAAGTGCAAAATTGAAGGAAATTGGAGTGCATAATGTAGAACTAAAGCTTCATTCTGAAGTAAAAGCAGTATTAAAGGTTAGAGTGGAAGCTAAATAGTTTTCATAAACCTGAACTATAAAATGGAAAGTGAGAAATTAAAATGGCATTGTATAATTCAGAAGATGAAGAAGACAGAGGCAGTCCCTTTAGCATAAAAGCGGAAGAAGCATTACTTGGATCAATTTTTATAAATCCCAATGTTATGGGAGATATTGTTGACGTTATAACGGCAGAAGATTTTTATAAAAACAATTATAAATTAATTTTTTCTGAAATGGTAAAAGCCTACAACAATGGGAAAATCATTGATGTCCTGTTAATAATTGAGTCCTTGAAAAAAAATGAAGTAATGGAGGAAGTTGGTGGCGAGGACATTATTTATGATTTGACAGAAGTAGTGCCGACCGCAGCAAATGCAGTTAATTATGCTCAAATTATAAAAGAAAAGTCAATACAGCGGCAATTAATAAGTATTGGAGAAAAAATTGTAAAAATGGCTATGCGTGGTTATGAAAATGTCGATGCCATGCTTGACAA
>CAUUWI010000104.1:0-4588 GCA_963548925.1 uncultured Leptotrichia sp. | reverse complement strand
TTGGAGTTGACGGAGTTTTTGCAGAAGTTCATCCTGAACCTGACAAAGGACTGTCTGATGGACCAAATATGCTAAAATTAGACGACGTTGAAAATATTTTAGAAAAATTACTACAATATGATAAATTAACAAAGGAATTATAAAAATTAAAACTTTAAAACAAAAATTTTAGGAGGAAATAAAACTATGAGTTCAAAACTATTATTAACACCTGGACCAACAAATATACCAGAAGAATATTTAGAAATTTTAGGAAGCGACATTATTCACCACAGAACGCCTAAATTTAGAGAAATTATGAAAGAAAATAATGAAAACTTGAAAAAAGTCTTCAAAACAACAAATGACGTAGCAATTCTTACTTCGTCTGGAACAGGTTCAATGGAAGCCGCAATCGTAAACTTTTTCTCAAAAGGAGATAAGGTTTTAGTAATAAATACTGGATATTTTGGAGACAGATTTAAAAAAATCGCTGAAATTTATGGTTTAAATGTAATTAATTTACAATATGAATTTGGGGACAGCTACAACTTGGACGATGTAAAGAAAATAATAGCTAAAAATCCTGATTTAAAAGGAATCTTAGCAACTCACAGCGAAACTTCAGTTGGAATTTTAAATAACATAAAAGCACTTGGAGATTTAACTAAAAATACTGAGATTTTATTAGTTGTAGATACAATTAGCGGACTTGTGGTAAATGAATTTGATTTTGATGGATGGCACATAGACGTTGCAATCGCAGGAAGCCAAAAGGCATTTTTAATACCACCAGGATTGGCATTTGTAGCAGTAAGCGATAAAGCTAAAAAAGCTATGGAAACATCTAATTTACCAAAATATTATTTTGATTTAAAACAATATGAAAAATATTTTGATACTAGTGCAGAAACACCGTATACTCCAGCAATCGCCTTAATTTTGGCATTGAACCAATCATTAAAAGACTTGGTAAAAAATGGAATTGAAAACACAATTAATCAAAAACGTGATTTGAGAAAATATGTTGAAGAAAAAGCACAAAAATTAGGATTTGAACTATTAGTAAAAAATGAAGAAAATAGAACAAATACTTTAATTTCAGTATACAAAGAAGGAATTATAATAAAATCTGTTATCGCTGCACTTGAAGAAAAAGGATACACCGTTACAGGTGGAAAAGGAAAATATGCAGAAAGCCTTATGAGAATTGGAATTTTAGGACAAATCTCAAAAGATCAGATTGATGATTTTTTTGTAATTTTTGAAAAAGAAATAAAAAAACAATTGTAAAATGATACAAAATAAAAGAAATATAGGAGCACGAATGAATGAGACCATATTTATTTAAAATCGGAGGTTTTGAACTTAGAATTTATAGTTTAATGTATATTCTAGCTTTTCTTTTTGGAATGTTTATTTGTCTTGCAGATGATGTTGCCGAGAATAGAGGCGTTGACGACAGAAAAATCATTGAAGATTTTGTATTTACAACGATAGTGGCAGGATTAATTGGTGCCAGATTATATTATGTTATCTTTAAATTTCCTGATTATGCTGGCGATCTCTTATCCATCTTTTACATCTGGCAAGGCGGACTTGCAATTCATGGAGGAATTATTGGTGCATTTGTAGGAGCCTGCCTGTTTGCAAGAAAAAGTAAAGTAAATTTATGGGTTCTTACGGATATGGGAGTCGGAGCTTTATTATTTGGACAATTTTTAGGAAGATTTGGAAATCTGGCAAATGGAGAAGTCCACGGAGTTCCTACATTTACCCCATGGAATGTAATTTTTTCAGGAAAATTTAGCGAATGGTGGCCAAAATACCAATCATTGGGACTTGCTGAACAGGCCCAGTTTAAGCAGCTGGTACCTTGGGGACTGACTTTTCCGTTAGACACCCCTGCAGGCTCAGAATTCCCAAATTTGCCATTACATCCCGCTATGCTTTATGAAGCGGTTTTAAATTTAATCGGATTTGTAATACTCTGGTTCTATTTTAGAAAAAAAGAATATAATCCTGGAGTTTTATCAATGATTTATTTGATTATATATGCAATTATCAGGATATTTGTAAGTACATTCAGAGCAGAAGATTTATTAATTTTTGGAATAAGGCTTCCATACATAATAAGTATACTTATGATTATCATTGGAATTGTCGGTATAAAATATTTCAGCCGTCCTGAAAGAAAATTTGTACCTGCAGAAAATGAAAATTCTGAAAATAATAAAAATTAATTTTATAACTAACTATTTAATACCTTGATTAAACATTATAAACACAATAAAAGGAGTTGTCTCTATAAAACGAAACATCTCCTTTTTAATATACTATTTTCCCCACACTTCATCTGCAATTTCCTTAATAAATCTAAGTTTTGCCCATTGTTCTTCTTCTGTAAGCCGATTTCCTTCCTCTGTTGAAGCAAATCCACATTGCGGACTCAAATAAAGTCTATCAAGTGGAACATATTTTGAAGCTTCTTTTATACGAGCAATTATAACTCCTTTTTCTTCCAATGTCGGATTTTTAGAAGTTATTAATCCTAAAACAACCTTTTTTTCTCCAGAAACCTTTGCAAGCGATTCAAAAGTACCCGCTCTTTCTGTATCAAATTCCAAATAATAAGCATTCACCTCTTCCTTTCCAAAAAGCTCATCGGCAATCTTATCATATCCACCTTGCCCAAACCAAGTTGACGCATAATTTCCACGGCAAACATGTGTATTAATCACCAAATCTTTTGGATTATTTTGAAATACTCTATTATTTATATTCAAAAATTTTTCTGCAAATTCATGCCTAATAACTTCCTTGTCTCTGTCACTTTTTTCAATAAACGAAGCAATGAAGTCATCATCAACAAGACATCCCCAAGTACAGTCATCAATCTGCAAAGTTCTAAGCCCTTCATTATATAAATCGTTTATAACAGTTTTATAAGCATTCACAATATCATCTTCCAGCCCTTTAAAATCAGGATAAACTTTTAAAAGTGCCGCAACGTGCTTATCTTCTCTTACCAGTTCTGCATAAAACTGTGCTGGAGCAGGTATCGTAAATCTAGCCTCCACGCCTTTTTTATCTTTTACCAGATCTCGTAAAAATGTATAATGTGCGATAAATGGATGAGTTTCTCCGCTAATTTTCCCAGTAACAATCGCAGTATCATCACGAGTAACAACTCCATTAAATTCATATCCTTTATCAGCATGAATATGCCCAATTCCATTAAATCCCCAGAAAAAATCCAAATGCCAGTAACTACGTCTAAATTCCCCATCCGTAACACTTGTATATCCTAGTTCAATCTGCTTATTCACAATTTTTTTAATTTCTTCATCTTCAACTTTCGTCAATTCTTCTCTGTCAATTTTCCCTTTTTCAAAATCATTTCTAGCCTTCTTCAATATTTCCGTTCTTAAAAAACTTCCTACTGTATCATGTCTATGAGGTGCATTTATTATACACATATTTATCAACTCCCTTATTTGTTATTATTTATGAAGTTATTATACACAAATATTTAATTTCTGTAAAATATATTTATTTTTTAGTTTGCCATAACTTCAGTTTATAACAATCTATTTAAATTTATGGAATTTCTGTATATTTCAAATGCTCCTTCAAAGCCTCCACATAAACTTTCCCATAAACACTAAGTTCAATATTTTTCTGCATTATAATTCCAACTTTCATATACTCGTTTACTTCCAACGGTTTTGCAATAATATTTTCCCCATTCAGCTCTTTACTGATTATCCCTGTACTCACAGTATACCCGTTAAGCCCAACTGCCAAGTTAAACAAAGTCGCCCTGTCCCTCACCTTTATATTCTTATCCCTGTCAAGTGTACTCAATATTTCTTCTGAAAAATAAAAAGAATTATAATCTCCCTGTTCAAACGACAAATATGGATATTCCTTCAAATCCTCAAGGCTAATGCTTTCCTTTTTTGCTAACGGATGATTAAAGCTGATGAAAACATGTGGTTTTGCTGTAAACAGTTCGACAAATTTCAAGTTATTTCTTTTTATCATTTTCTCAATCACAGTTTTATTTGCCCCAGAAGTATACAAAATTCCAATCTCACTTTTCCTCTTGCTCACATCCTCAATAATCTCATTAGTCTGCGTTTCCCGAAGCGTAAAATCATACTTATTCTCTCCAAACTTCTTAATCACATCCACAAAAGCATTCACTGCAAAGGAATAATGCTGAGTTGATACCGAAAATCTCCGAGTTATCTTATTCCCCTTCTTATACTCTTCCTCCATCAAATTTGTCTGCTCTAGAACCTGCCTTGCATACCCAAGAAACCTATCTCCCTCAAGAGAAACAATTACTCCCTTATTTGTTCTGTTAAAAATAGTTATATTCATTTCATCTTCCAGCTCTTTTATAGCTTTAGTCAATGCTGGCTGTGAAATAAACAGCTCTTTTGCCGCATCACTTAATGTTCCTTTTTCAGCGACTGTAACTACATACTTTAACTGTTGCAATGTCATTTTAACCTCCTTCTTAAATACAATAAAAAGCCAGCTTTGATGCCGACTTTTCATTATCTATTTACGTAGTTTGATTTGTCAAATTAATACTAAA
>CAUUWI010000103.1:0-4593 GCA_963548925.1 uncultured Leptotrichia sp. | reverse complement strand
GCATAAGATGCATCTTCCATCGACACTTTTAACAATGTTCTCACTTCTGGATCAAGGGTAGTTTCCCAAAGCTGTTCTGGATTCATTTCTCCTAGCCCTTTGTAACGTTGAATTGTGTATTTTCTTCCATCTTTTTCCAAAACTTTTGTCACTTGCTTTAGCTGGTCATCTGAATAGGCATATCTAATCGCCTTTCCAGCCTGAATTTTGTATAAAGGCGGCTGTGCAATATAAATGTAGCCTTCGTTAATTAATTCCCTTAAATGTCTGTAAAAGAATGTCAGCATTAATGTTCTAATGTGAGCCCCGTCAACATCGGCATCTGTCATAATTACGATTTTATGGTATCTCAATTTCTTTATATCCATATCATCGCCAAATCCAGCTCCAAAGGCTGTAATCATCGCACGAATTTCTGCATTTTCCAGAGCCTTGTGCACTCCTGATTTTTCAACATTTAATATTTTCCCACGAAGCGGCAATATCGCCTGAAATCTTCTATCTCTTCCCTGTTTTGCAGAACCTCCCGCTGAATTTCCTTCGACTATGAAAATTTCTGATTCAGCTGGATCCTTTGAGGAGCAGTCTGCCAGTTTTCCAGGCAGTGATCCAACTTCCAGCGTATTTTTTCTAAGTACAAGTTCTCTTGCCTTTTTCGCAGCTTCTCTTGCTCTTTTAGACATTACCATTTTTTCAATGATTTTTTCAGCTGCTTTTGGATGATCCTCCAAATAAAATTTTAAATTTCCTCCAACAATATTTGATACAATTCCTGTTACTTCACTGTTTCCAAGTTTTGTCTTTGTTTGCCCTTCAAATTGCGGTTCAGGTATTTTTACGCTTATTACGCAGACTAGCCCTTCTCTTACATCTGTCCCTTGAAATGTTCCATTTTTATCCTTAATCAGGTTCATCTGCTTTGCAACATCATTAATAGTTCTTGTAAGCGCTGTTCTAAAACCGCTGACATGAGTTCCACCTTCATGTGTATTTATATTATTTACAAATGAATAAACATTTTCCCTTTGAGAAGTTGTATAATTCATAGCGATTTCCACTTCCACAAATTTTGCGCTTCGGTGTTTTTTCACAGTATTTCCGTTTTCATCCACAGTTTCCACTTCTTTAGCTTCCTCAATCTGCATTTTATCAGCCATATAAATCACATCATCAATAATTTTTTCATCATCAATAATTTCATTTAAAAAGTCCTTTATTCCACCTTCAAACAAAAATTCTTCAGTTTTTATATCATCAGCATTTCTTTCATCAGCCAGCTCAATTTTTAAGTCCTTATTCAAATATGCCAATTCCTTCAAACGTGATTCCAGCACAGAATAATCATAAACTGTTGTTTCAAAAATTTCATCATCAGCCTTAAATCTAATTACAGTTCCATGTTCATTCTCGTCAGCTGTGCCTATTTCCTCCACAGGCGTTGCTGGCACACCCCGCCTATATGTTTGTCGAAAAACTTTTCCATCACGCGTGACAGTCGCCTCAAGCCACTCTGACAAGGCATTTACAACAGATACTCCAACTCCATGAAGTCCACCTGACACTTTGTAGTTGTCGTTGTCAAATTTTCCACCAGCATGCAATACTGTAAGTACAACTTCCAATGTTGATTTTCCTGTTTTATGCATTCCCACAGGAATTCCACGTCCATTATCAGTTACTTCTATTATATTTCCTTCCAATATTTTCACAGTAATCTTATCACAAACTCCAGCAAGCGCCTCATCCACACTGTTATCCACAATTTCCCACACAAGATGATGAAGCCCACGTGACGAAGTCGACCCAATATACATTCCAGGACGCTTCCTAACCGCTTCCAGCCCTTCCAGAACCGTAATAGCTTCTGCTCCATAATTATTAGCCATTATTTATTCCCTCCATTTTATACCAAACTTTATACCTTCTTTTATTTCAAATTACACTAAACTTCGCTTATGAAAAGCAAAAATAGCATATATCCGTTGCAATAACAAAGCAATTTTAAACTTCTTGCCGAATAGTAACATAATTAAAATCCACAAAAATTTATTGTTCAAACAAGAAACTGCATTATTTCCCAACGCAAAAATTCCCAAACACGTGATCTAAAATATCCTCAGATGATATTTCCCCAGTAATTTCCGAAAGTGAATCTAATGCTTCCTTTAAATCCACAGAAATCAAATCCATAGGAAGCCCCATATCTATCGTTTCAAAAATATTTTTTATCGCATCCTTTGTCTTTTCAAGTGCTGTTTTATGACGAATATTTGTAATTATCAATTTTTCTGATGAGTTTTCCACATCTTCTTCCACAATATACGAATAAATTTTTTCCTGCATATCTTCAATTCCAATATTGTCCTTTGCTGATATTTCAACAATATTTTCCAGATTATGTCCTGCAAGATTAATTTTTTTATTTAAATCAATCTTATTCAATAATACTATAACTTTCTTTTTATTTTCTTTAATCTGATTTATAACTTCTATATCTTCATTTTCAAGCTCCTTTGAAGCATCCAGCACAAGCAGCACCAAATCAGCCTTCCCAATAAACTGCTTAGACTTTTCCACACCAATATTTTCCACAATATCATCAGTTTTTCTGATTCCAGCCGTATCCACCAGAACTAACGGAACTCCCTTTATATTAATTATTTCCTCAATAACATCCCGTGTTGTCCCTGCAACATGTGTTACAATCGCTCTTTCCTCGTGAAGTAGAGCATTCAGCAATGTAGATTTTCCCACATTAGGTTTTCCCACAATAACCGTTTTTATTCCCTCTTTTATTTTTTTCCCCGTATCATAAGAATCAATCAGACGATTTGCCTCTTCATAGACTTTTTCCAAATTATTTCTCAATTCAGCCGGCAATGGATCGTCAATCCCTTCCTCAGGATAATCCAGTACAACATTCACATGAGCCGTAATATCAAGAAGCGCCTTTTTAAACTGGTTCACTTTATCTCGTAAATCCCCTCTTAACTGATCCAGCGATAAAGACACGCTTTTTTCCGTCTTCCCTTGAATTATATCCATAACCGCCTCAGCCTGCGATAAATCTATTCGCCCATTCATAAATGCCCTTTTTGTAAATTCACCGCTTTCAGCATGTCTTGCCCCATTTCTCAACACAAGCTCAAGCACCTTTTCTGAAACAAGTGTTCCACCATGGCAATTTATTTCCACAATATCTTCACAAGTGTAGCTTTTTGGAGCTTTTAGCCTAACAGCCATCACTTCATCTACTGTTTTTTCCCCATCCTTGATAAATCCGTAATTTAATTTATAAAAACCCAAATTAGCATTTGGGTTCTTTTTAACAAATATTTTGTCCAGTATTTCAAATGATTTATCTCCAGATATTCTTATTATGGCAATTCCACCTTCACCTTTTGGAGTGGAAATTGCCGCAATTGTATCAAATAACATCTTAAACCTCTATTTCTAAAATCATTTTTCTAATTTTTTTCATCCAGCTTTTTAATAATCAAATATCTTTTTGGATCTTCTCCTACACTTTCAGTTTTCAATCCCTTCATAAATGAAATTTCTTCATGAATGATTCTACGTTCGTGTGAGGCCATAGGATTTAATTTTATCGCATTCCCAGTCGATAAAACAGCTTTCCCTTTCTTTCTAGCCAAATCCCGTAATGAATGTTCACGTTTTTCCTTATAATTGTTAGAATCAACAGAAATTTTTAAATGCTTAAATTTTTTAGTTGTGCTTATCAGATATTCCAAACTGTTCAAGGCACTCCCCTTTTCTCCAATTAAAAATCTCATATCCTTTCCATCAAGAACAACTAAATATTTTCCATTATTTTCCTTCTTAACATTCACAATTTTCACATCCAGCCTTACACTCACAATAAATTCCTTAAAAAAACCTCTAATCTTATCTATATTCGTATCAGAATAGCTTTCTTGACTAGTTTTTCCATCATTTTCAAAATTTTCATTTTTATAGTTTTTCTTGTTATTACTATTTCGATTACTTTCCTTTTGTAAATCATAATTTCTTGTTTCTTTTTTTACAATTTTATTTTCGCTTTGCACTTTTGATTCTTGTGTTTTTATTTCACTATTAGCCTTTAACTCAGACTTTTTAACAATTTCAATTTCATATTCACCTTTTATATTTACAAATAATATTTTTTTAGGATACTTTAAAACTTTTACCTGATAAGTTTCATCTTCCTTCAGTGTCAAGGAACGGCTTATCATATTTTTAAGTTCTTCCTCATTTTGAGCTTTTAATATTATCTTTTCCATCATCACTTCTTCCTTTCAAAATGAAATACTGCTGAACTAATGATAAAGCCCCTGAAACTAAATAATATAACGTTACTCCTGATGGCATTTTATAAAATATAAATAACATCATAAGAGGCATCATATACAGCATTGTCTGCATTTGCTGGCTAGATTCCTGTCCACTTGTTGCACTTGTCATTATTTTCTGTTGAATATAAGTAACACCAACATTTAAAATTGGCAACAGATTAAATGCAAAGTTTCCTATCATAAACAGTCTATCAGGCTGTTTTAATGTAAACCATAAAAATTTTGCATCTGCTGGAAT
>CAUUWI010000102.1:0-4603 GCA_963548925.1 uncultured Leptotrichia sp. | reverse complement strand
GGACTTCGTTCGATAGAACTTATTAATTTAAGTGAATTTATGATTGATATTGAAGAGCGGGAAATTCGGGTTATTGGAAAAGGTGAGAAAGAAAGAGTTACTTTTTTTAGTGAAAATGCGAAAAAATGGCTTATAAAATATATTGATGAAAAGAAGAAGCAGTATAAAAATTATACTAGGGAAGTGCTTATTGTAAACAGTAAAGGGAAGAAATTAACGACACGTTCACTTAGAAGGCTTATTTCAGGACATGTGCATGAGGCTGGGATAGAAAAGGAAATAACGCCACATGTGTTCAGGCATTCGTTTGCAATGGAGCTTTTGAACAATGGTGTAGAAATTCAGTATCTGCAGGAATTAATGGGGCATAGCAGTATTGCTGCGACACAAGTTTATACTCACGTAAATAAGACTTTTTTGAAGGATATTTATATGAATGCGCATTCATTGGCTAAGGAATAATTTTGAAAAATAAAAAAGAATAAAAAATAGGAGGAAATTTTGATTACGAAAAAATGTAGCGGCTGTGGAATTGAGTTGCAGTTTGAGGATAAAAATAAGGAGGGGTATGTACCTGAGGAGAAGTTTATAACGCAGGATAATTTGCTTTGTCAGAGATGTTTTAAGATTAAGAACTATGGGGAAAATCTTGTAAATAATTTTAGCAGGGAAGATTATCTGAAGGAAGTAAATGAAAGTGTGAAAAAATCTGATATAATATTGCCAATTTTTGATATTATTGACTTTGAAGGTTCGTTTACTGAGGAAATTTTGGATTATTTGCGAGATTACAGATCAATAATTCTGATTAATAAAATTGACTTGCTGCCTGACTTTATACATCCGACTGAAATTTCAAACTGGGTAAAGGATAGGCTTGCAGAAGAGGACATTGTGCCTGACGATATTGCTTTCATCAGTGCAAAAAATAAATATGGAGTAAATGGAATAATTAGAAAAATTAAAAATATTTTTCCAAATAAAAAGGTAAAGGCAACTGTACTTGGAGTTTCAAATGTTGGAAAATCGTCAGTTATAAACTTGCTTTTAGGAAACAATAGAATAACAACTTCAAAATATTCTGGAACGACTTTGAAGTCAATTAACAACAAGATTCCAAACAGTGAGATTACAATAATTGATACGCCGGGACTTATTCCAGATGGAAGAATTTCTGATTTAATCAGCGTGGAAAATGGATTAAGGCTTGTGCCAGCTGGAGAAATTTCACGAAAAACATTTAAACTTGAAGAAAATCAGGTATTTATGTTTGATGTTTTCTGTAGATTTAAAATATTGGGAAATGAGCTTTTGAAAAGCGGAAGCAAGCCTATTTTTTCTGCATATACTTCAAAAAGTGTAAAATTCCATGTGGCTCGTGAGGAAAGAGTGGAAGCCTTGTTAAATGGGAATTTTTTTGAAATTTTACAAGGAAGTGAGAAAGAAAAATATTTTCAAAATGAATTTATAACTCATGAAGTGGAAATAGAGGAAAATGAAGAGCTTGTAATTGCAGGGCTGGGATGGATTAATGTTAAAAGAGGGCCGTTGAAGATACAGCTGGAAGTTCCTGAAAAAGTGAAAGTAGTTATAAGACCGTCGATTTTTAGAAATAAGAAATAAATTTTTAGGAAGGAGACCATAATTTATATAAATTTTATGGGAAAATAAATGGCTTTTGATAATGAAAATTATTATATGGATAATAAAAAAAAAATAACTAGAAAAATTATTTTGCGTGGAACAACTTTTCTTATAGTAGCATTTATTGCGATATTTAACGTAGTTATACTATTTTCAAGAAAAGTGAATAAACTAATAAATGCGGATATTCAAGTAGAAACTGTAAAACTACAGAATGCAGTAAAGAAATTTAATGAAAAAACAGGCTCAAATCCCAAATTAGCAGGACTTGAAGACAGTCTTCAAGATGTAAAAAGTTCAGACGGGGAATATAATTTTGGAGTTTTTTATGGAAATGATAAAATCTATGAAATTCCTGAAAGTATAAAAAATGGAAGGGAAAGAAGTAACAGAATTGTAACGAAAAAAGATGGAAAAGGTGGATGGGTTTATGATGAGTTAAAAGGAAAAGTTTCACCGAATATTTAAAATTAAAAAAAATAAAATGGGGGAGTTATAGGAAAAACTCAATTAGAAAGAAGAATTATTAAAAAATGAAATTTTCAAGTTTGGGAAGCGGAAGCAGCGGAAATTCCAGCTATATTGAGATGGGAAATAAGAAATTTCTTATAGATGCAGGATTTAGTGGGAAAAAAATTGTAGAAAAATTGAACAATATTGAAAAAAGAATTGAGGATATAATGGGAATCTTTGTGACTCATGAGCATTCTGATCATATTCAGGGGCTGGGTGTTGTTTCACGAAAATACGATATTCCAATTTATCTTCATGAGGTAACTTATAATGTAATTAAGGATAAAATTGGGAAAATTAACAAAAAAAACCTAAATTTTATAAAAAATGATAAAATTAAAATTGAAAATTGTGTTATAAATAATTTTGAAGTAATGCACGATGCAAAAAAATGTTTAGGGTACACTTTTGAATATGAAGGGAAAAAGTTGTCCTATGCAAGCGATGTGGGGTGTGTGAACAATATTATTAAGGAAAATTTGAAAAATAGCGATGTAATTGTGCTTGAAAGCAATTATGACTATAATATGCTGATGGAAGGGCCTTATCACTGGGAACTGAAAAATCGTGTGAAAGGCAGAAATGGACATCTTTCCAATGCAGAAGCATCAAAATTAATCGCTCAAGTTCTGAATGAAAAATTGAAAAAGATTTATCTGATGCACATAAGTAAGGATAATAACACACCTGAGCTAGCATATAATTCACTTTATGGAATTTTGGAACGTGAAAATAAAAGTCATTTGGAAATTGAAATTATTAATGAAAATGGAACAGAAATTTACAAAATATAAAGTAAAGGAAAAATTATGTGGGATGACCTGAAATTAGAAATTGATATGTGTGCAAAATGTGTTTTGGAAAAAATACGCATTAAGCCAATAATTGGTGAAGGAAATAAAAATGCGGATATTTTATTTGTTTTAGACAGCATAAGTGAAGAAGAAGACAATAAACAAAAATTATTTGATGATAAAAATGGTGAATATTTTAAAAAATTTCTGGAATATTCAAAGATAGATATGGAAAGATGCTATTTTACCACACTTACAAAATGCAGTTCACACGGCAACTTAATTAATGAAGATAGTATTTTAAAGTGCCACGAATTTTTAATAGCACAAATTGCCCTACTTAACCCTAAATATATTGTTACAGTCGGAGAAAGACCAACAAGATTTCTTTTGCAGAATATGATAAAAGAAGATATAAGAAACCTGGTTGGGCAAATGTATGACTTTTATGGAGAAATTAAAATTGTTCCAATTTACGATATTTCATATTTATTCAAAGCAACAGATAAGGAAAAATGGAAATTAATAAAAATTTTGGAAAAATTATAAAAGAAGAAAGGAAATAAAAAAAGAATGATAGGAATAGGAATTGTAGGATTACCAAACGTAGGAAAATCAACATTGTTTAACGCAATAACAAAAACACAAAATGCAGAGGCGGCAAATTACCCATTTGCAACAATTGAGCCAAACGTGGGACTTGTAAGCGTGCCAGATTTACGTTTAAAAAATTTGGAAAAAGTGGTTAATCCAAAAAGAACCGTTGGAGCGACAGTTGAGTTCGTAGATATTGCAGGACTTGTAAAAGGTGCATCAAAAGGGGAAGGACTAGGAAATCAGTTTTTATCAAACATTAGAAATACAGCCGCAATTTGTCAAGTTGTAAGATGTTTTGACAATGATAACATTATCCACGTAGAAGGAAGTATTGATCCTATAAGAGATATTGAAACAATTAATGCAGAATTAATTTTTGCTGATTTAGAAACAGTTGAAAGGGCGATTCAGAAAAATCAGAAGCTGGCTCGTGGAGGAAACGCAGAAGGAAAAGAATTAGTTGCAGTTCTTGAAAGATGTAAACTTCATTTGGAAGAATTTAAGTTGTTAAAAACATTGGAATTTACCCAAAGAGAAGAAGAATTAATAAAAGTTTATCAATTTTTGACAGTAAAACCAATGATGTTTGCCGCAAATATTTCCGAAGAAGACTTGACGGCTGGAATTGAAAACGACTATGTAAAAAAAGTTCGTGAATTTGCAAAACAGTACGACAGCGAAGTAGTAACCTTTTCAGCAAAAGTGGAAGCGGAACTAATCGAAATCGAAGACGAAGAAGAAAGACAAATGTTCATTGATGAACTAGGAATAAAAGAACCAAGCCTAAACAGATTAATCAGAGCAGGATTTAAGTTATTAGGCCTAATCACATACTTTACCGCTGGAGTAAAAGAAGTAAGGGCTTGGACAATAAAGCAAGGTACAAATGCCCAAAAATCAGCCAGCGAAATTCACACAGACATTGAAAAAGGCTTTATCCGTGCCGAAGTTGTATCTTTTGAAAAATTTATCGAACTAAACGGATGGACAGGTGCGAAAGAGAAAGGTGCAATGAGATTGGAAGGGAAAGAGTACATTGTGCAAGATGGGGATGT
>CAUUWI010000101.1:0-4648 GCA_963548925.1 uncultured Leptotrichia sp. | reverse complement strand
TTTCCTCAAATAATTCCAATGCTTTTTCATATTCATTTTCTGCAAAATAAAAAGTCGCCATATTGTTAAGGACTGCTGCATACAAGTTATGAGTTTTTCCAGCTTCCTTTTCGATTAGTTTCAGTGATTTTTGCAAGTATTCTCCAGCTTTTTCCTTGTTTTTCACTTTCAAATAAGGCTGTACAAGGTTACTTAGCGTAATTGCATACTGAATAGGGTTTTCTCCAACTTTTTCCAATACCTCCAAACTTTTTTCCTGCAACTCAATCGCTTCCTCATATCTTTCAAGCTCCTGATAAAATAAAGCCAAATTATTGCACACACTCGCATAAACATAGTCATTCTGCAAATTATTATTTTTATAAATTTTCATAGTATTAAGGTACATATCTTCAGTTTCATCATATTTTTTCATAAATCTGTAAACTTCAGCTAGGTTTAGGCTGCAAGTCGCATACGGAATACTGTCTTTGCCATACTTTTTCTCAATAAAACCTTGTGCCTTCAGCAAAGCATCTTTCGCTGTGTCAAACTCCCCAATATATTTAAGAGTTCCTCCAACTTCATTCAAAATTTTAATATTCTCATCACTTTCCTTACCAAAAACCTCTTGTGTAAGTTTTGCTAATTCCTTTAATACTTTAACCTCTTCCACAACATTCCCCTGTTGCATAAGTTCTTTTCTCAAGTTTGTCAATTCATTTATTCTAACTTTTTTTTCAAATATATTTGCCATTTTATATTTCTCCTTTATCTTAAATTTATTATTTAACTTTGGTATTGCAAAAGTATAATTTGAATACATTTCAATTTTAAATTTATTATTTCTAACAAAAGTTTACCATACAAAATTGCAATCTGCAACAATATTAAAAATAATTTTAAGATTTTAAAATAGTTTTACTATAAAATAAAATTATGTTGTTGAAATAAAAAAACTCCCATTATATAATTAAATTGATTAAATATTTTTAGAGGAAAGAAGGAAAGATAAGATGAATAAAGAAAAAATTGATTTTAAGTACCATCATATAAAGCATTATAAATATCAGGCACAATCAAAGAAAACTTTGATAACTTCAATTTTACTGACACTATTTTTTGCTTTAGTTGAATTGTTTGGCGGGATATTTAGCGGTTCGCTTGCGCTTATTTCAGATTCGTTTCATATGTTTTCGGATGTTGTTGCACTTTTATTCAGCATTATTGCGGTATTTTTTTCAGCTAAAAAGCCAAACAAAAATTTTACTTACGGATTTTTGAGAATTGAGATAATTTCAGCATTTATAAATGGGATAGCTCTTATGATAATTTCAGTTGGAATAGTTATTGAAGCTATAAAACGGCTTTTCAATCCAGAGCATGTTGATTTTTTTACAATGTTCACAATTGCAGTAATTGGACTTCTGGTTAATATCATACTTATGTTTGTACTTATGAGAAGTTTGAAAAAAGAAAAAAATCTTAATGTAAAAAGTGCTTTGTGGCATTTTTTAGGCGATACGTTAAATTCTGTTGGAGTCATAATTGCTGCAATTATTTTGAAATTAACTAATCTTGTTATTTTTGACATAATAATAAGTGTTATTATCAGCGTTGTTATTTTTACTGGTGGATTAAAAATTGCAAAAGAGGCGTTTTTTATTTTAATGGAAGCTGTTCCAAACAATCTAAACATTGACGAAATTCATACTAAAATTTTGACAATTGATAAAATAAAGGATATTCATGAATTTCATTTATGGAATATTTCAGAAGAGAACATAAGCATTTCATTTCATATTTTACTTGATGAATACGATGGTGTAAATGATTATGAGATTGTAAATGATGTGGTAAAACTTTTAAAAAATGAATACGGAATAGAGCATGTGACAGTTCAAATTGAAAATCCTGAAATAAATCCGCATTTTTAAATAAAAATTTTTTATTAAAAAATTTCTCAAATATACTAAAAAAGGGTATAATATTAATAGAAAACTTATTAAATTACCTAAGGAGTGATAATAATGGATAAAATTGTAATTATAACAGGTGGAACAAGGGGAATCGGGTTTGCAACAGCAAAAAAATTTTTAGAAAAAGGGGATAAAGTCGTAATCGCCAGTATTGACAATGAAAAAACTATTGAAAATTCCATAAGAACTTTATCAGAAATGGGTGAGGTTTCTTTTATAAGTTGTAATGTGATTTCTGCAAAGGATTGTGAAAATGTAATAAATGAAACAGTAAAAAAATATGGGAAAATTGATATTCTTGTTAATGTAGCGGGTATTGTCGGAAAAAGAGATGATTTTTTAAATATTGACTTAAATGACACTTTAAATGTAATACAGGTAAACCTTATGGGAACAATAAATATGTGTCATTTTGCAAGTAAAATAATGGCAGAAAATAAATCAGGTGTAATTATAAATACAGGTTCAATTTGCGGATTTATGGCAAATACTGAAGCAGTCGGCTATCATGCAAGCAAAGGTGGAGTAAAAATGATTACACAGGCTATGGCAAGAGAATTGTCACCATATGGAATCAGAGTTGTGTCAATTGCTCCAGGATGGGTAAAAACTGACATGATAGATGGACTAATAGCCGAAATTGGAGGAAAATTTCATATGAAAGGAAGAATAATAGAACCATCAGAAATAGCAAATGCTATTTACTTAATGAGCTTGGAAGAAGCAAGTGCTATAAACGGTTCCACAGTAATGACTGATGACGGGTATTCTTCATTCAAGGGGATAGACGGAAACTCTAAATTATAATTTTTTGACTTACAGTAAATAATACAATTTAAAATTTAAAAAACTATAATTATTCCACCTTATTTAATTTTTTATTACTTCAATTTTAAGAGTAATTTGAGTATAAAACAAAAAACAAGGGGCTGTCTCATAAAGCGATTTTGTGAAACAGTCTTTTTTTTATTTTCATAAATTGTAATATAGATTTAATTATATGTATAATACTAGACCCCATTTTAAAAATAGCAATAAAATTCTATAAGGGCGTGTCTGAAAACTCTCAAAATGATGAATTTTTAACAAATTTTTCCAAAATCAAAAATAATAAATACTTATTTTATCGTGATTTGTATAATTTATAAAATCAAAAAAACATTAAAAATAACATAGATTTTGAGTTTTCAGACACAGCCAATAATCAATTTGATAGCCTTAAGTATCTATCTTAAAGACTTTTGTAGTTTTATTTATAAATATTATGATTAATAAATGTTTTTGCTTATTTAGTATTTTTATAATTTAATAGACCTGTTCGATAACTATACAAACTTAAAATTTCAGAAAATAAATATCCTGAAGCAAGGGGTCTTAACCCCTTGTATAAATAAAAAAACTTAGGTTATCGAACATATCTAATATAGAATGTCATGATTTCCCTTGCTTATATAAAAGAAAAAACATAGAATTATGAAAAACATATATTAACAATAAGCAATTTTTCAAATTCTGAATAAGAATCTCTTATATGGATATTTAATGATTAAATTTAATTACAGGATATTTTATAATTACATAGGTTGTAAACAGTACAATCTTGTAAAAAAGGCTTTAATTCCATGAATTTTATGATTTTTACTATTTAAATGGGAAATAGTATAATTTATTTTAATAGATTACAAAGATTATATCGATTTTTATAAATTTTCAAAATATCTTTTGCAAAATCTTTAAAATTTAATGTGGAATATTCAATATTAAATGAATCAGATAAATATCCATGTTGTTTTAATTCAGCACTACTTTTAAATAAATGTGGAGTTTTTCTATTAAAATCTACTGTAAGTAAAGAATATCTATCATAAAATTTTTCTCCTGATAATTTCCTTATTGTTAATTGCATCAAAAAAACTAATATATGAAGCTAAATTTGTTACTTTATTTTTAAAACCAATACGATTTAATTTTATTAAATTTTCATTATATTCATATAAAGGAATCAAATATACTTCACCTAGTACTATATCTGGATAAATCGTAAATTTAATGGTTCTGCAAATGTTCTTTCAAATAATGTATCTTTATTTTTTTCAATGCTACTCATTTGACTTCTTACATTTATTACTAATGTGTCAGTTGAATATTCAATTCCATATTTATCAATTTTATTATTATATTTTAATGGTCTCCCAATTGATTGATGTTTTTTTTGTTTTAAAAATCCTGCTATTTTTAATTCAGGTTTAGTTTTTCCTAAAGGTGTTCCTTCCTTTATTAATTCAAATTTTACTGCGTCGTGAATGAAATTAATTCATTCAGATAATCTGATGATACTTTCTTTTCCTTTTGAACTATCTTTTAAAATAGCCTCTTCTAATTTATTCTTAAATTTTATTAGTTGTTCATCAATATAATCCATAATAAATTAAAATATTCCTTTCCTAAAAATTTATTTTATTTCAAATCTTTTATATATTTTTTCACAAAGTCCTGAATATCGTCTTTATCAATCACATTTGAAAATCTTATTTCTGAATTTCTCACTTCTGTCAACTTTTCCGGGAATTTTACACAAGTAATCTCTGACACTTCATCCAAAATTGCGTAAGGCTCTTTTGTTTCATTAAGTCCTAATGCTTTTGCAATTGGAGTTGGGAATTTGAATGGGTGTGCTGTTGACATTATTA
>CAUUWI010000100.1:0-4659 GCA_963548925.1 uncultured Leptotrichia sp. | reverse complement strand
ATGCTCCAACAATTAACTCCTTCCCCTTATTTCCACAAGATACAATAAATAATGCTGCCACTAGTACTAATGACAATAATGTCAATACTCTTTTCATAGTTAGTTTCCTCCTAAATTTAATTTTTATTTATAATTTATTTATGTTCTTTTTCTCTTATTGAGCAAGGCTTTTACAATTCTATCTCCAATAAATTGAATAATTTGAACTAGGATAATTGTAACAATTGTTGCCTGCCACATCAATTCCATATTATTTCTTTGAAAACCATCCATTACAGCGGCATTTCCAAGTCCGCCACCGCCAATTGTCCCAGCCATCGCAGAATATCCAATCAAGCTAATTAAAGTCAATGTCATTCCATGAACAAGTGCAGGCATTGCTTCTGGTATCATAACTTTAAAAATAATTTCAGAAGTTTTGGCTCCCATTGATTTTGAAGCCTCAATGAGCCCTTCATCAACTTCTTTTAAAGCTCCTTCAATGACTCTTGCCACAAACGGTGCAGAACCCAATGAAAGCGGTACAATGAACGAAGTACTTCCAAATGAATATTTAAACAATAATTTTGAAAGAGGTATTAATAAAACTATCAAAATTATAAATGGAATGGATCTTGTAATATTTACAATGACTATATCCAGTATTTTATGTAAAGTTTTATTAGGTTTTACTCCTTTTGTATCGGACGTAGTAAGTAAAATTCCTATTGGAAGTCCGATAATTAAAGCTATAATTGTAGAAACAAAAACCATATAAATAGTTTCCCACAAAGGTTGGACTATAGTTTGAAATTGTAAAAATTTTATCCAGTCAAATCTCATTATAACACCTCCGAATCTATTTTATTTTCACTTAGCCATTCAATAATTTCCTTAGATCTTTCTTCATTTACTGAAATTTCTATTAACATATTTCCTACAATAATATCTCCCACTTTGTCAACAAATCCGCCTAGAATATTTACTTCAACATCATATTTACGGATAATCTGAGTAATATATGCCTCATTTACCTGCTCTTCATTATACTTCAATCTTAATCTTAATTTACCGTTATTTTCTTCACGATGTTTTATTTCCTCTTCTGTTCTAAATTCTTCGTGTGAAATATTTGCCACAAATTCTTTTGCCAAATCTGTTTTAGGATTTAAGAAAATTTCTTTTGTTTCTCCTTTTTCTATAATTTTCCCATCTGACATAATTGCTGCTTTATTACAGATTTTCTTTATAACTTCCATCTGGTGAGTAATTAATATAATCGTTATTCCAAATTTTTTATTTATATCTTTTAGCAATTCCAGAATAGAATTAGTAGTTCTGGGGTCAAGTGCAGATGTCGCCTCATCGGATAGCAGTAATTGCGGATTATTCGCTAAGGCCCTTGCTATAGCAACTCTCTGTTTCTGTCCTCCTGAAAGCTGTTCAGGATAATTATTCTTTTTATCTGAAAGACCTACAATTTCCAGCAATTCATCAACTCTTTTCTTAATATCTCTTTTTTTCCATCCTGAAATTTCCAACGGAAAAGCCACATTATCTACAACATTTCTAGAATTTAGCAAATTAAAATGCTGAAAGATCATTCCTGTCTTTTTCCGAAATTCCCGTAATTTTCTTATATCAAACTCTAAAATATTTTTATCTTCATATCCGAGCTTTCTTTCACTTTTTTTATCAATAATCTCGTGCTTCACAAAAATTTCTCCAGAAGTAGGCTCTTCCAATCTGTTAAGAAGTCTAATAAGTGTAGACTTCCCAGCTCCACTAAGTCCCATAATTCCATAAATATCCCCTTTTTCAACATCAAGGTTCACATCATTCACAGCCATTAATTCCTGACCATTATTAAGTTCATATTTCTTTATCAAATTCCTTATTTTTATAAAACTATCCATATTTCACCTCTTTTTTCATTAATTTTTTCCCATATTATACCATATATTTTATAAAGATTATATTATTTATTGCTTTAAAAGTCAACTTTTTATTGATAATTTTAATTTTCTAGTATTATAACATTTTTTTATTGCATATACAAGTATTATCTATAGTTTTTACAAAAATATTTGAACAAAAATATTTTCTCTCACAAATTTTTTATATTTAACTATTTGAAATAACTTTACTATAAATTTATTTTCAGGTAATTTAATAAGGGGAATTTTAGTTTTTCCCCCCCTTTAAATTAATTTTATTTCATTTTCTAGTTAGTTGTATTTAAAAATTCTCTTACTCTTTCAGAAGATGGATTTTCAAATATTTGCTGTGAAGTTCCTGCTTCCAGTATTTCACCCTTTTCCATAACGATTACTCTATCTGAAATTTCACGAACAAAATTCATCTCATGACTTACAATTAGCATCGTAATTTTTTTTTCTTTTAATTTTCTTATTATATCCAATACTTCTTTTACAAGTTCTGGATCAAGTGCTGATGTCGGCTCATCAAAAAGCATAATATCAGGCTGCAATGCCAAGGCCCGTGCTATTGCCACCCGCTGTTTCTGTCCTCCTGAAAGTTGGTTTGGAAAATTGTCGATTTTATCTGATAATCCAACTAAATCCAACATATTTTTTGCAATATTTTCAGCTTCTGCCACATTTATTTTTTTTACAACTTTCAATGTTTTGACTATGTTATTTCTAACTGACATATGTGGAAACAAATTAAATGTTTGAAAAACCATTCCTGTTTTTAATAACATTTCTTTTTTTATTTTTTTATCAACATTTTTATTTGTCAAGTTATTCCCTTCAATCAATACTTCTCCCAAAGTTATGCTCTCTAAGTCAATTATACATCGTAAAATTGTTGATTTTCCACTTCCTGAAGGTCCTATTATTGAAACTACTTCACCTCTGTCAACATGCAAGTTAATATTTTTCAAAACTACATTATTATCATATTGTTTTTTTAAATTTTTTAATTCAATTATTTTTTTACTTTCCACAACATTATCTCCCAGTTTTTTATATTTTAATAAAACTATTTATCAAAAATTTTAAATTCTAATTTTATTTCTTTTTTCAATACCTTTAAATAGTCTGTCAACAGCAAAACTTAGAACCAGATAAATAATAATTGCACAAATGTATGGAGTAACGTTGTAATAAATATTTGCCAGTTCCTTTGTACGTTTCATTACTTCTGTCACGGCAAGAACATATACAAGGGAAGTATCCTTTATAAGTGTAATCGCCTCGTTTCCCAATGTTGGCAGCACTCTTCTTATTGCCTGCGGTAAAATAATGTATATTATTTTTTGCCAATAACTGTAACCAAGTACTTTTGCGGCTTCATGCTGTCCCTTGTCAATGCTTTCAATTCCACTTCTCATAATTTCTACAAGATATGCGGCGTAATTTATGATAAATGTAATTGTGGCCGCTGTATACGGTTCAAGAACTATTTTATAACCTCCAAAACTCATTAATGGTATTCCGTAATAAACAACCATTAATTGCAGCATTAATGGAGTTCCACGAAAAACCCATGTATAAACTGAAATAATGAATTTTGTTATCTTATTTTTACCTGTATATGCCAACGCTCCTAAAATTCCTAACGGGATGGAAAATAAAATCGTGAATACATATAATACCGCTATATTTGGTAAAGTTTTTACTAATTCTATAAATATTGGTAACCATTTACTCATTAATCTTTAAACCATTTCAAATAAATTTTTTGATATGTCCCGTCTGCTTTTAATTCCTCAATAGCTTTATTTATAGCTTCAATTAATTTAATATTTCCTTTTTTGGCTGCAATTCCATATTCTTCTTCGCCATAATTGTCATTTAAGATTTTGTATAATTCCTTGTTAGCCTGAATCTCTTTTGTTTTTTTAGTATATTTTGCTAATACTTCATCAGCTATAATTGCATCGACTCTCCCTGCGTCAAGATCCATAAATGCTTGATCATATTGAGCATAAGTTTTAAATTCCTTGAATTTCTTGTCATCTCCTGATTTTTTAACAGCTTCTTCTCCACTACTTTCAGTCTGACTTCCAACATTTTTCCCTACTAAATTAACCTTTGTATTAAGACTTGATCCTGTCTTAACTACTATAAGTTGATGACTTGTAAAATAAGGTTTTGACATTTCAGTTTCTTTTTTTCTTTCTTCAGTTATAGTAAGACCATTCCAAATCAAATCAATATTCCCACCATTCAAATCCAATATTTTAGAATCCCAGTTTATTGGCTTAAATTCAACTTCAGCACCTAATTTTTGAGCAACAGCTCTAGCCAAATCAATATCAAACCCTACAATCTCTCCTTTTTCATTCTTAAACCCCATCGGAACAAACGAGTCATCCAGCCCAACTACAATTTTTTTAGGAATCCCATCAGCATTTTTCTCTCCCTTTTTTTCCTCCTTCTGAATACTGCACATAAAGACACTTAACGCTAGAATCATTAATAATAACATTTTTTTCATTGTTATTCCCTCCAAATTTTTAAATTTTATATATTTTTATAATAAATATTATCATTTTTTGTATTTAATTTCAAGTTATATATAAATTTCTCAAAATTAATATTGTATAACCTTTGAATTTAATTTTAAATTACTTCAAAATTATATAAAACCTTTAATTTACTATAACATTTTTATATATCTTTTGTCAATAACTTAAATATATAAGTTTTA
>CAUUWI010000099.1:0-4724 GCA_963548925.1 uncultured Leptotrichia sp. | reverse complement strand
TTTATCTGTTCCAATAACTGTGATAACGATTCTATCGTTCATTCTGATACCTCCAATTTTAAAATTTAAATTACTTTAATATGTTAAAATTATCTCATAAATCTAGGTATTTCGCAAGGAAAAAATTTAGATAAAAAAAACTAATAAAAATGCTGAAAATATGATAAAATAAATATAATGCTGTTTTTTGAAATTATAAAAAATGCGGAATATACAATAAAAAATAAAAATGGAGGAGAATATGAAACATACAGTAGCAATTGTCGGTAGACCTAATGTGGGAAAATCGACATTATTTAATAAGCTGGTAGGGGATAGGATGTCCATTGTTAAGGATGAGCCAGGCGTTACAAGAGACAGGCTCTATCGGGAGATGGAATGGTCAGGAAAAGAATTTATCTTGGTAGATACTGGAGGTCTTGAGCCTAAAACAGAAGATTTTATGATGGGGAAAATTAAGCAGCAAGCACAAGTTGCAATTGATGAAGCGGATGTGATTATATTTCTGGTAGATGGAAAAGCTGGAATTACTGGGCTTGATGAAGATGTGGCGAATGTACTTAGAAGGCAGGATAAAAAAGTTGTCGTGGCTGTGAATAAGATTGACAATTATATGCGTGACCAGGAAAATATTTTTGAATTTTATGGACTTGGATTTGAGGAAGTTATCGGAATTTCAGGGGAACATAAGACAAATTTAGGGGATTTGCTAGATGCAGTAATTGAAAAGTTTGAAGATAAAAAAATAAAACAGATTGAAGATGGACTTAATATTGCGATTCTTGGAAGACCAAATGCCGGGAAATCTTCACTTGTAAATAAACTTTTGAATGAAGAACGTTCGATTGTAAGCGATATTGCGGGAACTACAAGAGATTCAATTGATTCGAACCTGAGATATAATGGAGAAACTTATACTTTGATTGATACGGCAGGAATACGTAGAAAATCCAAAGTAGAAGATGATATTGAATATTACAGCATACTTCGGGCAATGAAGGCGATAAAAAGGGCAGATGTCTGTGTACTGATGCTTGATGCAACAGAGCTTTTGACTGATCAGGATAAGAGAATTGCGGGAATGATTTATGAGGAGAGAAAGCCTATTATTATTGCGGTTAATAAATGGGATTTGATTGAAAAGAATAATAACAGTGTGAAGGAATTTACAGAATTAGTAAAAGCTGACTTGGCATTTTTGGATTATGCGCCAATTGTTACAATTTCAGCATTGACGGGGAAAAGAACGCTAAATATTCTGGAGCAGGCTAAATTTATTAATGAAGAATACCATAAGAAAGTAACGACAGGGCTTCTAAATCAGATTTTAGCTGAAATGATAGCACAGAACCCAGTGCCTACGAGAAAGGGACGAACAGTAAAAATAAATTATGCAACACAGGTAAGTCAGGCACCGCCTAAATTTGTGTTTTTTGCCAATAATCCAGAATTGATACATTTTTCTTATCAAAGATATGTTGAAAATAAATTAAGGGAATATTTTGGATTTGAAGGGTGTCCGATTGACATCGTGTTTAACAGGAAAAGTGAAAAATCATTTGGATAAAAATGGAAGGATAAAAAATTAAATGAAATTTTATGATGAAAAAAAATTTCTTAAGTTGAGAAATCTTTTAATTATAGCAGTATTAGCACTTTTAACAATATTACTGTTTTTTAAAGTTTATGATTATTTTGCAGAACCGATACGATTGGTAATAAGCACAATTTTTCCATTTATTCTGTCATTTATAATAGTGTACTGCCTTATGCCATTTATAGATATGATAAGTGAAAAAAAGGAAGTTGATGGCTTTGAAACGAATAATAGGGATAAAGGAAAGAAAAAACTGAAGTTAAATAGAACATTTGCAATTTTAATGGTTTTATCAATATTTTTTATAATTTTTTTGTATATAATTTTGGCGATTGTACCATTAATTACAAAACAAGTATCAAGTCTTATTGATTTTTTACTAAAAAATCAGGAAATATTACAAAATAATTTTTTTGGATTTTTGGAAAATAATAATATTGATTTACGAAGTTCACTTATGGGTTCTAAAGATATAATTATAACAAATTCTATAAAGGTTCTAAGTTCAAGTTTTTCTCTGATAAGCAGTACATTCAGCTTATTATTTATGACACCTATTTTTACAATTATGCTGATTTTCAGTTATGATAATATTGAAAATGGAGTGAAACGTTTTTTTAAGAATATGGAAAGAGAAGATTTGATTATTTTAATAAAAAATATGGATGAAACAATTGGAAAATATATTTTAGTGACAGCACTTGACAGTATGATTGTAGGGGTTGTATCATTTATAATTTTCTATTTTTTAAAAATGGATTATAGCATGCTTTTTTCAATAATAGTTGGTTTTGGAAATGTGATTCCGTTTATAGGGCCCTTTATTGGACTGATTCCAGTGATATTGTATGCCTTTACAAAGTCGTTTAAACTCGTGATTTTAATAGTAGTTCTAATTACTATTGTTCAGACAATAGAAGCAAATATTGTAAAGCCATGGCTTACAGGGAAATCTGTGGAAATGCATCCAATTACAACGCTTCTGGTAGTTCTTATTGGGGGAGCATTATTTGGAATAAGTGGGGCATTTATTGCAATTCCTGTGTATATCATTATTAAATTGACATGGTTATTTTTCTGGGAAAAATATATATAAAAATCACTTTAAAACTGAACCTAAAAGTTATAAATATTATATTCAATCCTAATATTACTTGATTTTATTAATCCAATATCAAAGGGATTTCAGTATAATAAAAAATTTAAAAATAAGGGAGTAGATAAGTTTATGAATAGCAATGAAAAAATCGAAATTCAAAGATGTGTTTATTTTATGATTTCAAAAATGTTTAGAATAGTTAACAAGATAGCGGAAGAATCATTTGAAGAACTGGGAATATATCCGACACATGCCTTCTTAATGATTATCCTGAAGGAGGAAAAAAAAGGTCTTACGGTAAATGAAATATCAGAAGCATTAGCAATAGCTCCGTCAACAGTCACACGATTTGTAGATAAATTAGTTTTAAGGGGATATGTGAAAAGAGAAAAATCAGGAAAAAATTCTTTTACTAAGATAACGGAAGAAGGGCTGGAAGTAATACCTAAACTTAACAAGGCATGGAAAAAAATAGGAGATAAAATTGAAGAACTGGTTGGAAATGATGAATATTTAAGAAAAACAAGCGAAGATTTTAGGGAATTTACAAATTTACTGGCAAAAGACAAGAAATACGAAAATATGGTCGAAGATTTTGATTTTTGGATCATTTAAAAAATTGTAAATTGAAAAAAGTTTTTAAAAGAGAAAGTTAGGCGATTCTGATGTTAAAGAAACAAAAGAAAATATCACCATATACAATAATCTTAGTGTCATTTATAATAATTATATTAATAGGCGGCTTTTTACTTTCTTTACCAATTTCAACAGAAAATGGACAAAAGACAAATTTGCTTGAGGGTATGTTTACTGCAACATCAGCTGTCTGTGTAACAGGGCTTACGGTAAATGACATAAGTAAAGTCTATAATTTATTTGGTAAAACAGTTATTATGATATTAATCCAGCTTGGTGGAATAGGAATTATCACATTTTCAGCAATAGTTGTAATGATGATTTCTAAAAAAGTGGGATATTTTACAAAAAAGCTGATACAGGAAGATATAAATGCTAATACGACATTTGAAATACAAAAATTTGTAAAAAAAGTTTTGATAACAGTTTTTACAATAGAAATTATCGGGGCTGCAATATTGTTTTTAAAATTTATACAAATATTTGATTATAAGAAAGCGATTTATTATTCAATATTTCATTCTATTTCTGCATTCTGTAATGCTGGATTTGCATTATTTACAAATAATTTAAGTGATTTTAAAAACAGTGTAATCATAAATACTATAATTCCATTGTTAATTTTTTTTGGCGGAATAGGTTTTGCAGCAATTCTTAATATTTATCAATATTTTCTAAAAAAAGATAGAAGGCTTACTACAACAACAAGAATAGCTATAAAAATGTCAATTTTTCTAATAATATTTGGGACAATTTTAACATTTATTTTAGAGTATTCAAATAATAAAACATTAGGAACATTGCCATTTTTTGAAAAAATAGGAGCTGCTTTTTTTCAAAGTGTAACAACAAGAACAGCTGGATTTAATACAATTTCCATAGCTGAACTGCGGGAACCTACAGTTTTTTTGTTTGTATTATTAATGTTTATTGGAGCCTCACCTGGCTCAACAGGTGGTGGGATAAAAACTACTACAGTTGGATTGATACTTTTTGGGATAGTTACAACTATAAAAAATAAGGAACATTTGGAATACAATAAGAGAAGAATTAGCTGGAAAATATATAATAAAGCTATGGTTATTGTTTTTATATCAATTATGTATGTTGTTGTAATATTATTTTTATTAATTTGGCTAGAAGATATAAGAGTTATAGAATTAGGATTTGAATTAGTATCTGCTTTTGGAACGGTGGGATTATCGCGAGATTTAACACCACAATTATCGGATATTTCTAAATTATTAATTATGATTACAATGTTTGTTGGAAGAGTAGGACCATTAACAATAGCATTGGCATTGTCTAAAGTTAAAAATTCAAAAGGAAGATATGTTTATCCAAAAGAAGATATTTTGATAGGATAAAAAAGAGGTGAAAAATGGCAGGATA
>CAUUWI010000098.1:0-4775 GCA_963548925.1 uncultured Leptotrichia sp. | reverse complement strand
GTATATGCTTCTCCTATATAAAAATCTGCCAAATCTTCATATGTTTCTTCATCAATATCTTTACTTCTAGGTAATAATTTTACTGTTACCCGTCCTCCATTTATGAAAGAAATATCACTAAAATATTTATTATTTTCCCGTCTTATATAGTCTTCCACGTCTCTTGCACCTAAATTGTATGCTTCACTTAGACATTTACCTAATCCTTTATTAACAGCAGCTTGTGCTTGTCTATAACTAGCTTCAAGAGTTGCTTGTGTACCGCTAAATCCAATAGATGAAAGAGCTAGGAATGTTGAAATTAAAATTAATGGTTTAAACCTTTTTAACATAATAAACTCCTCCTTTTAATACTAAGTTTTATTATTGATTATTTCTTACTTAATAATATTGTACTACAGGATTTTCAAAAGTCAATATGATTTCTAAAAAATTTATATATTTTGATTTACAATATATCTTTATATTTTTTTATTTTAATTACATTGTATTTTTGAAATATGTGTGCTAATATGAATTGTAAAAAGTATTTTTTTTAGTGAGTTGAAGAAAGAATGTAAAGTCACACTAAAGCAAATTGAAGAGAAAGAGTATGTTTTTGTATTTAAAAATGCAGGAATTGAGGATATTTTAAAAATTGGAGTTGCATTTTTGGGGAAAGATGTGGAAATTGAAAGTGAAAGAAGGATTGGTAAATGTGAAAGATGAAAATAATATGGAAATTTTTGATATTGAAATTATTAATAATGGAAAAATAGAGAAAAATAAATTATTTTTATTAGAAATTGAAGATGAAATTAATTTAAAAATAGAAATTGAAAGAACAATATATTTTTCAAAAAGTGATAATATCTTTGATTCTGTTGTAGAATTACGAAAAAAATTAGAATTAAATAACATTTATTTACTTTGTAATGCTTCAGTTATCAATGTTTATCCTTCTGGAATGCAAAAAGAATTTGGAGGGACAAAGGCATATAAATTACAAATGGGGAAACAAGCTACTTTATCTGATGTAGTAGATATTTTTGATTATGATAATGAATTAAAAATTGGCAGTGTTAAGGAACAAGAAAAATTTTATGAAAATTGGATAGAAAGTTTGGGGAAATAAAATGAAATTGTAATACAATGTGTTTAATTAAAAAGTGACAAGGAAGTAAAAAATGATGAATAGGTATATGAACGAAGTTATACTGTTATTAAAATGGTATAATAAAAAACTAACTGATGATGAATTTTTAGAAAAATTTAAATTAGAAAAAATTAGGTATAGAAGGGAAGTTCTTGAAATTGCAAAAGAAAAATTAAAAGAGGCTTGTATATAGTAAGAAATTCTGTATTTTCGTCTTTTAGATAAGGTTTCTGATTTATCTAAAGAAGAATGGAAAAATAAATTAGACAATTCAGAAGTAAGATGTCAATGGGATCCAAATAGGGATATTTACGGTAATCCACTAGGAAGAAGGGCGATACAGTTAGGCATAAAGGGAGAAACTGTGAAAAAATATGTAAATGACTGGATTGTAAATATAACGGATATAACTGATAAAGTTATTGAAATAAGAAATAGCGTTCAAAATGGAACTTTTTCAGAATCTATGATTCCTTAAAGAAATAAAATATATTTAAAATTTGTAGCAAAAGATAACGGTATCTGTTAAAAATAGTTAAATGATGAGAATGAAAAGAATTGCAAATTGTATTAAGAGATTTTAGGATTATAAAAATTGAAATAGAAAAAGTGTTCAAAAATAGGTTATTTAGAATTGGATTAAATTTTTGAGTATTTTTTGTTTTTAGAATTTATATTTTTTATACTGTAATATTTTTTCAAAATATGGTATGATATAAACAATTAAAATTGGAGAAATAAAAGGAGGAAATTGAAAAGAATAAAGAATATGGAGAGAAGTAATAACGAAATGAATATAGATACAGTTGAGAAAATTGATATTTTGGGAATGAATCTGGAGAGTTTGCAGGAGAAATTTGTTGAGATTGGGCTGAAAAAGTTTAATGCAGCACAAGTTTTTAATTGGTTGCACAATAAACTGGTATTTGATTTTGATGAATTTTCTAATATTTCCAAGAAAGACAGGGAAATTTTGAAAGAGAAATTTTATGTGGCAAAGCTTGAATTTAAGACACATCAGGTTTCGGAAGATGGAGATACTGAGAAATTTTTATTTGAACTGAAAGATAGAAGGCTGATTGAAAGTGTGCTTATTTCTCATAAAAATAGGCATACACTTTGTGTTTCTTCGCAGATTGGATGTCTTATCGGATGTGATTTCTGTGCTACAGCGACAATGACTTATGAAAGAAATTTGTCAATTTCTGAAATTTTACTGCAATACTATTATGTACAAAAACATCTGCTGCAACGTGGAGAAAAACTTGGAAATGTCGTTTATATGGGAATGGGAGAGCCTTTTTTAAATTATGATGCAGTTCTTGGTTCAATTAATATGCTAAATTCTCCTAAGGGGCAAAATTTTTCCAAAAGAAATTTTACAATTTCTACAAGCGGTATTGTAAATGGGATTAAAAAGTTCACGGAAAACGAGAACCAGATAAATTTGGCAATTTCGCTACATTCGGTAAAAGATGATGTGAGAAGTGAGATTATGCCGATTAATAAAAGGTGGAATGTAAAACAGCTGAAAGAATCACTTCTGGAATATCAGAAAAAAACAAAAAATAGGATTACATTTGAATATATTTTAATTGATGACTTGAATTGTGAGACTGAAGATGCAAGGGAACTAGCTGGATTTCTAAATTCGTTTTCGTGTTTAGTAAATTTGATTCCTTATAATCCTGTTAGTGGAAAGCCTTATAAGACACCATCAAAACAAAAACAAAGGGAATTTTATAAATTATTAAAAGATAAAAATGTTAATGTAACGTTGCGGGAAACTAAAGGGCAGGATATTGCAGCAGCTTGTGGACAACTAAAGGCAAAAAAACAGATGAATGCAAGTCAAGATGTAATTTAAATTGTATTCTTTAAATGATGGCAAATTAAAAATACTGAAATACTGAAAAGAGGTAATAATGAAAAAGAAAAATAAAGTACCAAAAGTTAAAGTGAAAAAAAGTTTTAGCTTTTCTTCATTTTTTTTGAAAGTTTTTATGTTTCTATTTATTATAGGAATTGGAATGGGAGCTTATCTGATTTATACAGTAAGCAAGGAAACGCCAGTTGATTTGATAGATGGTTATGCTCCTGTGTCTCCTTCGGTTATTTATGACATAAATGGAAATCAAATTGATACGATAATGGTTCAAAATCGTTCTCCTATAGGAATTGGAGAAATCCCTGAACATGTGCAAAATGCTTTTTTGGCAATAGAAGATAGAAAATTTAGGACGCACTATGGATTTGATTTTATAAGAACAGCCAGAGCGGCTTTCTTGACACTTACAAAAACACGACGTGAAGGGGGAAGTACAATTACCCAGCAACTTGCAAAAAATGCTTTTTTATCACCTGAACAGACAATATCAAGAAAAATTAAAGAGGCAATATTGGCAATCGAAATTGAAAGAAAATATACAAAAGATGAAATTTTGGAAAATTATTTAAATACAATTTATTTTGGGCAAGGGGCATATGGAATAAAAAATGCAGCAATAAAATATTTTAATAAGCAGCCAAAACAACTAACAATTGCACAGGCGGCAATATTGGCAAGTCTTCCTAAATCTCCAGCAAAATATTCAAAATTGGAAAATGCACTAGAAAGACAGAAATTAGTACTTCATCAGATGAGAAATTTTGGATTTATATCAGACGAGGAATATTTGAAGGCAATACGTGAAAAAATAACATTTGTAAATGGAAATATTAAGAGCCGTAATGAGGAAGAGCAAATTTCAACTTCAAATGTGGCACCTGAATTTACTACTATTGTACTTAGTGAAGTCAGAAAAATTTTAAAAATTCCTGAAGAAGATCAGAAATTCTTGTTCGATGGCTATAAAATTTATGCAACTGTAGATTTAGATTTGCAAAGAGCAGCTTACACAGCATTTAACAGTAATTACAATTTGAAAAGTCGTGCAAATTTAAATGGAGCATTATTTTCAATTGATCCGAGTAATGGATTTGTAAAGGCTATGGTTGGTGGAAAGAATTATAAAAAAGGTAATTTTAACCGTGCAATCAGCTCACTAAGACAGCCAGGTTCATCATTTAAACCAGTAGTTTATTTAGCGGCATTGCAGAAGAAAATGACAATGAGCAGCGTAATGGAAGATTCTCCAGTAAAAATAGGTAACTGGAAACCGAAAAACTATGATGGAGTTTTCAGGGATAGCATGACGCTTGCCAAAGCTTTAGAAATTTCAAATAATATTATTCCAGTAAAATTATTGCAATACGTTGGAATTAGAGCAGCTGAAAAAGTATGGCGAGATGCTGGAGTTGTAGGAGGAGATTTTCCTAAAAATTACACATTGGCACTTGGTTCAATTTCCACAAAACCATCAGATATGGCAATGTTCTATGCAGCGCTTGCAAATGGAGGATACCAGGTACAGCCACAATATATTTATAAAATTGAAAATAAATTTGGTGAAATTGTTTACGAAGCAAAGCCGAAAATGAAAAAAGTTTATGATTCAAAAGATGTCGCAATCTTAACTTATATGCTGGAAAATGCTGTAAATTATGGAACAGGGCAATCAGCAAAAGTAATGAAAGATGGAAAACTAATTCCGATGGCAGGAAAAACTGGAACAACATCAGATTATGTTTCAGCATGGTT
>CAUUWI010000097.1:0-4851 GCA_963548925.1 uncultured Leptotrichia sp. | reverse complement strand
CTCACAATTTATCTGTGCAAGGAACATAAATTGTTGTCCTTTTGAATTTGTTGGAGTTTTTCTTCCTACTGGAATATACGGAATCCCTTCAATTTTGCTGTCTGTTATTTTTATTTCCTTTGAAGCATTGACTGATGCATCTGCAACCATCATTTCTTTTGCTGTTTCCTGATACTTTTTTTCTATTTTTTCAAAAACATCTTTTGCCAAATTTTTCAATTCTTTATCTTCCATCTCAATCACTTCCAAATTTTAATTAATTCTCTTCAACTCAAAAATCACAATCTCAGGCTGTGCAAAAAATCTGATAAACATCTCAAGAAAAGCCCCTCCCAATCCTGAAGTAATATAAATTTTATGCCCTCCATATTCTTTCATTCCATACCCATATTTCTTTTTATCCTTTATCGCCGACATAATAATTTTTCCAAAGAAAGTAACTTGTCCGCCGTGAGTATGTCCCGCCAGAGTCATATCCGCCTTTTCTTTCTCATTTTCCGTCATTTTCTCAAAGTATTCGGGATTGTGAGTCAAAAACAATACAAAGTCCTCTTTTTTTAGTCCTTCAAGAGCTTTTCTAGCATCAGGCTTTCCATGCCACAAGTCAGTTACTCCTGCAATACATATATTTTCATTATTTATTGTTATTTTTCTATTTCCGTTTACAAGCAGATTAAAGCCAAGTTTTTTCATATTTTCAGCCGTTTCTTCTGCTCCTGGATACTCGTGATTCCCGTAAATCGCATACACCCCAAGTTCTGGAATCTTTATATCCTTAGCATCCTCATAAAACTTAGGAATATTCTTCTCCCAAGTCGCATAATCTCCCCCCAGTAATATCATATCCTTTTTTTGTGAATTAATCAACTCAATCGCCTTTTTTTGCTGTTTTCTATTATAACGTGCCATTGTATCATACTGAAAATCCGCTACAAATAGCACTCTTTTTCCATCAAATTCCTTCGGCACATCTTTAGACTTTATCTCAATTGTCTTAATTTTTATATTTTTATATTCATAATGCGAATATAATAGAAATAATATAATTAATCCTAAAAAACCCCATAGAATTTTAAAAATCCAGCCTTTTTCCTTCATTTTTCTCCTATCATTTTGTAAATTTTAAGAACATTCTTCTAAAATCAATTTAAATATTTACTCACTCACAAATTTTCTAACCTTCTTAAGAAACTCCTTCCTATCCTCATCTTTCTCTTTTGCCCTCAAACTATAATGAATCCATTTTGTTTTCTTTATCCCAATTCCACCAAGATTTGCCTTTCTCGTCGTTATTCCAAATCCCATTATATTTAAAATAAATTTAGGTGCTTCAGCTGTTGTAATCATTTTTGCCGTTTTTATATTATTTAAAAGTCCTTTTATTCCATATTTTGAATTTTCGTATGCAAAGCCTTTAATCATAACTTTATCAAAAAAGCCTTTTAATATGGCAGGCATTGACATCCACCAGACTGGAAATACAAGTATCAGTTCGTCTGTATTTTTCAATATTTCCTGATACTTTAAAACTAAAGGATCAATACTTTTCCCCTGCGAATACAATCCTAGTTCTTCTTCTGTCATTACAGGATTAAATCCATCCTTATTCAAATCTATAATTGTATATTTTTCTTTTATTTTATCAAGTTTTTGGACTATATTATCTAAAATTGCCTTGTTAAAACTTTTGCTGTAAGGATGTGAAAAAACTATTGTTTTCATTTTTGAATTCCCTCTTTTCTATAAATAATTTTTCAAAATACTTTATTAAAACTTTTTGGATATATTTAAATTTAATACAAAAATTAGCTATTTCCATATTTAAAAAAATTTTAACCTATAATCTTTGAAATAATAAAACTATTTTAATTTGGCGAACAGTATCCGCCATTTTCCAAAATCATAAAACAATAAAAGTTTTCTAAATTATGCGAACGGTGTTCATACTTTTTTACAATTAAGAAAATATAAAATTTACTCTATCTCTATATAAATCAATATTTTTTATTTATTCTTTTACTTTCAATATTAAAGGATTTCCAAAAACAAAATATAGATTCATCATTATAACAAATAAAATCATATATAAAAAATCTTTACTTGCTTCTATTTTTAGTTTTGTTTTCAGAAAAACTCCAAGTAATGAGATTAAAAGTAAACATACAAAAAGTAAATAAACTTTATAATTTTGTTTTATTTCAATTTCTGTAACTTCTTTTTCAATATTTATTTTTTGTGCAGAACTTTTAAAATACAAGGTTTTTACTTTAATTGTATGTTCTCCATAATCTACATTTTCAATTTCTTTTTTATTTTCTTTAAATTTTATAACTTTATCATCCAGAAAAAAATTTATTGAAATATTTTTTTTACCTGATTTATCATTTATAATTAATTTAGGCATAACTTTTTACCTTCTTAAAAAAACTATTTATTATAAAGTCTATTTATCCCATTAATATAAGCCTTTATACTAGCTTCCACAACATCGGTACTTTGCCCTCTACCAATAAATCTGTTTCCATTTTTTTCAATAATTACGACTACTTGTGCCTGTGCATCAGTATCTCCTGTTATTGCCTCCAGTTTGTATTCTTCTAGCACAAAAGTATCACTTACTGCTAGATTAACCGCATTGTAAGCTGCATCAACAGGCCCATCTCCAAGTGCCTCTTTCACTTGTGTTTCCCCATCTAAATAAATCGTTACTGTTGCTTTCGGTTTTTTTCCTTCCTGTCTTGAAATCTCAAAGTGTGTTAATTTTATTCTTCCCTCAATTTTTGCTGCATCTCCAGCAACTAAGGCAATAATATCCTCATCTAAAACATATTTTTTCTTGTCTGCCAATCTTTTAAACTGTGCAAATAAATCTTCCACTCTAGCTCCTTCCACGTGATCAAATCCAAGTGACTTCAATTTTTGCACAAAAGCATGTTTTCCAGACAATTTTCCAAGCACAAGGCTATCTGTATTTCTTCCGACAGATTCAGGGCTCATAATTTCGTAAGTTTCAGGATTTGCTAAAATTCCGTGCTGATGGATTCCAGATTCATGTGCAAAGGCATTCGCTCCAACAATTGCTTTATTTGGCTGCGTTGAGATTCCTGTTAGAAGGCTTACCAGTTTGCTAGCAGGATAAAGCTGTTTTGAGTCAATATTTGTGTAGTATTCTTCAAACAAGTCTTTTCTCGTTTTCAAAATCATCACAATTTCCTCAAGCGAAGTATTTCCTGCTCTTTCCCCAAGCCCATTTATCGTACATTCAATCTGTGTCGCTCCAGCCTGAATCGCCGCAATCGAATTTGCAACCGAAAGTCCCAAATCATCATGACAATGCACCGAAATATCCACATTCTCAATTCCTTTTACATTTTCTCTCAAATATTTTATAAGCTCAAACATTTCATTCGGAGTTCTATAACCCACAGTATCAGGTACATTAAGCGTAGTCGCACCAGCCTTTATCGCTTTTTCATACACTTCCACCAAAAATTCCTTTTCAGTTCTAGTCGCATCTTCCGCCGAAAATTCAATATCGTCAACAAACGATTTT
This sequence comes from uncultured Leptotrichia sp., assembly GCA_963548925.1. Taxonomy (GTDB): domain Bacteria; phylum Fusobacteriota; class Fusobacteriia; order Fusobacteriales; family Leptotrichiaceae; genus Leptotrichia. Next base: position 1,298 of record CAUUWI010000097.1, on the reverse strand, counting down.
GCATAAGCCACCATTTCTTTTACTCTATCCAAAATCTGCTCTTTCGTCATTTTCAGCTTGTATTCCCTGTGAATCGGAGAAGTTGCAATAAACGTATGTATTCTAGGTTTTTTCGCACTTTTCAGTGCTTCTGCCGCTACTTCAATATCTTTTTTCACAGCCCGAGACAAACTCGTAACCGTAGATTTTTCCACATTCTCCGCAATCATCTTAACTGCCTCAAAATCTCCTGGTGAAGCCACCGCAAATCCAGCCTCAATCACATCCACCCCAAGACTCTCAAGCTGTTTTGCAATTCTCAATTTCTCCTGTGCGTTAAGATTGACACGTGGTGTCTGTTCTCCATCTCGTAAGGTTGTATCAAATATTTTAATATGTTTCATACCGTAATCCTTTCTTTTTACTAAAGTTACTTTGTTAATTAGTATTGCATGACTTAAATTTGAATATTTGAAAAAATAAAAATAATTATTCTTTCACAGCCTCAAATCTCAATCTCACATAATCCGCCAAAATTTGTCCATTTTCGTTTCTTTCCAGTTCTTTTTCAACTTTTTCAGTTATTTCATCAATCAATTTTTCATGCATTTCCACCGGAACGTTTACAAGAGCAGGTGCTGAAAAAGTTTGCAGCCATCCTTTTATCCCGGTTGGAAGCAAAGTCGGACGGGAAAAACTTACCATTCTTTTTACTTTCAGTCCATATTTTTCAAGTAATTTTGTTTTTTCTTCTGGAGTTGGAAAAAACCAGCATTTTTTAGCCTTCAGGTTATGTTTTTGTACAGTTTCAAAAATAGCATTTTCTATTTTTCCCACATTTCCTTTACAGCCCGTCTCGGCTACAAAACGTCCGCCTTTTTTCAAGGCTCGAGATACTCCTTCCATTACTTTCTCGGGATTAGTCATCCAATGTAGTGCCGCATTGGAAAAAATCGCATCAAACTCATTTTCAAATTTCATATTCTGTGCATCTCCCTGTACTGCCTCAACCCCAATTTTTCTTGCCGCCTCAACAAATTTCTGACTTCCATCAAGTCCTAAAACTTTGCACCCATATTCAGTAATTTTCTTAGTCAATACTCCATCTCCACAACCTAAATCCAAGATATACTCATCTTTTTGAGGCTTTAACCATTCAATCAGCTCTTCTCCGTAAATTGATACAAAACGTGCATTTTTTTCATATTTTTCCTTTTCCCAATGCTGACTTACTCTCATTTTAATATTCCCCATTTAAATAGTGAATATTTAATAAATTTTGAAATACATATTATTTAGCAAGGTTCTCATTCTTACTA
>CAUUWI010000096.1:0-4873 GCA_963548925.1 uncultured Leptotrichia sp. | reverse complement strand
TAAAAAAATTAATTTTTAAATAAAATTAAATAAATTATAGGTAAATTAAAACTAATAAAAGTATATGATATTTGACAAAAAAATAAAATTAACATATAATCTATCAATTAAAGTTTTAATAACGCTGTTAAAAAAATATAAATATTATTAAATAAAATATGGAGGTATGCAATGAAAAAAATAATTTTTCTTGGACTATTAATTTCTGGACTTAGTTTTGCAAGTAGCAATATTATTGAATTTAGGGCAGGTGTTTCACCTTCTCCAAAGTTTGAGGTAAGCCCTTCAAAGAAAGCAAAGACTTCTTATGAAATTGCGGCAGAATACAGATATTTGTTGACAAATAATACTGAAATTGGAGCAGGAATTGCCTATCAGAATCATGGCAAGTTGAAAAAATTTACAGATATTGAAGATACTAATTTGAGAGTGGATGTTATGGATACGAAGCTGTATGATTCAGTTCCAATATATTTCACAACAAAATATAATTTTAAAAATGATACAGATGTTACCCCTTATGTGAAAGCAAACATTGGATATTCAATTAATGTAAATGACAAAAATTCAAGCCATTATGAAACAATTTCTAAAAATACAGGAACAGTGCTTGATTCAGGAGAATTGAAAAAATATAGTGCCAAAAACGGAATGTACTATGCAGTTGGAGCAGGAGTACAGTACAAAGGATTTGTTGTAGATTTGTCATACCAAGTAAATACAGCAAAAATGGAAGGTACTAGATATGATGGGCGAAAAGACAGTGGAAATGCAGATAACAGAAGAGTTACTTTAGGATTTGGATATCAGTTTGGATTTTAATTAAAATAAAAATTTTAGAGTATAATTTCATTGAATCTATAAAAAAGTGGAGGTAAAGAATTGAAGAAAATATTAGTTTTAGCTGGATTAATTTTGGCGATTAGCAATGTGTCTTTTTCAAAGGGAAACATTTTAAAGAATGAACTTCCTAAAAGTGAGAAAGAATTTTTTGAAAATAGCAGGCAATCAGATGAAAATGAGGATTTGAACGAGAATATAAATTCTAATAGTCAGAATGAAAATGGAGAAGCTCCAAAATTTTTGATTAAACATATTTACCTTAGAAATACTACTAAATCTGAAAAACCGCTTGTAAATCCTAAAAAAATAAAAAATATTATTCAAAGCTACGAAAATAAGGAACTTGATATTTCAGATTTAAAAGAATTGGTAAAAAAATTAAATGAGGAATACGTCAAAAAGGGATATATAACTACAAAAATTTTTCTTGAGCCTAATCAAAATATTAGTGACGGGATAGTGAAATTGGTAGCTCTGGAAGGAAGAATTGAAGATATAGTTATTGATGAAGATACCTCAAAGGATAAAAGAAAAGAGTTTTTTGCTTTTACAAATGAAAAAAATAAAGTCTTGAATATTAGTCATATTGACAATGGGATTGATAATTTGAACAGGGTTGAGTCGGTAAATGCAAAACTTAATATCGTACCTGGAGAAAAACAGGGATACTCGAAAGTTATCGTTGAAACGGAAAAAAAGAAGCCTATAAGATTTAATTTAGGATATGATGACGTACAGAAGGATAAACAGAGATATCGAATAGGACTGGAATATGATAACCTGTTTGGAATGAATGACAATATTTATGCTTCATATAGAGGAGATATTGATAAGTTAAGAAAAAGTAAGAAAGATAAGGATGACTACACAAAAAGTTATTCATTTGGATACTCCTTTCCATTTAAAAGCTGGAGTTTTAAGTTTTCTTACGACAATTCAGAAGATAACAACACAATAATCGGAAACACATCAAATTATAAAATAAGGGAAAAAAGTAGACAATATGGGATAAGTACTTCAAAATTAATGTACAGAAATGCAGATACCAAGCTATATTTAAATCTTGGACTTGATGTAAAAAGAGATAGAACTTATTTGGAAGGACAAAGATTAAATACTCAGGACAGAAATATGACTGTTGCAAATATTGGAATAAGTGGACTGAACAAGCTGTTCAATGGACTAACTTCTTACGGGCTGACATATTCACAAGGAATAAATGGATTCAAAGCAAACAGGGACAAGCCATATAATGCGGGGACATTTTTGACTCCTTCGATATATGCGGATGAAAATAAATATGAATTTAAGAAAGTAAACCTATATACAAGCTATTATAAGCCGTTTTATTTTAAAAATCAGGGAATTACTACAAGACTTAGCGTAAATGGACAATATACTAATGATGCCTTGTTTAGTACAGAAAAATTCAGCATAGGAAGTTTTGATACAGCAAAAGGATTTCCATCATCAGTTTCAGGAGATATAGGATTTAATACAAAATTTGAAGTAAGCTATATTTTACCATCAGAAAGAGATAGTAAAATGGGAGAGTTTTTGTATAAGGTTAGACCATATATAGAATATGACTATGGAAAAGTAAGGAACAATTATGACGAATATGGAAATAAAAAAGGAAGGATAGCCACTTTATCAAGTTATGCCGCAGGTGTCAGATATTATGGTGAAATATTGACACTTGATTTTGGAATAGCTAAACCAGATAAAGGTAAGAGTGAAGTTAAGGCAGATAAAAGTAGAGGATACATTTCAGTGGGGGCAAGTTTTTAATAAAACTATAGTGCTGTAAAAATTGAAGGTTAGAGGAAATAAAATTTATTAGCCAAGGAGTGGTTTGATGAAGCGAATTATAGCGGCAATGTTATTTTTACTTGTAGTCAGCTGCGGATCTCAAAACATTGATATAAACAAGACAAGTGTTTCAGGTGCTGAAATGGAAGATTTGCAGATGATAGATGATGTTTTGTACAAATATGGGGAAGATAAGCCATATAACGGAAAAATTTTGTCAAAATTTGACGATGGAAATATTTCAATGACAGAAACTGCCAAGAATGGAAAAATTGATGGCGAAACTAAGACATATTATGAAAGCGGTAAACTAAAAGAGGAATACAGTGTAAAAGAAGGAAAAATTGATGGAGAATATAAATGGCATTCGCAAGATGGGAATATTTTAATTACTGCAACGTATAAAAATAATGAAAAATCAGATGAGCAGGCGGTAACTGTCAAAGATAAAAAGCCATTTACAGGAACATATACAGAAACATACGGTAATGGAAATGTGAGCCAGTCAATAAAATTCCTGGATGGAAAACGTGATGGCGAAACAATATTCTATTATGAAAATGGGAAAATACGTGAAAGAATACCGTACGTAAAAGGACTTAGAGACGGAGACTACTTCTATTATGACAATACCGGAGAGGTTATAGGAAAAGGGGCATTTGTAAATGATAAAAGGGAAGGTCAATGGCTAATTTATGATGAGAATGAAAAAACATTGATTGAAAAAATTTATACAAATAATCTGGAAGAAGGACCATATAAAATATATTATGAGGATGGTAAGACGCGTGCAGAAGGTACTTATTCCCAAGGAAAACTTGTTGGAGCATATAAATCCTACTATCCTGGTGGAAATGTAGAGACAGAAGTAAATTATGCAAATGGGAAAAGGGAAGGTGCATATAAAATTAGTTATGAAAATGGTGCCGCCAAAGAAACTGGAAGCTATAAGGATGACAAGCTTGTTGGAGATATTCATTTAACATATGAAAATGGTGCAAAGTTAGCTGATCTTCATTATACACAAGATGGTAAAAAAACAGGAAAATGGACATATTTATATCCTAGCGGAAAAGTCCAGCAGGAATTTACTTATGAAAACGATAAGCCAGTTGGAGATTATAAGAAGTATTATGAAGATGGAAAAGTAGCTGAAGAAGGAAAATATGTAAATGGACTTCTTGAAGGTGACGTAAAAATGTATTATAACACTGGACAGCTTGCCTCTAAAGTTCCATTCAAACGAAATTCCAAGGAAGGGGAGGCAGTTTCATATTTTGAAAACGGAAAAGAAAAAGAAAAAGGTAAATTTGTTCATAATAAATATGAGGGTATAGTAAAAGTTTTTTATGACAATGGAGAGCTTGCTATAGAACAGAATTATAAAAATGGTTTAAAAAATGGAGCGTATAAGGAATTTTACAAAGGGAATAAACCTAAAGTGGTAGCAAACTATGTAAATGGCAAGGAGGAAGGCGATTATACAATCTATTATGAGAATGGACAAAAACAAGTTGTTTCCAAATTTAAAAATGGACTTGCTGAAGGGGAATGGACTTACTATTATGAAAATGGAAAAGAAAGTAAAAAAATGAATTTTGTTGCTGGGAAACGTGAAGGAAAACAGCAGGAATTCTATGAAAATGGGAATAAAAAACTGGAATCAGAATTTAAAAACAACAAAGAAAATGGAACGTGGACAGTATACTTTGAAAATGGCAAGGTATCCACAACATTTGTATACACAGATGGACTGCTAAATGGAGCAGTAATCATAAACGATGATAAAGGCAGAAAAATAGTTGAAGGAAATTACAAAAACGGAAAAGAAGATGGAAAATGGGTGTTCTATGATGAAAGCGGAAAAGTGAAAAAACAAGAAAATTATTCTGTTGGAAAAAAAATATAACACTTTAGAAAAAATGAACATTTAAAATCTTTAGATGAAAATTGTATAAAAGATTAATACTGATTAGTATTTTTTCTGAATCTTTAATATATTTGTTCTTATTTTAATTACAGAGAGAAATTAATTAGCGGATTCTCTCTGTATTTTTTATATAAAGATTATTTTAAGTATATAATCAGTTAATTGATATGTAAATACGTATAATTCAAAGAAAAGTGAATGTTAAAAATATAATTTGGAGGAAAAAGTTATGAACAAAAAAACTCTAAGGGAATATTTCAGTGAAAACTTGGTTAAAAAATTAGCAGC
>CAUUWI010000095.1:0-4932 GCA_963548925.1 uncultured Leptotrichia sp. | reverse complement strand
TTACCTACAATTACTAGTATTGCTGAAATTACACTGGCTAGTGCCGCATCAGGCGCCATTGCCGCTCCAACGTTCATCCATCCAAGAGCTATCATTTCAAGTGAACCACCCAATATAATTCCTGTTTTTAAATCTCCTAACACTAGTCCTACTAAAGTACATGCCACTAACGGTCTATGAGTCTGTCTTTCATCAAGCACACTTCCCATACCAGTTATAGCTGCCACAAGTGCTAACAAAATTAACTGAATAACATTCATGCTTATGCCCTCCTAAAAATATTTAATTGTTCTGTACTTTTATTTTTTAGTCAAATGAGATAGAATCTAATTTAGAGTTAATATCTTCTTTTGCAGAAGTTACTAATTGTCTCATATCAAGCTCTACGCCCATAGATCTCAATTTATTAAACGCTTCCAAGTCATCTTTATTAATAGCAACTGCTTTTGAAATTAATTTATCTCCTTCTTTAAAAGTCATTCCTCCAACATTGACAGTTTTAATATCTACTCCGCCTTCGATTAATCTGACAACATCTCCAGGACAAGTAACTAATAACATTACTTTTGTTTTAGCATATTTAGGATTTTTGTAAACAGCTATTGCTTTTTCAACTGGAATTACAAATGATTTAACTCCTTCAGGCGCTACTTGTAATAAAAGTGATTTTCTTATTTTATCTTCTGCCACATCGTCATTTACAGCAAAAATTGCTTCTGGTTTAGTTGCTTTCACCCATGAAGTTGCAACTTGTCCGTGTATTAATCTTGAATCTATTCTTGTTAAAACTAATTCCATAATTCTATTCCGTTACTGAAAATTCGTGACTAAATTCACATTTAATATAAAAAATTTTTCAGTAACTCTCCTTTCATTTTGATTTTTTTTATACTTTTACATTTAAGTTTCCTGTTACACTTTACGTTCTTACAAATCCAGCTCATCTGAATCATTATCGTCATCAACAGCATCTGCACTAAATAATTCACTAAAAATTTTAATTCCATTAATTCCTGAATTTTTTGCCACTTGAACTAATTCAGAAACATCGTTTGTTTCTTCTCTTGCATCTAGAACTTCCAATAACATTGGAACATTAACTCCTGTTATTACATCTGTGTTTTCTGTTTCGGTAACTACTCTGCAAGCCGCATTATAAGGACTTCCACCAAATAAATCTACTAAAAATAAAGTTCCTTCACTGTCATATTTTGAGATAATATTATTATATTTCTCAATCAAATCTTCAGGTCCTTCACCAGGTACAAATGTTACAAAATCAAGCAGTTCACTTTCACCTAAAACCATTTTTGTCAAATTAACGGTTTCTTCTGACATCTTTCCATGTGTTGCAACGATCAAATTAATCATTCCTGCTTCTCCTTTCAAATAAAAATTTATTATTTATATAAAATATTTACTCTATAATTCAATTATACCCTATCATAGAGTAATGTCAATATTATTTTTTAAAAAATTTATATATGATGTTTTTTCTTGACTTATAAATAAAAATATTGTAATATATTCATATAAATATGAAAAATCAAATAAATATGATTAATAAAATTAGGAGGATAATTATGAAATATAAAGGAAAAGAATTTGAATGTGGAACTGTTAAAGTAGGAGAAAGAGGGCAAATTGTCATTCCAAAATCTATCAGGGAAGAGCTTAGTATTAATTCTGGAGATAATTTGATTGTTTTAGGTAATAAGGAAGAAGGTATTCGCATAATAGTTGCAAACAGTTTAGAGGAATTAGCTCAAATTGTCTTGAATGATAAAAAGAAATAAATTACAAAATTATAAAAAAGGGAGAAATATAAAATGAAAGTTGTTATAATAGGTGGAGTTGCAGGGGGAGCAAGTACAGCTGCAAGGCTTAGAAGATTGGATGAAAATGCAGAAATAAAAATTTTTGAAAAAAGCAGTTATGTCAGTTTTGCGAACTGTGGTCTTCCTTACCACATAGGAAACGTTATAAAAGAAAGGGAGGAACTTCTATTAGAAAGTCCTGTTTCCTTCAAAAATAAATTTAATATCGAAGTAATAGTAAACAGTGAAGTTATTTCAATAAACCGTGAAAAAAAAGAAATCACAGTCAAAGATTTGAAAAAAAATACCGAGTATATTGAAAATTATGATAAACTTGTTATTTCTACAGGTGCAGAGCCGTTTATTCCCAATATAAAAGGGTTAGATAAAAATAATTATATGACATTGAGAAATATAGAAGATATGGATTGCATAAAAAAATACATTAAAGAAAATAATCCAAAAAGCGCTGCCATTATAGGTGGTGGATTCATTGGACTTGAAATGGCTGAAAATCTTGTTAATATTGGAATAAATGTTACGCTTATTGAAAAAGCAAAACAAGTTATGACTTCAGTTGATTTTGAAATTGCTTCATTTATTCATCAGGAATTAAAAAATAATAATGTATCCCTATTTTTAGAAACGGATATTTTAGAAATTATAAAAGATGAAAATAATAAGATAACAATAAAAACTTCCTCAGAAGAAATCACAACTGACATGCTTATCGTGTCTATTGGCGTTAGACCTATCTCAAAACTTGCTCGTGAATGCGATCTTAAACTTACAAATAAAGGATATATTTCAGTTAACAAGTATCTCCAGACGAGTGATAACGATATATTTGCCTTAGGTGATACAGTAGAAATAAATATGTCTGTTTTAGATAAAGTCCTTCCTGTTCCACTAGCCGCTCCCGCAAATAAACAGGGAAGAATTGCAGCAGGAAATATTCTTGGAAAAAAAGAACGTTATAAAGGAACTGTCGGAACAGCAATAGCTAAAATTTTTGATTTAACCGTTTCATCTACAGGAGCAAATGAAAAAATGCTGATAGATGAAAAAATTAATTATAAAAATGTGACAATAATTAAAGGGAATCACGCTGGATATTATCCTGGTGCAGAAGACATTGTACTAAAAGTTTTATTTAATCCTGAAACAGGAAAAATTTTTGGTGCCCAGGGAGTTGGTAAAAATGGCGTGGATAAACGAATTGACATTATTTCAACTGCTATTTTTTCAAATTTGTCTATTTTTGAACTTGGAGATATTGATTTTGCCTATGCTCCAGCTTACAATTCTGCAAAAGATATTGTAAATTATGCTGGATTTATGGCTAAAAATATTGTATTTGATAAAATGGAGCAGGTGCAATGGAATGAACTGGAAGGAAAAGAATTGCTAGATATAAGAACTCCTGAAGAATACGAGCTCAATCATATAAAAAATGCCAGAAATATTCCTTTAAACGAGTTAAGAAGCAGATTAAACGAACTTGACAAAGAAAAAGAGTATATTGTCTATTGCCGAATAGGACTAAGAGGCTATAATGCCCAGCGAATACTTACTTCATATGGCTTTAAAGTTTTTAACCTAAATGGAGGAACCACTATTTATTATTCAGCTGCAAAAGAACAGAGCAATAAAATCTTTTTTGAAGACAACGAAAATAATATTCCTTCTAAAATAGAAAAAAATGATACAGCAGAAATTATACTTGATACTTGTGGAACACAATGTCCTGGACCTATTCTGAAAGTAAAAAATGCAATTCAGGAAATGCAGGAAGGTGAGACTCTTTTAGTGAAGTCAAATGATTCAAGTTTTGAAAATGATATAAAAGCTTGGACCAAAAAAACTGGAAATATTCTTTTAAATACAGTTAAAGAAAAAGGGATAACATCAGCTTTTATAGAAAAAAGTAAAAAAGACGGTTCTTTTTCAAAAAATAATTTTAATATTTTTGAGAATAGTTCCAGTAATTCTAACACTTTTTTAGAAAAAAAGAGTACATTAATTGTATTTAGTGGAGATTTTGACAAAATTTTTGCTTCTTTAATAATTGCCAACGGTTCTCTCGCAATGGGAAATAAAGTTTCAATATTTTTTACATTCTGGGGATTAAATGCTCTAAAAAAAGAAAATTATAAAACAAAACATAAAAAAAATCTACTTGAAAAAATGTTTAATTTTATGCTTCCTAAAGGTCCAAAAAAATTGCCTGTCTCTAAAATGAATTTTGGGGGAATTGGAAGAAAAATATTTGATTTTATAATGAAAAAGAAAAATATAGAAACACTGAATTCCTTACTTTCTGAATTTACAAAAAATGGAGGAAAAATAATTGCCTGCACAATGTCAATGGATGTTATGGGAATAAAAAAAGATGAATTACTTGACAATATTGAATATGGAGGAGTAGCCGCTTATATGGGAGAAGCTGATAATTCTAATCATAATTTATTTGTATAACAACATCTATACTTATACTAAACCCCATTTAAATAACGAATTTATTACAAACTTTCCCAACAAAGGATAAAAACCTAGTATTTATAAATTATTAAAATATAATTTTTTTTTAATAAATTGACGGAGCTTTTATTTGTTTAGCTACGGCTGTTTGACGACTGAAAGGAGGAGTTTCGTAGTTGGACAAATAAAAGTCGTAGTCTAGCCATAGGTGCAGGATTTGCGGCAATGAGCAATCTTGCAAAAAAAAGAAAAAACATAACAAAAATAGTAAAAACTGATATTAAATAAAATAATCCAATACTAAATCCCATTATAAAATAGAAACTATGTTAAGGACAAAAAGTTTTAATTCCTTACTAAAATAATATATAACTCAAAATTTATAAAACATCTTTTTAAACAGGGAATAGTATTAAATTATGAAGTTTTAGGAATTTTGTAACTTTAAAAATAAAAAAAGACATAACTATAATTTATAAAATTATGCCTTTTTATTAATATTTTACAATTAAGTTAGAAAATGACCTGAATTATTTTAATAATTTTTGTTCAAATTTTCTCCCACCATAATAAATAGCGTATTTTTTATCTTGTAAAGCTCCTGGATTTATAAATACTATTCCGTTTTTTTCTG
>CAUUWI010000094.1:0-4977 GCA_963548925.1 uncultured Leptotrichia sp. | reverse complement strand
CAAATGCTGATGAATATGGCATAGATAAGGAAAGAATAGCTATAATGGGCGAATCGGCTGGAGGTTATCTAGTGGCAATGGCTGGAGCGACAAATGGAACTAGGGATTTTGACAAAGGGGAAAATTTATCTGAAAATAGTGATATAAAGGCGGTTATTGATATTTATGGCGTAACAGAATTTGGAGAAGAAGCGGATTTTGAAATTCCTGATGATGTTGAGGAAGGTTATAGAGCAACATTTTTATCAGTAAAATTTTGGTTAGATGACATAAGAAACAATATAGAATTAACAAATCCTATACCACATATTTCATCCAAAACTCCACCATTTCTATTAATGCATGGAGATAAAGACACGTTAGTTCCTCCAGTTCAAACGGAAAAACTTCATAAGGCATTGATTGAAAGAGGGATAGAGTCAACGAGATATGTGATAAAGGGAGCAGGTCATTCCGATGAATATTGGTTTCAGCCTGAAATTATAAAGATAATAATAGAATTTTTAGATAAAAAATTAAAAAATAAAAATTTTTAAGAAGGTGAAAAAATTGCATAAACTATATGATTTTATGGAAGCAAGGGAAAGGTTAAATACTGTGATTACAAAAACCAAATTGATTTACAGCAATATTTTTTCCAATGAAACTGGAAACGATGTCTATATCAAACCAGAAAATTTGCAAAGAACAGGAGCATTCAAAATAAGAGGTGCTTATAATAAAATTGCAAAATTGACGGAAGAGGAGAAAAAAAGAGGAGTAATTGCAGCATCGGCGGGAAATCATGCGCAAGGAGTGGCATTAGCTGCTCAAAAATTGGGAATAAAGGCTGTAATTGTTATGCCTAAGCATACGCCGCTTATTAAGGTTGAAGCAACTAAAAGATACGGTGCAGATGTGATTTTGACTGGGGAAGTTTATGACGAGGCTTACGAGTATGCGAAAAAATTACAGGAAAAAGAAGGATATACTTTTGTACATCCATTTGATGACGAAGATGTTATTGAAGGGCAAGGGACAATTGCTCTGGAAGTTTTGGATGAGTTGCCTGATGCGGATATAATTTTGGTACCAATTGGTGGTGGAGGACTGATTTCAGGGATTGCTTCGGCTGCAAAATTGAAAAATCCACTAATAAAAATAATTGGTGTTGAGCCAGAAGGTGCAGCAAGTGCACTAGAAGCTAGGAAAAATAAACATGTAGTTGAATTGGCTGAAGCAAATACAATTGCAGATGGAACGGCTGTGAAAAAAATTGGTGAAGTTACATTTGATTACATCGAAAAATATGTAGATGACATAGTTACTGTATCTGATTATGAGTTGATGGCGGCGTTTTTAATTTTGGTTGAAAAACATAAAATTGTTGCAGAAAATTCAGGAATTTTGTCGGTGGCAGGATTAAAAAAATTAAATGTCAAAGGAAAAAAAATAATTTCAATAATAAGTGGTGGTAATATAGATGTATTAACTATTTCATCTATGATTAATAAAGGACTGATAGCCAGAGGAAGAATTTTTACATTTGCAGTAGATTTGCCTGATAAACCAGGGCAATTGGTGGCTGTGTCGCAAATTCTGTCAAAGCAAAATGCGAATGTAATAAGACTGGAACATAATCAGTTCAAAAATCTGGACAGATTTCACGAGGTTGAATTACAAGTTACAGTTGAAACTAATGGAGAAGAACATATAAATAAAATAACAGAAGAGTTTAAGAAAAGCGGATATAGAATAAAAAGATTGAATTCTCAAGCGATAATAGATGATTAAAAGAAAAAAATTAAGAAAAGGTGGTTTAAAAAATGAGTGAAACTAAAATGATTAACGGTGGAAGAATGTTATTGGAATCGTTACACAGATTAGGAATAACGGATATTTTCGGGTATCCTGGAGGAGCGATAATTCCTATATTTGATGAAATATATAGTTATGATAAAATAAATTACTATTTTGCAAGACATGAACAAGGCTTATCTCATGCGGCAGATGGTTATGCGAGAGTTTCTGGAAAAGTGGGAGTTTGTCTTGCAACTTCAGGGCCTGGTGCAACGAACTTAGTAACTGGGATAATGACAGCACATATGGATTCTGTGCCAATGATAGCAATAACTGGACAAGTTAGATCAAATTTATTGGGAAGAGATGCTTTTCAGGAAACTGATACAGTAGGGATTACAATGCCGATTACGAAGAGTAATTATCTTGTTCAGAATGTAAAAGAAATACCAAGAATTGTGAAAGAAGCTTATTATATCGCAACAACAGGAAGACCGGGACCAGTTCTTATTGACATTCCAAATGACATTCAGGTTCACAAAATTCCATATGCTGAATTTGAAAGATTATTTGAGGAAAAAATTGAGCTGGAAGGGTATTCACCAACTTATGAAGGACATCCAGTTCAAATAAAAAGAGCTATAAAATTGATAAAAGAAGCAAAAAAACCATTAATAATTGCAGGAGCAGGAGTTTTAAAATCGAAAGCGTCGAAAGAACTGTTTGAATATGCCGAAAAGACACAGACACCTGTGGCTATGACATTGCTCGGATTGGGAGCATTTCCTGGTTCACATGAGTTGTCGCTTGGAATGCTTGGAATGCATGGAACTGTGCCTGCAAATTATGCGACTGATGAAGCAGATTTAGTAATTGCCGCTGGAGTCAGATTCGACGACAGAATTGCTGGAAATCCTAGTAAATTTATTGAAAATGCGAAAGTAATTCACATTGATATTGATCCAGCGGAAATTGATAAAAATAAAAGAGCTGATGTGCCAATCGTTGGGGACTTAAAACATGTGTTGTCTGAAATTAATCAGGCAGTTGAGCCACAAACTCATAGAGAATGGGTTGAAAAAGTTATTGAGTGGAAAAAAGAATATCCATTGGGGCACAGAAAAGTTGGAGAAGATAAATTGCTTCCACAAGAAGTTTTACAAGCGATTGACGATATTTTAAAAGGGGACGCAATTATAGTAACCGATGTTGGTCAGCATCAAATGTGGGCTGCTCAATATTTTACCTATCAAAATCCTGATTCAATCGTAACTTCAGGAGGAGCTGGTACAATGGGATTCGGACTTCCTGCAGCAATTGGAGCACAAATTGGAGCACCTGATAAAAAAGTTGTGTTAATCGTTGGCGATGGTGGTTTTCAGATGACAGTGCAGGAATTAATGATGATTAAACAGTACAACTTGCCAGTAAAAGTTGTTATTTTAAACAATTCTTATTTGGGAATGGTTAGACAATGGCAAGAATTATTTAAGGATAGAAGATACTCGTTTGTTAATTTAGAAGTAAATCCAGATTTTATAAAAATTGCAGATGCTTATGGAATTAAAAATGCGAAATTGACAAATAAAGAAGATTTGAGAACAAAATTAAAAGATTTAATATTATCTGATGAAGGTGTGTTAATCGAATGTGTTGTTGAAAAAGAAGAAAACGTATTTCCAATGATTCCAGCTGGAAAAACTGTAAGTCAAATGATCGGAAAGAAAGGTGAGTTAGAAAATGAATAGAGAGCATGAAATTTTAATAATTGCGAAAAATACCGATGGAATTGTGTCAAGAATAATGTCTTTATTCAACAGAAGGGGATATTCGGTTTTAAAAATGACGGCAGGAGTTACAAATAAGCCTGGTTATGCCAGATTGACTTTGACAGTTGACGGAGATGACAAGACATTAAATCAGATTCAAAAGCAAGTTTATAAAATTGTGGATGTTGTAAAAGTAAAAGTATTCCCGGTTGAAAATGTCATAAGAAGAGAATTGATGTTGATAAAAGTGAAATCTGCTCCAGAAACTAGGGCACAAATTGTTCAAGTTGCTGATATTTACCGTGGAAAAGTGCTAGATGTGTCGCCAACTTCGTTAGTTATCGAACTTACAGGGGATGTGAAAAAATTGCGTGGATTTGTGGAAATAATGCACAATTACGGAATTTTGGAAATCGCAAAAACTGGAGTTGTAGCGATGAGCCGTGGAGAAAAATTATAAAATTTTAGAAATTTTGAAATAAGTTTTGAGCTTAAATATTAGGAAAATAGAAATTTTTTGCTAAAGTAAAAATTCTTGTTGAAAATAAAATAGGAATAGTATAGAAAGAAGGTACAAAAAATGAGTGTGAGTCAGCATTGGGAAAAGGAAAAGTATGAGAAAAATGCACGTTTTGTTTCTGATTACGGAGAAGAACTGATAGAATGGCTGAGTCCCAAAAAAGATGAGTATATTTTGGATTTGGGCTGTGGAGACGGAGTATTGACTAAGAAAATTACTGAATATGGGTGCAAAGTTTTAGGACTTGATGGAAGTCAGAAATTTGTTGAGGCGGCAAGAAAAATTGGGGTTGAGGCAGTACAGGGAGATGCACAGAATATGAAATTTGAAAATGAGTTTGATGCCATTTTTTCCAATGCTGCTCTACATTGGATGATTGATGCCGAAAGAGTACTGGAAAGTGTATCTAAGGCATTGAAGAAAGGTGGGCGATTTGTAGTTGAAATGGGTGGTAAAGGAAATATAGAAAAAATAGAAAATGCTATTTTTGAAATTGCAGGGAAATTTGGCTTTAAAGCTAAAAAAATATGGTTTTTTCCGAGTGAAGAAGACGAAAGAGTGTTACTCGAAAAATATGGATTAAAAGTAAAAAGAATGACAAAATTTTTGCGTCCGACTATACTTCCAACAGGAATAAAGGAATGGCTTAAGACTGTCTCTGTTCCTGCACTTGAAAATGCTCCAACTGAATTACATGAAAAACTGATAGATGAAATGACTGAAAAACTGGAAAAAGAACTGGAAAAAAATGAAAAAGGTCAGATTATAGCTGATTATGTGAGATTAAGATTTGAGGCTGTGAAAGAATAGCAAATCTTTATGTTGAAAGGAAGATGAATTTGAAAATAATAGGGCTAATAGGAGGAATGAGCTGGGAAAGCACAGTAACTTATTATAAAATAATAAATG
>CAUUWI010000093.1:0-5085 GCA_963548925.1 uncultured Leptotrichia sp. | reverse complement strand
TATTCTAACAAAGGAGATACAGCAGCGTTTGATAAAAATTATGAAAAACTTAAAAAGGAATATCCTGATTATCTAATTACTAGAATTGCTGTAACATATACGATAGGAAGAGATGCAATTTGGAATGTTATGAAAAATGATGAAAAAGCAGCACTTTCAAGTTTAAATTCCATTATGAAAATGTGCGATGACAAAGTAAAAACAGAGGAATCACGTATTTCTGATGAGCAGGCATGGGCATATAAATTGACGATGGGATGGTTTGCGATAAGTTTTTATTTAAATGAAAATCGTACGCAGGATGCAATTGATTTTTATTATGAAAATTTTGAAGGAAAAAATAAGCCAAGTGAAGAAATATTGTATTACAACAGGTATCAAAACTGGTATATAAAATCGGAGCTGGCAAAGGCGAATAAAACTGATTTTTATAATAATAAGAAAATATTTCAAAAAAATCTGGATAAAATAAGAATGTTTGATTAATATTTTTGAGATTTTTTATCAAAGTTAGAATTTCGAGTATGGTTGTTGGAGCAGATATTCCAAATATGAGGATTTTTCCTTTGTGTTTTGGAATGACCTAACTTTTTTTGAAAAATTTTGCAGTACATCAAAAAATAGAGTTATAAAATAAAGTATATAATATTTGAAGGAGATTAAATTATGATAGAGATTTTTCCAGCGATAGATTTACATAACGGTCAGGCAGTGCGACTGAAACAGGGAGATTATAATCAAGTGGAAGTGTTTTTTAAAAATCCTGTTGAAGTTTTGGATTTCTTTAATAAAAATAATTCAAAAAATCTTCATATTGTGGATTTGAATGGAGCAAAAGACGGAAATACAAAAAATTATGAAGTTATAAAAGAACTGGTCGAAAAAAGTGATTTCTTTGTTCAAGTTGGCGGTGGAATTCGTGACGAAGAAAGAATAAAAAAATATATTGAATTGGGCGTAAATCGGGTTATTTTGGGAACGATTGCTGTTGAAAATGAAGAGTTTTTAAAAGAAATGGTAAAAAAGTATGGAGATAAAATTGCAGTTTCTGTGGATGCAAAAGATGAAAAAGTTGCTGTAAAAGGGTGGACACAAACAGTTGAATTAAATTCAGTTGAATTTTGCAAAAAATTATCGGATATAAATGTAAAAACAATAATCTATACTGATATTTCAAAAGATGGAATGTTAAGTGGGACAAATCTTGAAATTTATAAAAAATTATCAAAAATAGTAAAATCGGATATTATAGCTTCTGGCGGAATTACATTTTTAGATGAAATAAAAGAACTCAATGAAAATGGAGTTTATGGAGCGATTGTTGGAAAAGCAATCTATTCAGGAAATCTTGATTTGAAAGAAGTGGTGGAAGTTAGTAAATAATATTTTAAAAATCACTTAAATGAAATTGAAAATATAAATATTGTATATTAAAAAGAAAGTAGGTATAAAAATGCTTGCAAAGAGAATTGTTCCCTGTTTAGACGTGAGAAATGGAAAAGTTGTTAAAGGTATTAATTTTACTGGTATAAGAGAAGTTGACAGTCCTGTAGAGCTGGCAAAATTTTATAATAAGTCAGGAGCAGATGAACTTGTTTTTTATGATATTACAGCAACTGTTGAGGAAAGAGGGCTTTTTACTGATATTTTAAAGGAAGTGGCAAGTCAGATATTTATTCCGCTTACTGTTGGCGGCGGGATAAACACACTGGATGATTTTGACAGAGTGCTAAAAGCGGGGGCAGATAAAGTGAGTGTCAATTCAGGTGCAATAAGAAATCCGAAATTAATTGAGGAAGCTGCAAAAAAATATGGAGACCAGTGTGTAGTCTTGTCCGTTGATGTAAAAAGAGTAGATAGTAAATTTAAAGTTTTTGCAAAAGGCGGCAGAGAAAATACTGGAATTGACGCGATTGAATGGTTTGTGCAAGGGCAGGAAAATGGTGCTGGAGAAGTTGTCGTGAACAGTATTGATACAGATGGTGTCAAAAACGGCTTTGATTTGGAATTATTGTCAATCTTGTCTGAAAAATTATCAATTCCGATAATTGCATCAGGTGGAGCTGGAAATATGGAACATTTTAAAGAATTATTTAAAATCCCAGGAATTGATGCAGGGCTGGCAGCTTCGATTTTTCATTTTAAGGAAGTGGAAATTATGGAGCTGAAAAGGTATCTAAGAGATAATGGAGTGGAAATGAGGATTTGATAATTATGGTTGAAATAATAAAAAGAGAGACTAAAAAATCTCTCATTAGTTTTCATTTTTTTAAATATTGTCAGTATCTCTATAGCTAAAAATGACACGTAAAATAGTTATACTTTTTAAATCGTTATTTACAGAATAATATAAAACGTAGTTGCTAATCAATTTTTTTCTAATAATAATAGATTCAGATAAAAATTTATTTATAACTTTTGGACAACTGTTTGGAAATAATTGAATATTACTAACAGCTTCTTGAAATTTATTCATAAAAGAAAATGCAGCTGTTGGATTGCTTAAATCTATTTTGATGTAATGAAGAATTTGTTCTAAATCATTTTTAGCACTTTCAGTAAATTGATAAGAATATTTAGATTCCATATTTACCTCTTAATTCATTAATAGTATTTTTGCCGTCTAAAATATTGTTATTTTGAACATCTTTTACTCCATCAAGCAGAAGTTTTGCTTCTTCAATTTCACGCATAGTTCGTTCATAATATTCAATATCCATTACAACTAGGCGTCCATAACCATTTTTAGTTATAAATACAGGTCCTTGTTCTTCGGAACAGTATTTTTCAATTTCAACAGTATTTTTTAAATCACGAATAGGGATAATTTTCATAGTAATACACTCCTTTGTAAATTATTTATACCTATATTATACCATAAATTATGTTACAATAAAATTAAATCTTAAATTTTTAGAAAGGACAAAAAGATGAATATAAGAAAAGAAGAGATTTTAAAAAAACTAAAAGAGATTAATAAAGAGAAATATTCGATTTTAAAATTAGGTCTCTTTGGAAGTTTTTCAAAAAATATTAATACAAATGATAGTGATATTGATATTCTTGTAAAAATGGAATTTAAGAAGGGGATGTATCAAAATTTCTGTAGTTTACATAAGAGATTGGAAGAAATTTTTCAAAAAAAAGTAGATTTAGTTGATGAAAGTATGTTTGAATATAAATTTAAAAATCCAAAAGTTCAAAGAGATAAAGGAAGAAATTTTGCGGAGTGTAATTTATGTGTAAAAAAGGAAGAAACTTCAGTGGGGAACAAGTTTAGAAATGCTTTATGAAGTTTCTGTTTTTGAAACGGAAGATTTACTAAAATATATTTATATATTAAGAGAAAAATTAGAAGAGAGGTAAAAAATGAATATAGAACAAATAAAATTTGATAAAAATGGACTTATTCCTACAATAATACAGGATTATTATACAAAAGAAGTGTTAACACTTGCTTATATGAATAGGGAAAGTCTAGAAATAACTTTGAGAGATAAAAGAACTTGTTTTTATAGCAGAAGCAGACAGGAACTTTGGCTAAAAGGAGAAACTTCGGGAAATTATCAGAATGTTGTTTCGGTAAAGTATGATTGCGATGCGGATGCTTTACTTGTCGAAGTAAAAAAGGAAGGCCCTGCTTGCCATACTGGCTCTGAAAGCTGTTTTTTCAATTCCTTATTTGAAGCAGAGAATTACAGTAATTTTAGTCCTGAGAAACTTTATAATTTGATAAAAGATAGAAAGGTCAATCCTGAAGAAAAATCATATACAAGTTATCTTTTTGAAAAAGGACTTGATAAAATTCTGAAAAAAGTTGGCGAGGAATGTACAGAAGTTATTATTGGTGCTAAGAACAATGATAATGATGAACTGAAATATGAAATTGCGGATTTGTATTATCACACTTTGGTATTGATGATTGAGCAGGGACTTGCAATACAAGATATAAAAGAAGAGTTAGCTAAGAGACACATTATTGATCATAAGGTTAAGCAGGAGAAGATGGGTGGTGAAAAGTAAAAAATATTTTTTTGTTTATTATTGCAAAAATTTTGTATGAATTATTTATAAGAACAAGATATGAATGTTATTTATGAAAAATAAAAAATTAGGGGTAATTATGAATTATGAATATATTGAAACTAGTACTATTACCGCAATAATTTTAATGGTTATTATTGGAACGGCTGTACCTTTAATAATCGCTGCAATATGGAAAATTAAGACAAAAGAGCCAATATCAACTATATTTATTGGAGCTGTTACATTTATTTTATTTGCAATTATTTTAGAAAGTATTCCTAAAGTGTTTTTGTTTCAGGTCAAAAATCCAATTAGCGACTATATAGCGAATAATAAATGGGTATTTGTGATTATTCCAGCATTATTGGCAGGAATATTTGAAGAAAGTGGAAGATTTGCGGCATTTAAATTTTTGTTGAAAAAAATAAAAAATAAAAAAACTGCTATTTCATATGGGATAGGACATAGCGGGATTGAAATGATATTTATACTTACTTTTGCTGGTATACAATGTCTAGTATTTGCCCAAATGATTAATTCAGGACAGTTTGCAAAACTTTTGGAACAGACAGGTAATAATCAAGTTCAACTTAAATCATTGCAAACAATACCTCAATTAATAGCTTCTATCTCTTTTGGAACTTTAGGAATCTCATTAATTGAAAGAATTAGCGCAATTTTGGTACATATAGCCTGTTCAATACTTGTTTTTTACAGCGTGCATTTTAAAAATAAAAAAATATTATTTCCTATAGCCATTTTATTGCACACTTTTATTGATATATTCGCAGGACTTTATCAGACTAAATTAGTAACAAATTTAGTAATTATAGAAAGTTGGGTATTTGTTATTTCAATTGTTATTTTTTCTTTTGTATATAAAAAAGTGTATGAAAAACAATAGTAATACAAAAAACAAAAAAATAAATCAGAATCATCTTAGAAAAAGTTATAAATTTTGAAAAAAGTGTAAAAAAAAAGAGTTGATAAAAGTTTAATTTTTAATAAGGAGTTGATAAAAATGCAAACTAAAAAAACAATTTTCCCATCAAATCTTCA
>CAUUWI010000092.1:0-5111 GCA_963548925.1 uncultured Leptotrichia sp. | reverse complement strand
TTAACATAGTTTCTATTTTATAATGGGATTTAGTATTAGATTATTTTATTTAATACCGATTTTTACTATTTTTATTAGTTTTTCTTTTTTTTTCGCAGGATTGCTCATTGCCGCAAATCCTGCACCTATGGCTAGACTACGACTTTTATTTGCCCAACTCCGAAACTCCTCCTTTCAGTCGTCAAACAGTCGTAGTTGAACAAATAAAAGCTCCGTCAGTTTATTAAAACAAAAAAATTATATTTTAATTATTTTAAAAGACTAAGTTTTTATCCTTTGTTGGAAAAGTTTATAATAAATTCATTATTTAAATGGGGAGTAGTATAAATTCTATTACATTCCATAAATTTTCTTAGCATTTTCAGTAGTTACTTTAATAACTTTCTCCACCGAAATTTCCTTAATTCTAGCTACTTCTTCCGCTACATATTTTGTATAAACTGGCTCATTTCTTTTCCCTCGAAAAGGCACAGGTGTTAAATACGGACAATCTGTTTCCAGAACAATTTTTTCCAAAGGCAGATTCTTCACAAGCTCCTTCGTCTTTTTATTATTTTTAAAAGTCAAAGTACCACCAATTCCCAAGCAATACCTATTCAAAAACGGCTTTGCCGCTTCCAAGGAACCTGGATAGCAATGTAAAATTCCGCCAACATTTTTATAATCCTTCAAAACATCAAGCGTATCCTGCAAAGCCTCTCTTGTATGAATAACAACAGGCTTTTTCACTCTTTCTGCAAGTTCCATCTGCTTTCTAAATCCAGCAATCTGAACATCCTTCGGATCCTCCATCCAATGATAATCCAGCCCAATTTCCCCAATTGCAACAACCTTTTTCTCAGTCAATGCCAATCTTTCCAGTTCTTTTTCTACTTTATCATTATATTTTTTTATATCCACAGGATGAACTCCAATTACCGCATTCACAAATGAATATCTATTCGCAAGCTCAATGCTTTTAAGCGAACTTTCCAAATCAAACCCAATGCTCATAATCCCTTCCAGCTCATCTTCAATCCTTTTCATCACATCATCAAAGTCATCTTCAAACTGCTTATCATAAATGTGCGTATGCGTATCAATTATTTTATTCATTTTTTATACCTTCTTTTTTGATAAAATTCCATCTTCCATTAATTTTCTTTACTTCAACAATTGCTTCTTTTTCTTCAAATTATTTTACAAAATTTTCAAACATAGAATCAAAAATATCAAAACCATCACTTTCTAATGTTTTTTCATTTTTATATTCCCATTCTTTTTTCTTTCTTTCCAAAATCATTTTCGTTTTTTCAGTCATATATTCAAATTGATTATTTTCCAATCTTTTTAGCATTTCATTTCGAGATTCAGACAAAATTATTACATTTGCTTTCAGTCTTTCTTCATTGGACAATTTCTGAATTTTTTCCTTATCCAATTTATATCCCAATTCTTTTGAAACTTTATCTTCGAGTTTTTTGTTAAATTCTTCAGAAAACATAATTTCAAAAATATTCAGAGATTTTTCAGTATAAGTTATTTCCACTTTGTTTTTTGAAATAAAATTAATTTTTTCAATTTTATAAATTGTTTTTTCATAAACTTTGTTATTCATCAAAACATCGGGTACATTCACTTTAAAATTTTTTTCACCAGTTTCCAAATTAGTATTTTCCGAATATTCAATTCCCTTATTTTTACTTTCTATTCTATCTGAAATTTTTTTATTCAAAACTTTAATAGCTTCTTTACTTTCATTTTTCATTTCCTCTTCTGATAATTTTAAACTCTTATTTTTTGTAATTTTAAAATTTTGTTTTTTTAATTCAAATGAAAAACTTAACGAAAAAACAATCAAAAATAAAATTAGTATTTTTTTCATAAAAAATCTCTCCTTTTTATTTTCAGAATCAAACTTAAAAATTATAATCTTTCAATTTTATTTTATTCCACTGTAATTCCATTTTCCCTAAATTCATCCAGTAATTCCTCATCACAGCAAGCAATAAAAATCACCTTTTTCAAATTTTTTAATTTCTCAAACCCTTTTACACTATGTGTCTGAAATAAATAATCTTCTCCATCCCAATTTGGACAAAGAATACCATAAATTTCAAGTCCGCCATCAAAGCAAATTTCATCTACTTTTTCCAAGTCCTCTGCCGTCAATTCCACATTTTCCAAAAATTTTAAAATCGGCTCAACTATAACTGGATTAACAAAATTTCCTATTTCAAAAACATAATCATCATATTTTTCTTCTAATTTTTCAGTCAATTTTTCAAATTCTTCAACAAAACTTGCATTTTTCCCAAGCAAAGTTTCCAAAACAACCAGCTTAAATCTAAAATCTTCAAACATTCCGCTTTTATCAACCATTTCATAATCATCAGGATAAAATTCTCCAAAATCCTCTTCTTCAAATTCATCCATTTCCGATTTTTTCACAAATTTTTCAATATTTTCCTCTTTTAAAATGTAAGGCATTTCTTTCTCCTCGTTCATTAATTATTAAATCGTAAATCCATTAAAATTCTTTATTTTCAGTTATTTTATTTCCATAATACTTACAATTAAATGAAATTCAATTCAAATTTAAGATGTGCCTGAAAACAATCAAAATAAAATTATTAGGAATATTTTAAGTTTATATTCTTACTCAGGATAATTTAAATTTTCCTCTCCCAAATTCTCCAGCGTTTCCTCCAAATATTTCTTAGCCTCAAAATTAGCCATCGGCAAGTTTTGATCTAAATAATTTCCACATTCAATCGCAGTCGCTCCAGGAACTGCTCCTTTAAATTCTGCCATAAATTTGTAAAGTTCCTTCATTAAGTCAACAATATCCTTTGATTCCAATTTTCCTTTTAAGATAAGATAAAATCCTGTTCTGCACCCCATAGGCCCAAAATATACGATTTCATCTTTCCAAGTTGGATGATTTCTCAAAAATGTTGCTCCCAAATGCTCCATTGTATGAAGTTCAGCAATGTTTATTACTGGCTCCCTGTTTGGCAATTTCATTCTTATATCAAAAGTTGTGATGTAATTTCCGTTAATTTCGTCAATTCTTGACACATAAATTCCTCTGTTTAATTTTTTATGATCTACTGTAAAACTTGCTATTTTTTCCATATTTTCCACTTCCTTTTCGCATTTTTATTTTCTGTATTTTTTAAAATTCTTAATTTATTTATCTTTCCACTTTTATTGAAGATTCTATTAATAAGTCCAATGTTTGTGCGTAATTATAACCTTTTGAAGCTGTACTTTTTGGCAATAAGCTGGCAGATGTCATTCCTGGTGATGTGTTTACTTCCATAAAATACGGTGTTTCTTCATTTACCACCATAAAATCTATTCTTGCAAATCCTTCACATTTTAGTCCGTAATAACTGTCTTTTGCAAATTTATTAATTTCAGCTTGTACTTTTTCAGGAAATTCAAATACATATTCATTTGCTCCGCCTTTTGCATATTTTGATTCATAGTCAAAATAATCTCCCGCAAGAGCTTCAATTCTTATTGTTGGAAAAACTTCCCCATCAATCACAGGCACACTGATTTCCACACCATGCAGCACTTCCTCAATCAAAGCTTCCTTATCCATTCCAAAAACAAGTTCCAGTCCTTTTTCAAGTTCTTCCTGATTTTCCACAAAACTTACTCCAATGCTCGAACCACCACTATTAGGCTTTACTACAACACGATTTCCTAATTCTTTTTTTATTGTTTCAAAGTCAACTGTTTCACCTACACGTACACTTTTCCATTTTGCAATTCTAACTCCATATCCAGCCACAATTCTTTTTGAAAATTCCTTATCCATGCAAACTGCACTTGACATCACTCCAGGCCCGCTGTAAGCCACTCTCAGACTTTGCAAAATCGCCTGTATTCTTCCATCTTCCCCAAACACACCATGTAAAGCAATGTAAACAAAATCCAAATTCAAGTCTTTTACTTTTTCAAAAACTTCCTTTTCCGAATCAATCACGATATCAAAAACCTCATATTTATCTTTATTTAAATTTGCTACAATTTCACTTCCTGTCTTTAAAGAAACTTCCCTTTCAGTTGAAACTCCTCCACGTATTACTCCTACTCTTAATTTTGACATTTTCTCTTCCTTTCCAGTTTTTTATTATTACTTTTACAATTACCTAAAATAGTATAAAATTATATAATTCCAAGCAAATCTATTTTATAAATTTTCAAAATCTTGTTTTCCAAAATCATATTTTTTACGACAAAAATGGCATTCTACTTGAATTTTGCCTTCTTCTTCCAGAATTTTATCAATTTCTTCTTTTCCAAGCGTGATTAATCCCGCATAAAACTTATCTCTTGTACAGTTACATTTGTACTCCAAGTCTGATTTCTCCAAAATTTCAAAATCTTCCACATAAATTTTCTTATGAGCCCCGTCAACGTTCGTTTCTTCCTCAAATGCCGAAATATCCTCATAAAGCAGCTCCACAATCTGCTCAAGGCTCATTCCACCTTCCAGGAGCTCAGTAATCGTCCTAATCTGCTGCAATTTATTCTCCAGTTTGTCAATAAACCTGTTTTCCACACCTGGCAACAGCTGTATTAAATATCCTCCAGCCCTTTTTACTTCTCCATTTTCATCCAGTTTCACACCGAGTGCAATAACTGACTTTATCTGCTCTGACAAAAGAAAATAATGAGCAACTATATCGGCAATATCCTCTTCATTTATTTTTGTAACGCCAGAAAACGGATCACGTAATCCCAAGTCCTTTATAACCTGCATTGTCCCGTTTCCAATAAATCTTACTTGCCCAGTTTCATCTTTTATAAAATTTCCATTTTCATCCATAATCTGATGAAATTTCTCTTGAGGATGCCCAATGTATCCTTTCACTTTCCCTTTCATATTCCCAGTTGCAAGCATATTTCCATAAGGTCCATCTCCATTTACTCTAACTGTCAACAAATTCTTCTCATTTTTCAAATCCTTTCCCATCATAGCAGTAGCTGTCAATAATTTTCCAAAAACTGTAACTGCTATTGGATCAAGTCTATGTATTTCCTTTGCTTCTTTTATAAGTTCTGTCGTATCACAAACAAAAAATCTTGCACATTTGCTTGTTCCTCTAATTATT
>CAUUWI010000091.1:0-5163 GCA_963548925.1 uncultured Leptotrichia sp. | reverse complement strand
CAGAAGTGGCATATAACTGATGCAGAATGGGAAGTGATGCGTGTTGTTTGGGCAAATGATGAAGTGACGAGCAGGTTTGTGGCGAAGGTGCTTTGTGAGAAGATGAGATGGAAGCAGGCTACGATAAAGACTTTGTTGAATAGGCTGCTGGAAAAGGGGGTTTTAAAAAAGAGGGAAGTTGGGAATAGGTATATTTATTCGACGGATTTTACAGAAAAGGAAGTGGCTAATAGTTATATATTGGGGACTTTTAATAAGATTTGTAAAACGAAGGTTGGGGAAATGATTGGGAAGGTTATTGAGAACAGTGAGCTTAGTTTTGATGACTTGGAACTGATTTTGAAGGCTGTGGAGGAAAAGAGGAAGACGGCTGTGAAGGAGGTTTTGTGTGACTGTGTGAAAGGGCAGTGTAATTGTGGGCATAATGGGCATAGGCATGTTTGAAAATATAAAAAAAACTAATTTGTTAAATTTATAAATTTTTTAAGTAATTGTAAAAGTAAATTATTAAAAATTAAGAAACAGTAATATTTTTGACAGTAAAGTTTAAGAGGAGGAAAAAAATATGGCAGAAAAAATTTATACAGTAACTGGGATGAGCTGTGCGGCTTGTGCTAATGCTGTGGAAAAGGCACTTAACAAGAATGAGGATATTAATGCTTCGGTTAATATTGCAACTGAAAAATTGAATGTTGAGTATGATGAAAGGAAGTATGATTTTGATAAGATTAGGAAAATAGTGGAATCGGCTGGGTATGGGCTAGTTGAAAATATGACTGAGGACAGGAAAGTTGAACTTTATCAGGAAAAAATAGCGAGTTTGAAAAAACGATTGATTTTGGCGATTGTATTTGTTGTTCCACTTTTGTATATTTCGATGGGACACATGCTTGGGGCGGCGCTTCCTGAGTTTTTGAATCCTAAGGTAAATGCGCTTAATTTTGCATTGGCACAATTTGTGCTAACTTTGCCAATCATTTATGCTGGAAGAGATTTCTTTTCGCATGGTTTTAAAAATTTGGTAAGAAAGTCACCAACAATGGATTCGCTAATTGCAATTGGAGCGACAGCGGCGATACTTTATGGAATTTATGCAACATATAGAATTGTTACTGTGGATCCTGAAGCGCACATGGATTTGTATTATGAATCGGCTGGTGTAATTATTACGTTAATTTTGTTTGGAAAGTTGCTAGAAGCAAAGACAAAAGGGCAAACTTCATCGGCAATAAAAAAACTTATCGGACTTCAGCCTAAAAAAGCTAAAATTATTGAAAATGGTGTGGAAAAGGAGATTTTAATTGAAAATCTGAAGGTTGGAGATATTGTAATTGTAAAGCCTGGGGAAAAAATTGCGGTTGATGGGAAAATTGTGGAAGGTGCGACTTCTGTGGATGAATCAATGTTGACCGGAGAAAGTTTGCCAGTCAGTAAAAAAGTTGGGGATAAGGTTGTTGGAGGAAGTATTAATAAAAATGGGAGTATTAGATTTGAAGCAACTGAAATTGGGAAAAATACAGTTTTATCACAAATTATAAAGCTAGTTGAGGAAGCGCAAGGGTCGAAAGCTCCAATTTCACGAATGGCTGATGTTGTGGCGGCGTATTTTGTGCCGATTGTTATTGGAATTGCGATAATTACAGGAGTTGCCTGGTTTGTGAGCGGAAGTGGATTAGTTACTGCATTGTCGTTTTTTATCGCCGTGCTTGTAATTGCATGTCCGTGTGCATTGGGACTTGCGACTCCGACATCAATAATGGTTGGAACTGGAAAAGGTGCTGAAAACGGGATTCTCATTAAAAGTGGAGAAGCTCTTGAAACAACATACAAAATTAAAACGATTGTATTTGATAAAACAGGAACAATTACTAAAGGAAAGCCTGTATTAACTGATTTGATTGCTTATGGAAATTATAAGGAAGATGAACTTTTAAAAATTGCCGCAAGTGTGGAAAATGATTCTGAACATCCGCTGGCAGAAGCGATTGTAAATGAGGCAAAGGGTAAAAATATTGAAATTAAGCCTTATGAAAAATTTAGGGCAATGCCAGGTTATGGGATTCGTGCGACTTTTGAAGGCAAGGAAATTCAAATTGGAAATAAAAAATTAATGGAAAATAAAAAAATTGATGTGAAAATTTCTCAAAAAGACTATAATATTTTGTCAAATGAAGGAAAAACTCCAATGTATATTTCGATTGACAATGAATTGGCAGGAATTGTTGCAGTTGCCGATGTCATTAAGGAAACAAGCAAAGAAGCCATTGAAAAATTGAAAAAAATGGGAATTAAAACAATAATGCTTACAGGAGATAATGAAAAAACTGCGGAATTTATAGCAAAGCAAGTAGGAATTGATGATGTAATTTCAGAAGTTCTGCCTTATCAAAAATCTCAAAAAATAAAGGAGCTTCAGGAAAAAGATGAATTTGTCGCAATGGTCGGAGATGGAATCAACGATTCGCCAGCATTAGCCCAAGCAAATGTAGGAATTGCGATAGGAAATGGAACAGATGTGGCTATAGAATCAGCTGATATTGTTTTAATTAGAAACGATTTGCGGGATGTGGCAGGAGCAATTGCATTAAGCAAGGCAACAATTACAAATATAAAGGAAAATTTATTCTGGGCATTCTTTTACAACATACTTGGAATCCCTTTTGCAGCTGGAATATTTTATGCATTTTTCAATGGACCGAAGTTAGACCCGATGATTGCAGCTTTTGCAATGTCATTTAGTTCGGTGTCGGTTTTGGGAAATGCTTTGAGATTGAAGTTTTTTAAAGTTAAATAATTAAAAAAATTTTTAGTGAGTTTATTATTTCCTTTAAATAAAAAATATGATATAATTCATTTGTAAAGGATTTATTCATAAAAGAAGGAAAGGGAGTTGGTAGTATGATTTATTCAGTAGAATTAGACAGTAATTTAATTAATAATTTTCAGAAAGTATTAAAAGAAAGTGGAGGCGATGAAGCCAATATAGTAACTAAAATGCTAAAAAATTATATTGAAATTGAAGAAAATAGAAAAAATAAAAAAATATTAGTTGATAATATGGAATTTTTGGATAAAAAAATGGATGAACACATAGATGTTTTGAGAAGGTTAC
The DNA here is from genome assembly GCA_963548925.1 of uncultured Leptotrichia sp. GTDB lineage: Bacteria > Fusobacteriota > Fusobacteriia > Fusobacteriales > Leptotrichiaceae > Leptotrichia. Next base: position 2,051 of record CAUUWI010000091.1, on the reverse strand, counting down.
GTGATAAATAATGATTAGATATTTTGATATTGAAAACGTAGCTTTGATTCATGAAAAAGTCTTAAAAAAAAGTGGTGGATTGCTTGGTTTTAAAGATGAAGGCGGAATTAGTCAAGTATGTGATTTTGTGCAGAATGATTTATATTATCCGACATTTTTAGAAAAATTATCATATATAATTTTTAGCATATCTAAAAATCATTTTTTCAATGATGGAAACAAAAGAACTGCATTAATGTGTGGAGCATATTTTCTTTCAATCAATGGTTATAGAGAAAAAATAGATTTATATATAACTGACATGGAAACATATATAGTTGAATTAGTAGAAGGGAAAATTAGCAGAGAAGAATTAATAGAACTATTAAAAAAATATATTTAATATTAAATAAAAAAACCGTTTTAAATGAATTAATCAAACAAGACGGTTTTTTATTTTGTTTGTGAACTACTCCCACTTGTAGAAGAGAGAGCTTCTTAGGAAGTATCTGTTTTTACTAGCCAAATATATTTACCAAGCTCTTCGGGCAGTCCCTGCCCTGACTATGAATATTATACTATATAAGAGCTGTTATTTCAAGCTATATTCTGCAATTCATCTCCCACTTATAGAAGAAGGAGACTTCTTGCTAAATATTGTTAAATTAAAATATATTTAAAATTTTATCCTTCTTTTATGACAGGTTTTAATGCTCCTAAAACAATAGCCGAAACAATACTTCCAATTATGACTGCTACTAAGTATAGGAAGAAGTTGTTACTTAATGCCATTACTAGGATTCCACCATGTGGAGCAGGTATTTTTATATTAAATAGTCCTGTTAATGCTCCTGCGATTGCTGAACCTACGACACTTGCTGGTATTACTCTTGTTGGATCTGCCGCTGCATAAGGGATTGCACCTTCTGTGATGAATGAGAATCCCATAATGTAGTTTGTAAGTCCTGCTTCTCTTTCTTGTGCAGTAAATTTATTTTTAAATAATGTTGATGCTAATGCGATTGCGATTGGAGGAACCATTCCACCAGCCATAACTGCTGCCATTGGTAAACTTCCACCAGATGTCATTGTAGCTGCCAATGTTCCAGAACCAAATACATAGGCTGCCTTATTTACAGGGCCTCCCATATCAATAGCCATCATTCCACCAAGAACTGCACCTAATAGAACAGCGCTTGAACCAGACATTCCATTTAACCAAGCATTTAAACCATTGTTAATTATTGCTGCAAATGGATTTATAACAAGTACCATTGCTACACCTGTGATTAATACTGATAAAACTGGATACAATAATATCATTTTCAATCCGCTTAAAGATCTTGGCATACCTGATAATGCTTTTACTAAACCTTGTACAACATATCCAGCTAAAAATCCACCAAGCAATGCACCAATAAATCCAGAACCACCAGCTGTTGCAATAGCTCCTGCAACTAGTCCTGCCGCTAATGCCGCTCTTTCACTAATACTGTAAGCAATATATCCAGCTAATACTGGAACAAACAATCCAAATGCCTGTCCGCCAATATCTTTTAACATTTTAGCTAGCGGTGCTTTAGAACCATATTCTGCTCCAGCTCCACCATTACCAGATAATGTATCAACTAAAAATGCCAGTGCTATCAAAATTCCTCCACTTATTACTAACGGAAGCATATATGAAACTCCACTTAATAAGTGTTTGTAAAGTCCTTTTTTCTCAGATGAAGATGATTCAGAAGAATCTGCAGTTTTTGAACCGCTTGCATGGAAAATAGGAGCTTTTCCATCTAAAACCTGTTGAATTAATGCTTTTGCATTGTTAATTCCTTCTTTTGCTTCCACTTGAATTAACGGTTTTCCATCAAATCTGTCAACTTCGATATTTCTGTTAATTGCCAAAATTACACCGGTAGCTTTTTTAATATCTTCATCAGTCAAGACATTTTTTCTACCATCTGCACCATTTGTTTCAACTTTTATGTTTATTCCCATTTCATCAGCTGCCTTTTTTAGTGCTTCTGCCGCCATATAAGTATGGGCAATTCCTGTCGGGCAGGCTGTTGCTG
>CAUUWI010000090.1:0-5309 GCA_963548925.1 uncultured Leptotrichia sp. | reverse complement strand
TAACTTTCAAATTTACTCCCATCTCTGTGGCAATAACTCCTGCAAGCGTTGTTTTCCCAAGCCCCGGAGGCCCATATAACAAAATATGATCTAACGGTTCTTTTCTCATTTTCGCAGCTTTTATAAAAATATTCATTTTTTCCTTCAAATCCTGCTGACCAATATATTCCTTAAAAGTTTTTGGCCGTAAACTTCTTTGAATATTGTCCTCCCCTAATTCTTTAGGTTCCAATATTCTTTCCTCATTCATTCCTTCTCCTTAACATTTTTTCTTTATTTATTCACTTAAACTTCTACTATTTGTAAATTAATTTTTTAAATATTCTACTCTATTTATATTTATTTAAATTTTATGAAATAAATATTTATTAACCAAAATAACTTACAACAAAAATTTTAAATTTTATATTTGTTTTAGTAATAGCATTATTAAAAATTGAAATAATGCAATTACTCCTCCTAATACCCCACCAATAATCTCAATATGTTTCAGTTCATTTTTAGAAACAGATAAAATAATTTTTTCCATTTCTTTTAATGAAAAACTTTTCATTTTTTCCAGCATGATTTCTTTAAAATCTATTTTATCTTCTGCAATTTTTATGATTTCTTCCACTATTTCCTCTTTATTTTCCAAAATTGATTTTTTAAAATATGATTTTATTTTTTCAATTAATGAATCGTTTAAAAATATTTTTAATAAAGGATTTTTTTCTAATACACTTTTTTTCAGCTTTTCTCCTATAATTTTATCCAATAACTTATCTAAAACTTCATCATTAATAACATCACTATCTTTTAACTTCGCTGTAATGTGTTCTACCGAAATAAGTTCCTTCTCAATTGTTTCAGCAAGATTTTCTGAAATTCTGTCTCTATTTTTAGGAATTAATCCCTGTATTTTAAAAAATAGTAAGTTTACTTCCTTGTAAGGTCTAAATAACAGCTTTATTGCCAAATAATTTGTAAACCATCCTATAAGCGTTCCAACAAAAACCATTATAGCAAGCTGTATTAATAAATTTCCCAAATTTTCCTCCAATTTGTAACTAAATAAGCAATTTATAGTAAACTTTTATTCCAAAATTATGATATTTTATTCAATTTTCTTATTTTATCAAAAGTTTACTTTGATGCACTATCCAACAATTGCTTTTCCATATTCTCTACATTTTTCAATTTTTTCATCATCATCAACAGCTAGATGAATGATAAGTCCATTATTTACAATAGAAAAACCTTCATTTATCATTTCTTCACGCCAAGTTTCCATCCATCCACCTTGTCCCCAGTCATAAGAGCCAAATAACCCAACTGTTTTTCCAGCAATTTTATCTTTTATTCCTTCGATAAACTCTATCATTTCAGGTGCAACTTCCTCTGCTCCTCCAGCTGGTGAGCCAAATGCGATAAAATCAGCATCTATTACAGTTTCATCAGCTTCTTCCACATTTAACAGCTTTACAGACACTCCAACACTTTCTGCACCTTCACCTATATATTTTGCCATATCTTGTGTATTTCCTGTTCCAGTATAGTAAATTATATTTAATGTCGCCATTGTTTTTCCTTTCATTTCTATTTATTTGTCTAAATTATTGTAAAGCCAAACTCGAAGGTTTGGCTATTAATAAAACTATTCTTTTGTCAATTTGTAAGTATCTCTTGCAATTACAAGTTCTTCAGCCGTTTCAATCTTGTAAATCTTAATTTTCGAATTTTTTGTCGACAATTCAACATTTCCTGGCAATCTTTGTTCATTTTTTTCTTTATCCAGTTCGATTCCAAAATATGAAAGTGCTTCACAGATATGTTGTTTCGCCCCAACTGAATTTTCTCCAATTCCACCTGTAAATGCAATAGCATCAACACCATTCATTGCCGCAACATAAGCTCCAATATAAAGCTGAATTCTATAACAGAACATATCATAAGCTAAAACAGCCTTTTCATCCCCAGCCTTTTTAGCTGCATCTAAATCGCGAAAATCTGAACTAGTTCCTATCATTCCCAAAATTCCAGATTTTTTATTCATTCTGTTATTCATTTCATCTAAAGATATTCCTCTTTTTCTCATAATATAAATAACAGAGGCAGGGTCGACATCTCCAGTTCTAGTTCCCATCATAACTCCGGCAAGAGGTGTCATTCCCATTGATGTATCTACAACTTTACCGTTTTGAACCGCTGAAATGCTCGCACCATTCCCAAGATGACAAACTATAATTTTAGAATCTTTTTTACCTAACATTTTTTGTGCCACTTCACTTACATATCTGTGGGAAGTCCCATGAAAACCGTACTTTCTAACTTTCAATTCTGTGTAATCTTCATAAGGATAAGGATACATATATGCCTTTGCTGGCATTGTTTGATGGAATGCAGTATCAAATACTACTACATTTTTCTTTCCAGGAAGTAATTTTTGAATAACTTTTATTCCCATTATATGGGCTGGATTGTGTAGTGGTGCAAGCGGTGCGATTTCTTCAAGATTTTTTATAACTTCATCATCTACAAGTACAGATTTTTCATAATATTCTCCACCGTGGACAATTCTATGCCCTATCGAGTCAATTTCATCTGTGCTTGATATTACTCCTATTTTTTCATCTTGGAGCGTCTTTAATATCAATTCCACCGCAACCGTATGATTTTTCATAGGAATCTCCAATTCACTAATTTTTTCTCCAGTTATTAAGTTTTTATAACTAAAAATCGGATTTGCAATTCCTATCCTCTCGCAATTCCCTTTAGCTAGTGATTTTTCATTAGTCATATCAATAAGTTCAAATTTTGCAGATGAACTTCCACAATTTATTACTAAAATTTTCATTTATTTCCTCCAAATTTATATTTTTATTTTTAAAATGATTGTTATCTTTTATTTCTGACAAAGGTCTTAACCTCTTGCAACTAATGTTCATTTCATCATATTTATAAACTCATATAGTTATCGAATAGATATATCAAGCTACTAAATATTTTTTGTTTAGGTTTAAAATGATTTTTATACAAAAAAATTACATTTCAGATTCCACAGCCGTAATCGCCACAACTTCAACAATATCTTCCACACTACATCCTCTCGATAAATCATGAACTGGTCTTGCCAATCCTTGAATTAACGGTCCCAATGCTTTTGCTTTTGCCAATCTTTGTGTCAATTTATATCCAATATTTCCAGAATCCAAATCAGGAAAAATCAACACATTTGCTTGTCCTGCTACCTTAGAATCAGGTGCTTTTGCAGCTGCCACTTCAGGAATAATTGCAGCATCCAGCTGTAATTCCCCATCAAAATCAAAATCAACATTTCTGACTTTTAGAATTTCTATGGCTTCTCTTACTTTACTTACAGACACTCCATCAGCACTTCCTTTTGTAGAAAATGACAGAAATGCTACTTTTGGTTCCTTTATTCCAGCAGTAAATTTAGCTTTTTCCGCTGCAGAAATGGCAATATCTGCAAGTTGCATAGCTGTAGGATTAGGAATTACCCCACCATCTGAAAAAATAAATGTTCCACTATCTCCAAACTCGGGCGTATTTGTTATCATAACAAATGAACTTGATACAGTTTTTAATCCAGGTTTAGGTCCAACTACGTGAATTGCAGCTCTTAAGACATGTGCTGTGGGAGAATTTGAACCTGCCACCATTCCATCCACTCTTCCTTGATGAACCAGCATCGCCGCAAAGTATCTTGGATCTGACATAAGTATCGCCTTTGCTGTCTCAAATGTCATACCTTTCTTTGCCCTTCTTTTTTTCAAAAGTTCTGACATCGCATCAATTGTAGCACACGAATTAGGATTGTAAAATATCGCTTCTTTCAATGAAACTCCAATTTTTGCCGCTTTTTCCTTTAAATTTTTTTCATCCCCAACCAGAGCTATTTTTGCAATTCCTTCCGTAATAATTCTTTCAGTCGCTTTTAATACTCTTTCATCTTCTGACTCTGGCAAAATAATCGTCTTATTCAATGTTTTTGCTTTTTCTTTCAAAGTTTCCATCAATGTGTTCATAACAATTTTTATCTCCTTATTTATTATTTATTATTTTAATCAAACATAGCTTCTACAAATTCTTTTTTATCAAATTCACGCAAGTCTTCAATTCCCTCTCCGACTCCGATAAATTTAATCGGCTTTTTCAGTTCCGACGTTATTGGGAAAATAATCCCACCTTTTGCCGTCCCGTCAAACTTTGTCAATATAATTCCTGTCAAATCTACAATTTCATTAAATATTCTAGCCTGCTCCAACCCATTCTGTCCAGTCGTACTATCAATTACAAGCAATGTTTCAAAGTCAGCTTCTCCCGACTGTTCACGTATAATTTTATTTATTTTTTCAAGCTCCTTCATCAAATCACGTTTATTGTGAAGCCTTCCAGCAGTATCCAGTATTGCCACATCAAATCCACGATTTTTGGCAGTTCTTACCGTATCAAAAATTGCAGCCGCCGGATCACTTCCATGTGCCTGCTTTACAACTTCCACTCCAGTCCGTTTTCCCCATTCCTCAACTTGCTCAATAGCAGCTGCCCTAAAAGTATCTCCAGCCCCAATAATGACTTTTTTTCCGCTATCTTTTAATTTTTTTGCAATTTTACCAATTGACGTAGTTTTTCCAACACCGTTTACTCCTACAACTAAAAGAATATTCAACTTCCCATTTTTTAATTTTAATTTCGTATTTTCTTCATCATTATAAATTAATTTGGCTTTCAAAAGTTCCTTCAATTCATCATAAATTTGTTCCGACGTTTTAAGTTTTTTTCGTGAAACTGAGCTTTCCAGTTCTTGTACTAGCTGCATTGTCATATTCATTCCAATATCCGATTGAATCAGCAGTTCTTCCAACTCTTCGTATAAATCGTCATTTATTGTTTTTCCTAAAAGCATCTCCTTTAATTTCCCAAAAAATCCTTTTTTCGGAGTTGCCAGTCTGTCTTTTAACGGCTTTAACTTAGGTTTCTTTTTTGTCTTTTCTAAAGAATCTTCGATTTCCAGTTTACTTTCTTCAGGTTTTTCTGTTTTTATCTTTAATTTTTTGGTATCTTTTTTTTCGTCTTCAGATTTTTTTCTTAAAATTTCTTCAGCAGCTTCCTTTATCTCCCTTTCAGTTTCAACTTTAATTTTATCTATTTCACTTTGACTGTCCTCAATTTCCTTTTCTATCTGATTTTCTAAAGTGTTTTTCTGTTCCTCATTTTTTTTCTTTTTCCCAAATTTAAAAAAATTTTTCAACATTATTTCTTATCCCTTTCCGCCTGTGATTTTTCCAAATAATCTGGCTTCAGAT
>CAUUWI010000089.1:0-5419 GCA_963548925.1 uncultured Leptotrichia sp. | reverse complement strand
CCAAAGATAAGAATAGAGCTTATTGTGAATATAAGGAATTTAAAGGGGTAGATGTACCAAGCTTTACTGTCGTGCGGGAAGATGAGGGAGTTGTAGTTAAGGATAAAAATAGGATTTATAAAAATGAATGTGAGTGACAAGTAAAAATTATTTTGAGTTATATTTTGGTAAGATTGCTTTAAAACATAATTTAGAAATCATAATTATCCTGCTAAAATTCTTTTTAATTATCTGATTTAATTTTGAAAAGTTTTAAATATTTTTAAATGTTTTTTGATAAATTGTTTATAAAAGGAGTTGGAGGAAATTTTATGAAAAGCAAACTTTTTAAAATTGTAATGCTTATCTTTCTTGTGGCAAATTTGGGAATGGCTGAATATATAAAAAAAGATAATGCTGTTTACTATAAGGATGAAACGGAGCAGGCTGATGAGAGAAAAGTAGAAAATGCGGATTTTAAGACATTTGTAAAATTAAATGATGTTTATGGGAAAGATGGGAAAAGTGTTTTTTATCTTGATAAGAAGTTAATAGATGCTGATGTTAAGACTTTTCAGGTAATTGGGGAAGTCAATGGAAAAGATGAAAAATATATTTATAATTATGATGAAAAAATGGAGATAAATCCGAAAGATTTCAAACTTTATAGAAATAAGGACAAACTTTTGTATTTTAGAAATAATGGTAAACTGTATATTGGAGGAAGTTTTCTTGAAGTTGAATATGTTCAGGATTTGAATAGTTTTGAGGTAATTGATCAAGGTTATTCAAAGGACAAGTATAATATTTATTATGCTGGAACGCCGATATATGATGTTGATAAAAGTACATTTCAGGTAATAATGCCTGATTATTACGCAAAAGACAAGAATAATGTGTACAGTGGCTCTGATAAAATAAAGGATGCGAATCCTGATACAATAAAAATATTAAATCAGGTTTATTTGAAGGATGATAAAAATGTATTTCTGAATTTTGGACAGAAGATAAAAAATGCCGATGCGGCTACTTTTGAAGTAATAGAAGAAAATGGAGCTTATGGAAAAGATAAAAATAATGTCTATTATCTTGGTGAAAAAATAAAAGGAGCTGATGCAAAATCTTTTGAAGTCATTTTAGAGCCTAGCGATCTTGTTCAAATGTATTCAAAAGATAAAAATGGTATCTTTATTGGAGGCCGAAAAATAAAAGAGGCTGATTTGAAAACTTTTGAAAGGCTTTCCGGAACAACTTATTATTCAAAGGACAGAAATAATCTTTACTATCGGGAATTGAAAATTGATAAAATTGATAAGAAAAATCTTAAAATTTTGTATTCTGGTGGAATTGACGTGGTAAAAAATGGGAATAGAATTTTTGCAGAAGGGGAAAAACTGAATATAAAAAGTCCAGAAACTTTTGAAATAATTTTGAGCAAGTATTATAACGTTCCAAATTTAATTTACGGAAAAGACAATAAAAATGTGTATGTAATTTCAAAATCAACAAAATTTGATGAAACTTATTCAAGCAAAATAATAAAAAATGCAGATGTAAATTCTTTTGAAGTAATGAAAAATAATATGTATACAAAAGATAAAAATAATATTTATTTTACAAGGGATAATACTATAAAGCTGGAAAGTGCTGATAAAGATAGTTTCGTTATTCAAGAAAATGATAATGACTTTTCTTATGATAAAAATAACGTATATTTTATGGGAAAAAAGATAAACGGAATAAATTCTAATGAATTTAGAATTATAGATTTGAATAATAAAAATGAATCTTTCTATTTCCTGACTGACAATAAAAATTTATATAAGTTGATTACTATTTTTGATGAAGATAGTGGTAAAATTGCAAAAACTAAATTAGTTACCATAGAAAATCCAAAAGTGGATACTAAAAGTTTTGAAGTGATAAATAAAAACTTTGATACTTATTATAGAGATAAAAATACTGTTTATTATTATGATGCGGATTTTAGCAAAGAATTGAAAAAACTGGAAGCAGCTGACAGTAACAGTTTTGTAAGTTTGGAATCAGACTTTGGAAAAGATAACAGGAATATTTATTATAATGGAAATAAATTGGAAGGCGTAAATTCTGATGGATTTGAAATTTTAGATGAAAATGCTATAATTTTTAAAAATAAAAATAATGTTTATCTTTTGAAAGCTAAAAATGAAGAAAAAAAATATAAACTTATACCTTTAAATTTTGATAGCAATTCCTTTAAGTCTGTTCATAAACACAGTGGATATTTTAAAGATAAAAACGGGATTTATTATTTTGGTTATTCAAATTTAGAAAAATTGGACACCGAGAAAACTGAGGATATCCAAAATAAACTATTTTTTAAAATAGAAGGCGTAGATGTTCCGACATTCAGGGAACTTCAATTTGGATATTCAAAAGATAGGAATAGAGTGTATTGTAAAAATAAGGAAGTTAAAGGTGCAGATGCAGAAAGTTTTGTTATATTTTATGCAGATGAGGGAATTGTAGTTAAAGATAAGAATAGGACTTATGAAAATAATTGTGAATAAAGGATAAAAATTATTTTATTTATATTTTGGTAAAACTGCTTTAAAAAAGAATTTAGAAAATCATAATTATCTTACTAAAATTCTTTTAAATTATCTAGTTCAATTTTGAAGAGTTTTAAATATTTTTAAACATTTATTGAATAAATTATTTGTAAAAGGAGTTGAAAGAAATTTATGAAGGCTAAATTTTTTAAAGTTGTATTAGGAATATTTATTTTAGCTAATTTAGGAATGGCAGAATATGTGAAAAAAGATAATGAAATTTATTATAAATATGGTAAAGAAGATGATTCAGGATTTAAAGTTGAAAATGTGGATTTGAACACATTTAAAATATTGAATGATAAATATGCAAAAGATAATAAAAGCGTTTATTTTTTGGGAAATAAATCGTTTGAAGATGTGGACAGTAAAACTTTTGAAGTGCTACCAAACAATTATTCAAAAGATAAAAATAATGTTTACAGTCCAATTAACGAATGGATTCAGAAAATAAACGGGGCAAATCCAAAAACAATAAAAGTTTTGAGTCAATATTATTCAAAAGATGATAAAAATGTATTTTATAATTCAGATAAAATTTTAAGTGCAGATGTAAATTCGTTTGTAGTTCTGGAGGGAGATCATAGTCATGCAAAAGACAAAAATTCAGTCTATTATTCAGGAGAAAAAATTGAAGGTGCGAATCCAAAAACATTTAAAATAATTTCGGATGGAATGTATTCAAAGGATGATAAAAATGTGTATGCGACAGTAGACATTATAAAAGGTGCAGATCCTCAAACTTTTAGAAGAATTCCTGAAACAAATTATGCCAGAGATAAGAATACCCTGTATTATTACTTTGGAGATGTTAAAAATCTTGGGAAAATAAATGAAAAAGATTTTAAAGTTTTGGATAATAATTTGGTTAAAAATGGAAATGAAATGTATTATTTGGGAGAAAAAGTGAATATAAAAAATCCTGAAAAGTTTGAACCAATAAAAATTTCAGATGATAAGTACATTCTTTATGGAAAAGATGATGAAAATATATATGTAGTAACATCAGATGAAAAATATGGATATTTCAAGGCAATAAAAAATGCTGATAAGGATACTTTTGAAGTAATGGAAAAAGATACTAGATATTCAAAAGACAAAAATAATGTTTATTATGCAGGATATAATGTTGTGCAGTTACAGGATGTAGATAAAGATAGCTTTGTTATCGCAGATGAAAATGCTTTTTCCTATGATAAGAAAAATGTTTATTACGCAGGAAGAAAATTAAATGATATAAGTTCAAATGGCTTTAAAGTTACAAGGCTTGATAATAGACCAAATTTACCGATTAATTTTTTAAATGATAATAAAAATATATATAAACTTATTGACGTATTTGATGAAGAAACTGGTGAGCTGAAAAGTGTAAAAACAGCTGTTGTAAAAAATCCTAAAGTAGATTCTAAAACTTTTGAAATATTTGATTACTGGGAAAATTATTTCCATGATAAAAATAATGTGTATTACGAAAATGAATTGTATAAAATGGGCTTGAAAAAAATAGCGGGTGCAGATAGAAATAGTTTTGAGATTTTGAATAGTGAATTTTCAAAAGATAAAAACAATGTTTATTATTATGGAAATAAAATTAAAGGTATAAGTTCAGATGGATTTGAATTTGTTGGAAACGAATTTGTATTTAAAAATCATGAAGATTTTATTTCTTTCTTAAAAGATAAAAATAACGTTTATTATTTGAAAGGGAAAATAGGAAAGGAAAACTATGAAATAGTACCTTTAAACTTTGACAGCAAGTCCTTTAAATATTCTAATAAAGGTTTTTATGAATTAACTAATTTAAATTATACTGGTTATTTTCAAGATAAAAATGGAGTTTATTATTTTAATGGATTAGCTAAATTAACTCCAAATAATATTTTGTCTAAAGTTGAAAATGCTGATATTCCATCATTTGTACAATATATGGCAGGTTATGCAAAAGATAAAAATAAAGTATATTGTGGAACTAAGGAAGTTAAAGGTGCAGATGTTGAAAGCTTTGCAGCATTTACTATAGATGGTGAAGATATAATAAAAGATAAAAATAAAATTTATAAATACACAGACAGTTGTGAACAATAATTAAACATAAATATTTTAAATTATACAGAAATCCCTCTAAAATTGAGCTTGATGAATTGAATAGATTGGGATTTTTGTACTTTTAAATAAGTGGAAAGTGGAAAATATAAAATGAGAGATGTAATAGCAAGTCCAGATAACAAATTTTATAAATTGTTGAAAAAGCTGGATAAAAAGAAGTATCGTGATGAAAACAGTATTTTTAAGGCTGAAGGCGAAAAGTTTTTAAATGAGAATATTAATTTTAATAAAATTATTGTAAAGGAATCGAAATTTGAATATTTTGATGAAAAATATGAAATTTCTAGACATGATAACTTGACAATTTTGAAGGATAATCTGTTTGATGAAGTTTCAACTCAGGAAAATAGTCAGGGAATAATATTCCTGTATTCTAAAAATTTAGATACAATTGAGGATATACAGGGAGATGTTGTAATTCTAGATGATATTCAGGATCCAGGAAATGCTGGAACTATCATTAGAACAATGATTGCTGCAAACTTTCAGAATTTAATTCTGACAAAGGGTTCAGTAGATGTTTATAACCCAAAGACAGTACGTGCTACAATGAGCGGGATTTTTAAATTAAACATAATTTATGAAACACCTGAAAAAATTGTGGAATTTTTGAATAATAAAAATTATTTAAAAATAGCGACTGCTTTACACGAAGATTCGATTTCCTATGAAAAAATTGAATTACGCGAAAATAATGCGTTTATTTTTGGACACGAAGGTGGCGGAGTGTCTGAATATCT
>CAUUWI010000088.1:0-5553 GCA_963548925.1 uncultured Leptotrichia sp. | reverse complement strand
GCAATGATAATTCCTACCATTTTGAACCTCCTTCTAAATAAAATATTTTTTTTATATTCACTTTATATAATTTTAACTTTTTTAAGTTTGTTGCAATATTATACAATCTATGAAAATAAAAAGTGAATAACCTGATAGTATCAGTATACCATATTTTTTCGGATTTTCAAGCCTTTTATAAAAAATTTATAAATCAAAATTAATTAGCATTGATTTTTAGTACATTTTTCGACATTTTATAATATTGAAATAAATATAATTTGATATTTAAAATAATTTTTTAATAATTAATTTAAATTATAATACATAAAAAGTGTTTCTTAGAATAAAAAATAAGTATTTGATATAAACAAAAAATTGGAGTAAAATAAAATTACAAACAAAAATTCTTGGTTACTCAAAATGATTTGATTTATGAAAAATAAAATTTAAGGAGTGATAAATATGAACAAAATATTAGTAGCTTATTTTTCAGCAACTGGAACTACAAAAAATAGCGGATAAACTGGCACAAGTAGCAAATGGGGATTTGTTTGAAATAAAACCAAAAATTGCATATACTTCGGAGGATTTGAATTGGAATAATAAGAAAAGTCGAAGTTCTATAGAAATGAATGATGATTTATGCCGTCCAGAAATTGAAAATACAGTAAAAAATATTGATGACTATGATACTGTGTTTGTTGGATTCCCAGTCTGGTGGTACATTCCACCACGTATTATTCAAACTTTTATTGAAAAACATAATTTAAACGGAAAAAGAATAATTACTTTTATAACTTCTGGCGGAAGCGGTGTCGACGGTTCTACTGATTTTATGAAAAAAACTTATTCTAACTTAAACATTGAGGCTGGAAAAAGATTTGAGTGAAACGAGAGTCTGAAAAGTATAAGAAATTGGACGAAAAAATTATAAAGTATGTTCAAATATTTTTAAAACTGGAATTAAATGTTAAATGTAAAATCTTAAAAAATTGAAATTAAAAAATTTAAAAATAGAGGTGAATGAAATGAGTAAAAAAATTACAGCAGGAAGAGATTTGTTAGGTGGTATTGCACCAAAATTTGCAGAATTGAATGACGATGTTCTGTTTGGGGAAGTGTGGGCAAGAGAAGACAAATTGTCGGCAAGAGACAGAAGTCTGATTACAGTTACAGGGCTTATGGCAAGCGGAATTCTTGACACATCTCTAAAATTTCATTTAAAAAATGCGTTGGAAAACGGGGTAACACGTGAAGAACTGTCGGAAACAATAACTCATTTAGGATTTTATGTGGGATGGCCGAAAGCATGGGCAGTATTTGGACTTTTGAAGGAAATTTATGCAGAAGATGGAACAGCAGATCCTGTAAGCAGTTTATTTGGCAAAGGTGAATATAACGAGGCTTATGCAAAATATTTTAATGGAAAAACTTATTTAAAACCTCTAGCATTACCGATAGATACCTCAAAGATAGGAATTTATAATGTAGTATTTGAACCAGGAGTCATAAACAACTGGCATTCACATTCAAATGGACAAATATTACTGGTTACAGATGGACATGGATGGTATCAAGAAGATGGAAAAGAAGCGGTGAAATTACATCCAGGAGATGTAATAAATATTCCTAAAGATGTAAAACATTGGCACGGTGCAACAAAGGATAGTTGGTTTACACATATTGCATTATCAGATGGAGGTTCTACAAATTGGTTTGGAATATTGTCACAAATGGAATATGAACAGTTACCAAAAGCTATAAAAGCAAAATAAAAACAACTTAAATTAAGATAATTATTAATTGTGAAGAAGCATTTTGAGATACAAAGCATACTAAAACTGGTTTAAAACTAAACTTAAAAATTATGACTATTTTAAGGAAAAACCTGTTTTAATTTTATTGGTTCAATATCAATGAAGTACGCATATATTTCAAGATCGCTTCTTTTTTTATTTTTTTATAAACGTAATAATTAGAATTTTCTAAATACTTCATACTAAAGAAAAAAAACTTGCATTATTTTTTAAAAAGGTATAAAATTACTTTGATGATTAAAACTTTTGATAAACATAATATTTGTTACATATTTGAAATAATTATAAAAAAGTTAATAGTAAAAGAATTTATGTACAAATATTTTTGTAAATCTAAAAATATATAAAATGAGAGGAGAGAATCTGAAATGACATTAGTGGAAGGTAAAGTCGGGGAGAAATTTCTGTTAAAAGATATTGACGAGCGAAAATTGGACACACGGTTACTGAGTCTTGGAGTTTGCAGAGGAGATGCATGTACAATTGAAAACATCGCAAATGGAAATATTCTCATAAAGACGGTGGAAACTAAAATCGTAATCAGCACAAATTTAGCAAATCACATTCAAATTGAGGTGGTAAAATGATAAACGTAGCATTTGTCGGAAATCCCAATGTAGGAAAAACTGCCTTGATTAACCAAATCTCGCATGCAAGTTTAAAGATAGGAAACTGGCCGGGAGTAACAATTGAGAAAAAAGAAGTTTCTTTTAAGATAGACAATGAAGATATAAAACTTATCGATTTGCCAGGAATCTACAATTTATCAATAAATACGCCTGAAGAACGTGTTTCAAGGGATTTTTTGCTAGATGAAAAAGTTGATGTGGTAATCAATGTTATGGATTCGACATCGCTTGAGAAAAATATTTATTTAACTGCACTGTTAAAGGAACTTGGCATTCCAATCGTTATGGCACTTAACTTTGAGGATGAATTTAAAAGAATTGGTTATGAGCTGAATGTAGAAAGATTTGAAAAACAACTTGGCATCCCAGTAGTCTTTACAAGTGGAAAATCTGGGCATGGTGTAGACAAACTTATGGAAAAAGTAGTTGAAATTTCAAAACAAAATTCATTAAAAAGTAAACAGCACAGGCTTCTATTTAACAAGGAAATCGAAAGTAATATTGAAACCTTGAAAAATAAATTGAAAAATGATAAATCTTATGAAAAAATTTTGAAGAAATATCCACTTGACTGGCTTGTAATCAAAATTTTGGAAAATGATACAAATGTGTTGGCAAGAGTGAAAAATGAATTTGAAATTAATTTGTCAGATATTGGAAATGCTGAGAAAAAAAATCTTGAAGAACATTATGGAATTATGCCTGAAGATGTTCTGGCAAGGGCAAGGTATGGAATTGTCCGGGGAATTATTTCAGCAAACTTAAAAAGAGGTACTGGGGATAAATTCGCATTGACAGATAAAATTGACAAGATACTTTTAAATAAATTTTTCGGCGGAATCGCATTTCTTGCTATAATTTATGCAGTGTTTGTTATTGTATTTGACGGAAGTTCGCCGTTTATTGACTGGATTGACGGTTTTTTCAGCGATTTTGTCATAAAATATGTGGGACACGCTATTGAAGGTGTACCTGACTGGTTAAGCAGCTTTGTGCTGGACGGAATTTTGGCAGGTGTAGGTTCAGTATTAACATTTGTGCCACTTATGTTCTTTATATACTTTTTTATGGCGATTCTTGAAGAAAGTGGATATATGGCACGTGTAGCGTTTATTTTGAATAAAATGATGACAAAAGTTGGACTTTCAGGAAAAGCATTTATCCCAATGTTAATCGGATTTGGATGTACAGTTCCTGCGATTTATTCAACAAGAACGCTGGAAGACGAGAAAACAAGAAGACTGACAGGAGTTATTGCTACATTTATGTCTTGTGGTGCAAGACTTCCAGTTTATTCATTGCTTGCAGCGGCATTTTTCAGTAAACACGCAGCCTTAGTTGTCGTTTCAATTTATCTTTTTGGAGTATTTATGGCTCTTTTTGTAGCATTTATACTAAAAAGATTTAATTACTTCAAGGGAAATAATACAGAATTGTTGATAGAGTTGCCTCCATACAGATTACCGAGTGCAAAAGTTGTATGGAACAATATGAAAGTAAAAACTTTTGCCTATGTAAAAAAAGCAACTACAATAATTTTAGGAATTTTACTAATTATCTGGTTTTTCCAATATTTCCCAAATAAAGGAGATGCTGAAAATTCATACTTAGGACAAGCGGCAAAAGTGGTACAGCCTGTATTCAAGCCAACTGGTTTTGGTGATAGATGGGAACCTGTGGCTTCCATTGTACCAAGTATCATCGCAAAAGAAACTGTTGTAGGATTTTTAGGACAAATTTTGTTATCGCAAGAAGATGATGAGAAACAAGAATATAATTTCTTAGGTGATTTAAAAGATCAAGGAATTGGATTAGGAAATGCTGTAATTGATTCTATAAAATCTTTGGGACACGTCGCAACATTCAAAATTGCAACATTGGAAATGAAAAATCAGGAAGAGCTTGATGAAGATGCAGGAGGAAATATTGTTCCAGCAATCAGAAATCTATGGAATGACAAATACGGCCCAATAAGAGCCTATTCATTTATGCTATACGTTCTTCTTGTTGTCCCATGTGCCGTGGCAATGGGAGCATTAAAACAGGAATTTGGTTGGAAATTATTAGTGTTTCAAGTATCAATGCTGTTAATTTTACCTTATGTTGTATCAATTTTATTCTTTAATGTTGCAAAATTAATTATGTAAATACTAATTCTGAAAGGAAGTAAAAATATGATGAAAACAATTATTGTCGGAATAATTGCAGTTTTAATTGCATTTGCAGTATTCAGAAAAATTTACAAAGACTATAAAAAAAATAAGAATCTTTGTGGAACAGATTGCTGTAGCTGTTCAAGTGGTTCAACTTGTAGATCTCATAAAAAATAAAGCTATTTTTCAAATGAAAAAAAAAGTTTAAAAAAATTTTATTATAATAATTTTAATGTATAATCATAAATGACCAATAGAAAAAGTGAAAACTTTTTTCTTCAAAACTCCTTTTTAAATATGCTATCACAAGGGTAGCATATTTTTTTATGCTAAATTGCCATAAAGCCAAATAATATGGTATTTTGAAATATTTTTATCTGAATTGCCAATTATCATTATATTTTACTATATATTATTGAAAGTCTGATAAAATAACCATTTACCTTATCCGTTGGTTACCTGTTGGTTACCTTTTTCGATATGTTCAAATTATGATTTTTAGATAATATTTTTATACTACATCCTTTAGAAAATCTATTTTGTTAATTGATTTTCTTAATTCCTGTTCATCTACTTTAATATAATAGTCATTTGTTGTATTTATACTTTCGTGTCCTAATATATCTGTTATTTGAACTTCATTTAATTGCTGTTTACTCATAAAAGTTGCCAATGTTTTTCTGCAATCGTGAGTCTGGTGCTTTTCTATCCCTAATATTTGAAGTGTTTCATTAAATTTATCACGAAAATAATTTTCTCGTATTGGCTTATTTTCATCTTGCTTTTTCTTAAATACCCAATTTTTATTGTAAATCAAATAATCTGTTGGACTATTTTCATAAAGATTTTTTATTATTGGATAAATATCATCACGAATTGGTATTTTTCTATTCATTCCTTTCTCTGTTTTATTTCCACCAAATATGATTCCATTTACTAAGTCAACATTCTCTTTTTTTAAATTAACAGTTT
>CAUUWI010000087.1:0-5763 GCA_963548925.1 uncultured Leptotrichia sp. | reverse complement strand
CCAGCGGAAACAGAAACTGGGGACAATTTTTCGCACTAGCAGCTGATAAAATTCAGGAAAAATACGGAATTCCAGTATTAATGAAATTTGAGCTGTCGGGGACAAGTACGGAAGTGAAAAATTATATCGAGTATTTGGAAAATAATTAATAAAATAAATGGGAGATAGGATAATGGTAGATAAAAGAGCAAAAAAATGGATATACTTAAATAACGAGATAATGGTAAAACAAGGGGAAGATTTTCAGCTGGAAAAGGATAAGGAGGCTGTTTATTCATATTTTGTAGATTATGTGAATAAAAATACGGTGTTTTTTCATAATCTTGAGGAAAAGATGAGATATTTGATAAAAAATGATTATTATATTAATTTTTATGAGATGTATAGCCACGATGAGATAAAGGAAGTGTTTAAGCTGGTTTATGATAAAAAGTTCAGGTTTGCTTCGTTTATGAGTGCATCGAAATTTTATCAAAGTTATGCTTTGATGGATGACACTGGGGAGAA
Organism: uncultured Leptotrichia sp.; assembly: GCA_963548925.1. Taxonomy (GTDB): domain Bacteria; phylum Fusobacteriota; class Fusobacteriia; order Fusobacteriales; family Leptotrichiaceae; genus Leptotrichia. The sequence goes on along the minus strand of CAUUWI010000087.1, from coordinate 5,256 downwards.
ATTCTTGGAAAGATATGAGGACAGGATTGCGACAGTTTCGCTGTATTTGGCACAGGGGAATGCTGAGAAAGCGAAAGAATATGCTTTGATGTTGATAAATCAGGAGTATCAGCCAGCTACGCCGACTTTTTTAAATTCTGGGAAAAAACGTTCCGGGCAGCTTGTTTCTTGTTTTCTTGATGAAATGGGAGATAATTTGAGCGGAATCGGATATATTTTTGATTCGTCTATGAAATTATCTTCGATTGGTGGAGGAGTTTCGATAAACCTTTCTAAAATCAGGGCAAGAGGGGAATCAATAAAGGGCGTGGAAGGCAGAGCTTCTGGAGTTTTGCCGATTATGAAAATTTTGGAGGATATTTTTTCGTATGCAAATCAGTTGGGGCAAAGAGCTGGAGCTGGAGCGGTTTATTTGAATGTTTTCCATTCTGACATTAATGAATTTTTGGATAGTAAAAAAATAAATGTAGATGAAAAAATCAGAATAAAATCATTATCAATCGGAGTTATTGTTCCAGATAAATTTATGCAGTTGGCAATGGAAGATGAAGTTTGCTACACGTTTAATCCACACACAGTATTCCTTGAATATGGACAATATCTGGATGAAATGGATATGAACGAAATGTATGAAAAATTAGTTGATAATCCAAACGTTAAAAAGAAAAAAATAAACGCAAGAGAGCTTCTTGTAAAAATTTCTCAAACGCAAAAGGAAAGCGGATACCCTTATCTATTCTTTAAAGATAATGCGAATAGAGAACATGCGTTGAAAGAAATTGGGACTGTAAAATTTTCAAATTTATGTGTTGCACCATATACAAAAATTTTAACAAAAGAATATGGTTATACAGAAATAGTACGACATGAAAATGAGGAAGTTCACGTATGGAACGGAGAAGAATGGAGTAAAACTACAGTTGTTAAAACAGGAACTGATCAAAAGTTATTAAGAGTTAGTACAGATAATTTTCAAACTGTAGATGTAACACCTTATCACAAATTTTATATTAAAGATGAAAATGAAAAAGTTGTAGAAAAAAGAGCACAGGAACTTAAAATTGGAGATAGACTTATAAAATTTGATTTGCCAAAATATGAAAGTGAAAATCGTGAAATACTTGAAAATGCTTACGCAAATGGATTTTATTCAGGTGATGGCTGTGAATATGATGTGAAAGACAGAAAAAATCTTACAAATAAAATGATTTATTTGTATGGAGAAAAAAAAGAACTTTTAGATAAATTTGATGATTTAGAATACAGTAAATCAGAAAATAAAGATAGAATAATTTTGAATTATTGTAAAGGACTAAAAGATAAATTCTTTGTACCTTTTAATTATGAAATTTCAAGTATTGTTAAATGGTTAAGCGGATTGGCAGATGCAGATGGAACTGTTTCAAAAAATAATGGAAATAGTTCATTACAAATAGCTTCAACAAATTTGGAATTTCTTTCTAATACTAGATTGTTGCTTCAAGAAATTGGTATTCTTTCAAAAATAAATAAAATGCGAGATACTGAAGTCAGAGAACTGCCATTAAATAATGGAACAGATGAATGTGGAAAATTTGAATGTAAGACATTATACAGATTGCTTATAACACATAGAAACTTACAAAAACTTGTGGAGTTAGGATTTGAAACATTTAGATTGAAATTTGATTTAAATTATACTCCAAATAGAGATGCCTGTGCTTTTGAAAAAATAACTGCTGTAGAAGAAATTGATGGAGTTTACGATACATATTGCTTTACTGAAGAAAAAAGACATATGGGAATGTTCAACGGAATGCTTTTAGGGAACTGTACTGAAATTATGCAATTATCAGAAGTTTCAGATATTAATGCGTATTATGAAGAAGACACGATAAGACGTGGAATTTCATGTAATTTTGGTTCATTAAATATTGCAACTGTAATGGAAAACAAAAGAATAAAAGAAGCTACAAAAGCCGCAATTGACTCGCTTACAATGGTATCAGACTTGACAAACATTGATATTGTTCCATCAATAAAAAAAGCAAACGATGAGCTGCACTCAGTAGGGCTGGGAGCAATGAACCTGCACGGATACTTGGCTAAAAACTTTATTATGTACGAAAGCAAGGAAGCGCTTGACTTCTGTAACGTATTCTTTATGATGGTGAACTTCTATTCATTGGAACGTTCGATGGAAATTGCAAAAGAAAAAGGCGAAACTTTTAAGGACTTTGAAAAATCTGAATACGCCAACGGAAACTACTTTGACAAATACATTACAAAAGAATACATGCCACAAACAGAAAAAATAAAACAACTATTTGAAGGAATCTACATCCCAACCAAAGAAGACTGGGCAAACCTAAAAGAGCAAGTAATGAAAAACGGAATTTATAATGCTTATAGAATGGCGATTGCTCCAAATCAGTCAACATCGTATATTATGAATTCTACGGCTTCGGTAATGCCAGTAGTTGACACAATTGAAGTAAGAGAATACGGAGACAGCACAACTTTCTACCCAATGCCATACTTAACAAACGACAACTACTTCTTCTATAAGTCAGCATACGATATGGATCAAAAAAATATCTTGAAACTAATTTCTGTAATTCAAAGACACGTAGATCAAGGTATTTCGACTATTTTGTATACAAAGAGTACAGATAGCACAAGAGATTTGGCTAGACTTTATATTTATGCACATAGGCTGGGGTTGAAGTCGCTTTATTATACTAGGACTAGGAAGGCGACTATTGAGGAGTGTATATCATGTTCGGTGTAATAAGGAAAAAAATTTATGAATTTATAAAAGTTATAGGACTAGTTTATTTGCCTTGTATTATGCGTTATATATATTCAATAAGTTTTTATTTTTTAAAAGATATAGTGAATTTTGTGAATAATTTAAAACTAGAAAATTGGGCAAAAACATTATTTTTAGAAGTATCTATTTTTATTTTCTTTATAGTCTTTATATTTTTAAATATGATTGTTTTAGAGTTTATTATTAAGGTTTTTTATAAAAAATCAAGTATAAAATTAATTAAAGACATGCTATTTGTTTTATCTATACGTATTAACCTTCTGAAAAATGAATTAAAAAAATATACAAAATTATCAGATTTATACGCATATGTATATATTGTATCGTTTATTATTAGTATAGTTATTACAGTTAGTTTTTTATATAATGTTTTTTTTGATGAGCCTTTAAAAAACGGAATAATAGATATTGTTAAATCAATACAGAATAAATTAATTGCTACAGAAATTTTAATGTTTACAACAGGACTTACTATTTTTTTAATTTTTTATTATGTTTTATTAATAGGGAGAATAGTTTATTTATTCATGATAGATAAAAAATCTTTATTGATGTATGTTTTAACAAATCTAATCTTAATGTTCTGTTTTAAAAATATTAAATTGCTTATTATATATTGTAGTAGTCTTACTATCGCACTCTATTTTCCTTTTAGCAACGAAAAATATTTAAAACTTTTTTACTATGTATCAGGTTTTTGTAAACTTTTTTCTGAAACAATTAAGGATTATAGTGAAAAATATTTTAAAAATATTTTAAAAATGTTATGTGGAGTTACTAGGTTTTTTCTTATGAATATATGTTTGATGAATTTTATATATTTTTATTTAGGAGAAAGTGAGAATGTAATAACAATTAGTTGCTGCTTATCTTTAGTAATAACAATATTAATGTTTGTCCATACTAAGCAGAATAATAGGATAAAAGAAATAAGAAATTATGTACTTTCTGTATTCTTTTTATTAATAGGTTTTTTTTCTTTAAAAATTTTTGATAATAAATCAAAAACTAACAATATTTCAGACTTTTTTGTATTATTTTTAGCTTGTTTATATTTCTTTGAAAGATGCAATAAATTAATCAAAGAATTAAAAGAATTTATAAAAGATAACTATTTAATTTATATTTATGAAAATTATACTTACAATGAAAGTTTAAAATTAAAATTATCAATCGAAGAAATAAAAAATATAAAAGACGAGACTAAAATTGAAAAACAATTTATCTTTTATTTAAAAACAAAAGATAAAAAATTGGAAAAAGTTTTAGAATATTATTTAGAAAACGGATTTAAAGAAAATAAAGAATTTATTTGTTACCTATATTTGAAAAAAAGTAATGGGAAAAAAATAGAAACAATAAAAAAAGAGTATGACGAATTAACAAAAAATCAAGAGAAATTTTATGAACTTGTTTTTGGTGCAATATGACAAAAAATTGTTTTGAAAAGTTAATATATATTGTAATTTTTTTAGGTAATTGTAAAAGTAATAATATAAAAACTCAACTAAATATAGTGTTTTTGTCTAAAATATTAAAAGTTTTTTACATTTGACAAATATCAAAATATAGAGTATATTAATTCTAATGATCGTACTACAAAAATAACCCACTTAATTGTGCGTTGTTGTAGACTGTAGAAAAAGCTCTTTCAATTTTGATAGGGCTTTTTTGCATTTTTGAATACAAAATAAAAAAGGGGGAGGAGGGAGATAAAAAATGGTTAAAATATCTAGAATTGAAATTTTTAAAAACTTTTTAGAAAAAGAAAGACCCTTAAATAAAGGAATTTTAACAAAAGTGGAAAATAATCTTAAAACAAATTTTATTTATAATTCAAATGCGATTGAAGGTAGCACTCTTACTTTGAAAGAAACGGATATTATTCTTCAATATGGGGTTACTGTGAAAGGGAAAAGTTTGAAAGAACATGAGGAAGTGAGGGGGCAGGAATATGCTCTTAATTTTCTTAAGAAAGTTATAAAAACAAATGAATCTTTATCGCTGAGGTTGATAAGGGAGTTTCATGCTCTTGTGTTGAATGATGATATTGAGAATAGAGGGAAGTTTAAGAAAAGTAATAATGAAATTTTGGGTGCTGGATTTGAAACGACGCCTTACTATCTTGTTGAAGAGAAGCTGACAGAATTAATTGAAAGATTTAATAGTAATGAAAATAATGATTTGATAATGAAGGTTGCTTGTTTTCATGCTAATTTTGAGAAAATTTATCCGTTTATTGATGGTAATGGACGAACTGGGAGATTGCTTCTGAATTTGGAGCTTATGAAAAATGGTTATCCGATTACAGTTATACGAAATGAAGATAAAGATGAATACTATACTGCTTTAGAAACAGCACAAGTTGAATCAAATTACGAGTTGCTTGCTGATTTTATAGAAAAGAGTGTTGAAAATACTTTTTGGATGTATTATAAATATTT
>CAUUWI010000086.1:0-5833 GCA_963548925.1 uncultured Leptotrichia sp. | reverse complement strand
AGGAAAACCTGTTAAATTTATTCCTGAAACAAGAGGAGCAGAATTAGAAGCAGCAATTGCTAAATTAAAAGATGGAGAAATCTTAATGTTTGAAAACACTAGATTTGAAGACTTAGACGGTAAAAAAGAATCTAAAAATAATCCTGAATTAGGAAAATACTGGGCATCACTTGGAGACGTTTTTGTAAATGATGCATTCGGGACTGCACATAGAGCGCACGCTTCAAACGTAGGAATTGCTTCAAACATCAAAGATTCTGCAGTAGGATTCCTGGTAGAAAAAGAAATCAAATTTATCGGCGGAGCAGTTGACAATCCTGAAAGACCATTAGTCGCTATTTTAGGTGGAGCAAAAGTTTCTGATAAAATCGGTGTAATCGAAAACTTATTAGATAAAGCTGACAAAGTAATCATCGGTGGTGGAATGATGTTTACTTTCTTAAAAGCTGAAGGTAAAAACACAGGTTCTTCATTATTGGAAGCTGACAAAGTTGAATTAGCCGCTTCATTAATCAAAAAAGCTAAAGAAAAAAATGTTGAGTTATTATTGCCAATTGATACAGTTGTAGCAAAAGAATTCAAAAATGATACAGAATTTAAAACAGTTTCTGTAGATGACATTGAAGATGGATGGATGGGATTAGATATAGGTGAAAAATCTGTAGAATTATTCAAAAAAGCTTTAGAAGGTGCTAAAACTGTAGTATGGAATGGACCAATGGGAGTATTTGAAATGGAAAACTTCGCAAAAGGAACAATTGGTGTATGTAAAGCAATCGCAGAATTATCTGGGGCTAAAACAATTATCGGTGGTGGAGATTCAGCAGCAGCAGCTATTCAATTAGGATTTGCTGACAAATTCTCACATATTTCAACTGGAGGAGGAGCATCACTTGAATACTTAGAAGGAAAAGTATTGCCAGGAGTAGATGCAATTTCAGAAAAATAATCTAACTTAAATAACTATTAATTTAGTTAACTAAAAATAATTTTTTCATTTTAATCACGAAAATAGCTGTCTTGGAATTAATTTTTTGAGATAGCTATTTTTTTATTTATTAGGAGACAAAAAAGTTTAAACATACAAAAAAAAATAATTTTTTTAAAATTGAAACATAACTTAAATTATGGTATAATTAAAATTGATTTTAAAATAAAGAAGGAGGAATGTATAAAGTTAAATTTTCAGTTTTTAGAAAAAATTAATTGTAAGTTTGATTATACAAAATAAAGATGGAAAAAAATTCAATAGTAGTAATATTAATTTATGTTGTTTTTATGGCAATATTAATTTTGCCAACAATGCTTTCAAATAAAAAGAAGAAGAAACAGAAAGCTGAATTACTGGAAAGTTTGAAAGTGGGAGATAAAATAACGACAGTTGGTGGTATACAAGGAACACTTGTAAATATTTTTACAGAAACTGTGGAAATGAAAATAGACAAAAATGCAAGGATGACAGTTCTTAAATCTGCTATCGAACGAGTAGAAAAAAAATAAATATATTATTTTGAATAAAGTGAAATAGGAGGAAAAAAATGAAAAAGGTATTGTTGTTCTTATTACTTTTCATAGGTGCAATTACATTCGCTGATACTTTGAGAAATGTATCATATAGTAATGGAAAAATTATAGGAAGATTTAGAGAAAATACACAAATTATGCCAAAAGCTTCAATTGGAAAAATAGATAATGAAGATATACTGATATTAAGTTTTGCAAACAGCAAAAAGGAAAATAGTGTGCCAGTAGCTATTAATAAAAGTGATCAATATATAAATAAAGTTCATACAATTCAAAATAATGGAATGGTAGAGATGTATGTATACTTGAAACCATCTGTAACTTATCAGATTATTAGTAGAAATGGAGAATTTCAAATAATATTGGATGGCGGACAGGCAGTGTCGCAAACATCGGGATATAAACCGACACGTTCTCAAACACAATCAAATAATTCTACAAGAGGAAATAAAAAATATACGATAGTTGTAGACCCAGGACACGGTGGACATGATTCAGGAGCAAGAGGAAATGGATATAATGAAAAAGATATAGCATTACAAGTAGCAACAAAACTGGCTAATAATTTAAGACGTGATTATAATGTAATAATGACAAGAGATTCGGATTTCTTTGTACCGTTAGATACAAGAGCAAAAATTGGAAATGATGCAAATGCAGATTTCTTTATAAGTATTCACTTAAATTCAGGTTCAAGTTCATCAGCAAATGGAACAGAAGTTTATTATTTTAATAAGAAAGATGAAGGAAGCTACGCTGCACAAGTAGCAAGACTTGAAAATAAAGTTGATTCAAGCTACGGAGACGTTCCATTTTCAGATTTTATTTTAAATGATATTTTCTACAAAAAGAATCAGAAAACAAGTCAGGCTGTTGCAGGAGCAGTTTTAGATGGATTGATAAATCTTACTGGACTTAGAAGAAGAGGTGTGATGGGAGCGAATTTTGCAGTGCTTCGTGGAAGTAATTCTCCGTCAATATTAGTAGAATTAGGATTTATGAATAATTATTCTGATTTATCACACTTTTTATTACCAGACGATCAGGAAAGAGCAGCAGGTGTAATTGGTGATGCAATAAGAAGATATTTTAGATAGATATTTTCAAATTTATTTAAAAATTTAATATGATAATCATTATAAATATTTAGCTTTAAAGTTATGGCTATATTATTCAAACTTTAAAATTATATAAATTTATTTTATTAAATTTTATTAAGAGTTTGAGCATTATTATCAGAATCAGGAGAAATTTATGTCGGAAAATGAAAAAATAAAAGAAGAAAAAATTGAAAAACGAAAAGGCTCATTTGGTAAAAATCTTTTTGTAGTGTTATTTTTTCTGATGACAGTTGGAGTAGTTGTAACATATTATTATGATATAGATAACAGTGATAAAATACATGTAGTTGTAAATAAAAATTTGGCAAAGAAAATACGGCAGGAATCCGAGGCTCAAAATAGTATTTCCATATTTGTATATGATCCTGATACAAGGATGATCAACGAACGGGAAATTGTAGTTCCACGCCAAATGAACCTGATAGAAGGTGATTTTATAAATGGAATTATCAGAAATTCAAATTATATCACTGAAGATATGAAATTTAGGAGTGCATACAATCTTAGAATTGATAATGTAAATACAACTGTTGTAAAATTAAATGCGTCATTTGCAAATTTAAAGAAAAATCCTGAGTTATTTAGTGGATTTTCTCAGGCAGTAACAAATACAATATTAAAAAATTTCCCTAATATTCAGAGCGTCTTAATTCAAATAGACGGGGAAACAAATACACGGTAATTTAAAGATAATTTTTGATATTGTAACTAAGTTGTTTCATATTAATGGAGAAGTTTGTTAATATTGAGACAACTTTTATTTTTAGTTAAAATTACTAATTTTATTGAAAAAATAATGGAAAAATAGAATATTATGTGCTATAATATTTAAATAGTTTAAAGAAAAAAGAAAGGAAGATAAATAAATGGGATTTAGAAATCACAAAAAGGCAATCAAGGTTGTCTCTGCAGTTATGATTGGGTTATTCGCAATATCAATGCTGGTTACAGGAATATTATTTTTAAAAAATAATGTTTTTGGCGGAGCAGACGGTAATAGGAAAGTGATTGCAATTGTTAACGGAACAAAAATCTATCGTGATGATTTCGAGAGAGAAAGTTATGCATTGAAAAATCAGATAAATGAAATAAATCAGCAAAAAATGCAGCAGCTGGCACAAGTTGGGGCAAGTACTGAAAGTATAAAAAATGTTCCTGACAACATTATAAATGAATATGTTTTACAACTTATAGTTAATAAGGAAATTTTGCTTTCATCGGCTAAGAATTTAGGAATAAAAGTCAGTGGCTCTGTTGTAGATCAGGATTTTGAAAATTATAGAAAACAATCAAAACTTGGAAAAAAAGAGTTTAGTGAATATTTAAGAACAGTAGGGTATAATGTTTCATCATTCAAGAAAATGATAAGAGATCAAAAGATAATTGAAAAAATGAGAGAAAAATTATTTTCAAATGACAAAATAACAGATGAAGAAGTCAAAAAGGCATATGAAAGAAACAGATATACTCAAGCCTTTGCAAACCAGGATTTTGATGATGTAAAAACTCAAATAAAAGAAAATCTTACGCAGGATAAAGATATTATGATTTTAAATTCATATCTTGCAAAAGCCAAAGAAAAATCTAAAATAGTATTTAAAGATAAAAATTTTGAAAATATGTATGCTAAAACAAAAACTGTTGTAGCACAAATTGGAGAATACAAATATACAAATGAGTCAGTAAATGAACAAATTGTAAATTCTGTTTCACAGACACAGCAAGGTTATTCAGATAAACTGGTAAATGAATTAAAAGCAACGTTGAAAACAAATCTAAATAAATTTGTAAAAATTTCGGAAAAGGCTAAAGCGGCAGGAATAAAACCAGATCCAGATTTGGTAGGTGTTGATAAATTAAGAGATTATTCTCAAAAATACTATAATTATTTAATTGATACTTATAAAGCCGATGATGCGACATTACAGGCAAGATTTAATGCAAAAAGAGACAGCTATAATACTCAGAATAGTATTGGCGGATATGTAATCGGAGAAGAATATCGGGCAGGAGACGGTGATTTTGAAGGAGCTAAAAAACAGGCTGAAGAAATTATGAAAACTACGACAAAAGATAATTTTGCAGCTAAAGCGAAAGAATTTTCAAAAGACCCAGGTTCAGCTAATAATGGTGGAAGTTTGGGGGAAACAGCTGATTTATCACAACTTGTTCCAGAATTTGCAAATGCAGTTAGAAGTGGTAAGGCAGGAGATATTGTAGGACCTATAAGAACTCAATTTGGATACCATATTATCTATATTCAAAGTAAAGATGCAAATAATGTAAATGTTGCGAAAATAAGTCATATTTTAATAACACCGACTATATCTGAAGCTTCAAAACAAACAGTTATTAAAAAAGTTAAAGATTTAAAAGCTGAAATTGAAAGTAAGAAAGTAACTTGGAGCAATGTGGAAAAACAGGATAAATATAATTTCAGTGTTAAGGAAAGATTCAAAAAATTAGTTAAGACTGATGCGATTCCAGGAATTGGAAAAAATGATGAATTAATGAATCAGATTTTTGGATTAAAAGTGGATGGAATTCTTGAAAGAAATGACACAACGGGATATTATCTGATAGCCAAGACATCAGAAATACCATTTGCGCAAGCAACATTTGAGAATTCAAAAGAACGTGTAAGATTGGAACTTGCACACGAATATGCAGATAAACAGCTAGATAGCATTTAATTTAAATTTAGAAATTTTAGGAAACTGTTTCAAATACTAAAAATGTTTGGAGCAGTTTTTTTATAGATTAATTTAGAAAAAATTTAAGTTGAAAAAATTAAATTTAGGAGTTTAAAATGAAGTTTGAAAAACTGGAAAGTGTTGATAAGAAAATGATTGTTGATGAAAATGGATTGAAAATAACAAATGATGCAATTTTGCTTTCTAAATTTATAAAAAGATATTTTGATGCAAAATATAAGAGCAAAGGAAAAAAATCAATTCTTGAAATTGGAGCTGGGCAAGGAATAATAACATTATTACTTTCTGAAATTCAAATTTTTGAAAAAATTTTTGCAGTGGAAATTCAAGAAGATATATTTAAAATTTTGAAAAAAAATGTGAAAATAAATAATTTGGAAGAAAAGATAACGATGATTAATAAAAATATAAAAGAAATTAAAGGAGAATACGATTTTATTTTTTCAAATCCGCCATATAAAAAGATAAATTCTG
>CAUUWI010000085.1:0-5922 GCA_963548925.1 uncultured Leptotrichia sp. | reverse complement strand
GATAACCTCCAGCTGATTCGCCCATTATAGCTATTCTTTCCTTATCTATGCCATACTCATCAGCATTAGCCTTTAAAAATCTGATTGCCGCCTTTACATCTTCCACACTTTGCGGAAATACCCCATCAGGAATAGTTCTATATTCCATACTCGCAACCACATAACCAGCCTTTGCAATTTCCAATCTTTGCTGCAAATAGTTTTCCTTGTAGCTATGTGCAAATGAACCCCCTGCAACAAATAGCACTGTTGGACACTTCTCTGCCTTATACGGTTTTAAAATATCCATTTCCAATTTAATTTTTTTTCTAAAATAGCTGACTGGCTGAGAATAAGTAATATTCACTATAGATTTTATCTTTTCCTGCGTCAGCTCAATATTCAAAACTTTACTTTCACCATCATTTCCCATTTCAATCTTCTCCTTTATTATATACTCAAATTTTCTTAAAGTTTTACCCTTTTAAGTTTATTTGAGTATATCAATTTTTTATATTAAAGTTTCTATAATATGTCAGTTTTAAAAATTTTATCTGATAATCAGCCATATAACAATTGACATTTTATTTAAAAGATAATTTTTTTTTATATTTTTCAAACATTTCTTGAATCCCGCTGTCATTATAAATATTTTCATAAGCAGTTACAATAACTTGTAGTTCTTTTAGAAAATTTTCTTTAGAAATTATTTCTACATTTTCTTTTTCTCTCTTCCTTTTAAATCTTTCTGGAATTAAAGTTTTAATTTCTTTTTCCAATATAAAATCACTCATCATATTATTATATTTTTTTCTATCAAACCATTCATAAATTTTTCCATTTTTATATCCTGTATAGTAATAAAATATAATATTTTTATCTCCTTTTGACATTATATTAAAATATAATTCTCTTTCATCAAAATATCCAAATTTTTCTCTTTCTTTTTCAAAAAATTCATTTTTTCCATTTAAAAAATTTTTTAGTATATTTTCACCCATTAAATAAGAAAAAAATAATTTTAATATATCTTTATCCCAATAATTTATCGCTTCTCTTTTAAAATTAATAATTCCTAAGTTATATTTATTACTTTCATAGTTATATTTTAAAAGAAAATCCCGAAGTTTGTCTCTCACAAAAATACTCTTAACATCTAAATCGATTTTATATTTTTTAGATTCCCCAATGTAATTAGTATAATTAACAAATTCCTGTTCAATAAAAGCTATCATATCAGGATAACAATGAATATTTTTAAAATAATACATTAAAAAATATTGCAATATTTCTTCATAAGAAAAATAAACTCTTATTTCAACATTATTCAAATAGTCATATTCAGATATATATACTGCTGTTTCATCCTCATTATCCCATCCCCCATTTATCAAAAAACCTAAATACTCTCCTGAACTTGTTTCAGTAGCATCAGTATAAAATTCATTTATAATATCTGGAAAATCATTAATATAATCCATTGCTGATACAAAAAATTCATATTTATTTATTCCTATTTTTTCAAATACATCATCCTTAATTTTTTTTATGTTCATAATTAATCCAATATTTCAATAGCCCCTCTATCCGCAGAAGACACATGCATCGCGTATTTTTTCAAATATCCTTTTACTTCAATTTTGAATGGCTCTAATTTAACTTTTCTTGCTTCAATTTCCTCATCCGAAATTTTAATATTAATTGATCTATTTGGAATATCAATTTCAATAATATCTCCATCTTGAACTATTGCAATATTCCCACCTGAAGCAGCCTCTGGCGAAACGTGTCCGATTGAAGCACCTCTTGTCGCTCCCGAAAATCTTCCATCTGTAATCAACGCAACATCCTTATCAAGTCCCATTCCAGCAATCATCGCTGTTGGCGACAACATTTCCCTCATTCCAGGTCCGCCTTTTGGCCCTTCATATCTAATAATTACAACATCTCCAGCCACGATTTTTCCACCAACAATCGCTTCCACAGCTTCTTCTTCACTATTAAACACTTTCGCTGGCCCTGTATGCTGCAACATTTCTGGATCTACCGCCCCTTCTTTGACAACACAGCCATCTGGTGCCAAGTTTCCCTTCAATACTGCAATTCCACCAGTTTTATATGCTGGCTTGTCCCAAGGCTTGATTACTGTATCATCGTTAATATATGCCTCTTTTGCCAATTCTCCTTGCGTTTGAAGTGCCACCGTTTTCACATCTCCGTGCAATCTTCCGTTTTCAAGCATTCTTTTCATAACGCCAGTAACTCCACCCGCTCTGTATAAATCTTCGATAAAATGTTCTCCTGACGGCGACAATTTACAAATTTGCGGTGTTTTTTTAGCAATTTCATTAAAATCATCCAAGGTCAAATTTACACCTGCTTCGTGTGCAATCGCTGGCAAATGTAATGCCGTATTTGAAGACCCTCCTAATGCCATGTCTACAGCTACCGCATTTTCAAAAGCTTCTTTTGTCAAAATATCAAGTGGTCTTAAATCCTGTTTTAAAACTTCCATAATTTGCATTCCCGCTTTTTTAGCAAGCCTTGCTCTTTCTGAAAACACCGCTGGAACTGTCCCATTCCCAGGAAGTCCCATCCCAAGTGCCTCCGTCAAGCAATTCATCGTATTTGCCGTATACATTCCAGAACATGATCCACAAGTTGGACAAGCCATTTCTTCCACAGAATTTAATTCTTTTTTAGTAATTTGTCCAGTATTGTAAGCACCAACCGCTTCAAACACGTTACTAAGCCCAATTTTCTTTCCTTTATAAACTCCAGCAAGCATTGCTCCTCCACTTACAAATATTGCAGGAATATTAAGTCTGGCCGCAGCAATCAACATTCCTGGCACTACTTTATCACAGCTTGGCATAAACACAATCGCATCAAACGGAGTTGCCATCGCAACGGCCTCGATTGAATCTGCAATTATATTTCTAGTTACCAACGAATATTTCATCCCAATGTGATTCATCGCAAGCCCGTCACAAATTCCAATTGTATTAAATTCCATTGGAACTCCACCAGCATTTCTAATTCCATCTTTCACCGATTGTACCAAGTTTTTCAAATGGACATGTCCTGGTATAATTTCATTGAATGAGTTTGCAATCCCAATTATCGGTTTTTCCATCTCATCACTCGTAAATCCTAACCCTTTTAATAATGATCTATGTGGTGCTCTTGCCGCCCCTTCTGTTAAATTGTTACTTCTTCCTTTTCCTTTCATTGTCATTGATTTCACTCTCCTAATTTTTTTGTCTACTACAATACAATCAATCTCAAATTTCCAAGACTTACTGTACATTTACTGTATAAATAAATATTCAAATTAACCTTAAAATCATTTTACTAATTATTTTAAAATAATTTGATTAAATACTAAAATTTTTTTAAATCCAAACTGAAATTTAAATTTACATACTTAATTTTAAACGGCTTTGACTATATTTTATCATATTTTTTATAAAATTTTTATCTTTTTATATGTGTATAGTAAAATTTCTAAAGTATAAAATTTTTATTTTCTGAAAAAAACAAAAGACGATTTAAATATAAACCGCCTTAAAATCAAATTTTTTATTTTAATTATTTCATAATATGATTTTATTAATATTTTACAGTAAAATCAGTCATTACTCTCTCATTATCTACCGACAAACAAATCATTGTTAGAAACTTATAAGGTGGCATATTCTCTATTTTGTATAATTTTGACTCCTAAAATTTCAATAATCAGTAATAATGATAAGACTAAAATTAATAATGACATAACTTCCTCCAGTTTTTCAATTTTTTACTTTATTAATTTATATATAATTATTATAACAAAAACCAATTATTTTGTAAAATATATGTTATATATATGATTTATATATATTATTAATGTTTAATTATTTTATTCTAAATTAAATAAACTTTATTTTTCTTTTAGAATATCATCAAGTGTTTCTTGTAATGCTCCTATTACTTCCTTATCATTTGACTTTTTAGCCATTTCTAATCCTTTTCTTGCCCATTTTTCTGCATTTATATAATCTTCTAAATCAACATAGAAAGTTGCTAAATTATCATATGCCCATAAATTTCCTTTTTGAGCAGATGCTTGATACCATTTTAATGCTTCTTTCTGATTCCCTTCTTCATCATAAATTATTCCTAAGCTATTTTCTGAATAACCATTTTTGTCAAATTTTGCTGATTTTAAATACCATTCTTTTGCATCTTTATAATCTTTCAATTCATAATATGAGGCTGCAATCCAATAATAATTATTAATATCATCTGCTATTTTCTGATATTCCCTATAGTATTGTATCGCTTTTTCGTATTCTTTCTTTTCATAATAAACATATGCTAAATTTGAAATTGCATTGTAATTCCCTTTTTCTATAGCTTTTAAAAACCATTTTTCAGCTTCTGAATAATTTTCTTTATTATCGTACAGAAGCCCTAATCTATTTAAATAATTCGCATTGTTTGGAAATTCATTTACGTATTTTGTAACCAATGGAAGCAATTTTTTTTCATCATCTTTTTGATATGCTTCATCTATTTGTTTTTCCAATTTTACTTTTTCATCTTTTGTCATTGCCGAAAAACTTTGGATTCCTAATCCCAAGTTTGCAATTAACAATAATAAAATTAAATATTTTTTCATCTTAAGCCTTCTTTCTTTTTTATTTAATATCTTTCGTTATTTTTTAAATTATAAAATTTTAATTGTTACTTTCAATATTTTTAATAATATCCTGCAGTTCCTTAATTGCCTCAGTATCTTTCTCTTTTTTTGCTTCTTCCAATGATTTTCTAAACCATTGCAATGCTTTCCTGTTATCTCCTAAAGCTGTATAAAGCAACCCTAAATCTGCCTGTGCATCTGAATTTCCTTTTTCAATTGCCTTTAAATACCATTTTAATGCTTCTTTCTGATTCCCTTCCTCATCATAAATTCGTCCTAAAAGGTCTTCTGAATCTCCTTTTTTATCACTAATGTATGATTTTAACAAATATTTTTTTGCTTCTTCAGTATTTCCTAACGCATAATTTGAGGTACTTATCATATATTCTTTTAAACCGGCCGCATCTTGCATGTATTTGTCATCAACTTTTTTAAACCATTTCAATGCTTTTTCATATTCTTTTGCAGACATATAAATACTTCCAATCATTAATTTTATATCATATTTTTTCCCATCACCTGCTATAAAAGGATATTTTTTTTGCATTTCTACTGCTTCATTAAATTCTTTCTCAGCTTCATTATTTTTACCCATATCTTCATATATCATTCCCAAAAAAACTTTTAATTCAAGGTTTGAAGGATTTTTTAATATATCTTCCTTTAACATTGATAAAGCTTTTTGCTTATTTCCTTTGTCGTATTCCTTCGATACCTTATCCATTATTTTGTCAAAATCCTTTGAAGTTATTTGTGAAAATCCTTGCACTCCCAAAATTAAATTAACTAAAATTACTGTAAGAATTAGAATTTTTTTCATTTTACACCTACTTTTCTTCTTATTTTTTTTATCTAAAATATTTCTTATATTGACTTTGGCTTTATCCATTCACTTTTTTTCCCCATAGCATAGTTTTTCAGCACTTCTTCCTTATATTCCTTAAATCTTCCATCAATGATTGCCTCACGTGCATTATCCATAAGTTTTAGCAAAAAATGCAAATTATGATATGTCGCAAGCCTCTGTCCCAAAATTTCTCCAGACTTGAATAAATGCCTAATATACGCCCTCGTATAATTTTTGCAGGCATAACAGTCACAACCTTCATCAAGAGGTCTGTCATCTCGTGAATAAATCGCATTTTTTATAACAAGCCGTCCATATTTCGTAAATACAGTACCGTGTCTACCAATCCTTGTCGGTTGAACACAATCCATCATATCAATTCCATGTTCCACAGCCTCAAGCATATCCACAG
>CAUUWI010000084.1:0-6043 GCA_963548925.1 uncultured Leptotrichia sp. | reverse complement strand
CCCTATTATATTATACCACATTATATTCGGTTAGTTTAATGGGGTTTAGTATAAAATAAATAAACAAGAAAATTTTATAGCTATTAATAAAGTGGAAAATATGTGATATAATAAATGATAATTTAAATAAAAAGAAAGGAAAATATTATGTTTGCGGATATTATTAAAGTGTTTATTTTAAGCCTTGTGGAAGGACTTACAGAGTTTATACCTGTCAGCAGTACAGGGCATATGATTATTGTGGACCAGTTTTTACAGCTTTCACAAAATGAGGAGTTTGCCAATGCGTTTAAGATAATTATACAGCTGGGAGCGATTTTATCGGTGGTTGTATATTATTGGAAAAGGATTTTTCCGTTTGCAAAAGGGATTAGTCAAAGTCAGCGGATGGATATTGTTCAGATGTGGATAAAAATAGTGATTGCGGTACTTCCTGCGGTTGTGTTAGGGCTTCTGTTTGATGATGTTATTGACAAAGTGCTGTTTAATTCAGTGGTTGTGGCAATAACACTAATTGTTTACGGAGCGATACTCATTTGGCTTGAATCGAGGGAAAAAAAGGAAGGTGGAATTACTTCTATTACTCAAATGTCGGTAAAAACTGCGATTGGAGTGGGACTATTTCAATGCCTTGCTATGATTCCAGGAACTTCGAGATCAGCTGCTACTATTATTGGTGGAGTTTTACTTGGATTAAACAGGGTTTTAGCAACAGAATTTTCATTTTTTCTAGCGATTCCAACAATGCTTGGGGCGACACTTTTGAAACTGGTGAAACTTGGTACAGCGTTGAATGGATATGAATGGTTTTTAATTGCATTAGGTTTTGTACTGTCATTTGTATTTGCGTATGCTGTGATAAAAGTTTTTATGGATTACATTAAAAAGCACGATTTCAAGGTGTTCGGATATTATCGGATTGTTCTTGGGATAGTTGTGCTGGTACTATACTTTGTGGGAGCTATAAAATAGATGATAAAAGCGAATATTGATATTAATCAGAATAAACTTGAAGAATTTGTACGAGTGCTTTTGCCTGAGCATTATGATATTCTTTCGGAAAATAGTGAAAATGATGTGGAAATTAGTGTGAATTTTGAAAAAAATCAGAGTGTGGAAAACTTTGAGGAAAATTGTGGAAAACTGAAAGATTTAGAAAATGAGAATACAGAAACAATCTTTGTGAATACAGTGTTAATTGATAGTAAAAATGGAAAAATCTTGAAAGAAGTAACATTTTCACATAAGAAAGTAAATGAAGAATATTTTGATCAGGCAGAAGTTATGGCAAAAAGTTCGCTAATGGAGCTGTTTAATAAAAAAAATGAGTATAAATGGGGGATTTTAATAGGTGTGCGTCCTACAAAGATTGTAGGGCGATTTTTAAAAATGGGGCTAACTTACGATGAAATTGATGAAATATTGGAAAAAATATATTTTGTAAGTGATGAAAAGAGAAAACTTCTGCTAGACATTGTAAAACGTCAGGAGCCATATCTGGACAAGGAAACCATTGGAATTTATATCGGAATTGCCTTTTGTCCGACAAAATGTTCGTACTGCTCATTCCCAGCCTATCTGCTACGTGGGAAATATGCAGAGCGATATGATGAATACATAGAATCAGTTTATCACGAAATCCGTGAAATTGGGAAATTAACGCAGGAATTAGATTTAAAAATCAACACAATTTATATAGGTGGAGGAACGCCTTCGATTTTAACGGCAGAAGAGATTGACAAATTACTAAAAATAGTAAAAGAAAACTATAATTTAGATTATCTAAAGGAATTTACATTTGAAGCTGGAAGAATCGATACGTTAGATGAGGAGAAATTGACTATTATTAAAAGTTATGGGATAAATAAGATTAGCATAAATCCGCAATCTTTTAATGAAAAGACACTAAAACTTGTAAATCGCTATCACGATAGGGAACAGTTTGATAATGTCTATAAACTTGCTAAAAATCTTGGATTGGAAATAAATATGGACTTAATTTTAGGCTTGCCACGTGAAACTACAGACGATATTTTGTACACAATGGACGAGATTTCCAAATACAATATGGAAAATCTGACAATTCACAATCTGGCAATAAAAAATGCAAGCCGGCTCAACAAAGAAAATTATGCTCACAAAGACGTACTGGATTATGAAAAAATTTACGAAAAAATCGAAAATGTAACTAAAAATAAAGGGCTTTTTCCATATTATATGTACCGCCAGAAAAACAGCTTTCAATGGGGAGAAAATCTTGGGTATTCATTAAATGGAAGCGAGTCGATTTATAACATTGAAATGATTGAGGAAAATAAGACGATTATTGGAATTGGGGCGGGAGCGATTACAAAACTTATCTGGTTTGACGAGAGGAAAAATAGAGATAATATAAAAAGGCTTGTGAATCCGAAAGACCCGCTGGTGTGGATGAATGAATTATCGGAACGGCTGGAACAAAAGAAAGTAGAAATTGAAAAATTATTTGAAAATAATCTAAAATAATAAAATTAAAATTATCGTAATAGATGTTGCCCAGTAACTTAATATTTTTATTTTTGACAAGGGGTTCAAGCCCCCTTGCTAGATAATAATTGCTTAATCATATTTCAATTACTGAATAGGTCTATAAATATCTCTTACTATTCTCTTATTTGCCCTTCTCCTCTTATCACATACTTCGTTGTAGTCAGCTCTCTAATTCCCATAGGCCCTCTTGCGTGAAGTTTCTGTGTGGAAATTCCGATTTCTCCTCCAAATCCGAACTCTCCTCCATCAGAAAATCTTGTTGAGGCATTTAAATAAACATTGGCTGAATCTACTTCATTTAAGAATTTTTCGGCATTTTCTATGGATTTCGTTAGAATTGAATCAGAATGGTGTGTTCCGTATAAATTTATATATTCAATTGCTTCATCTACATTTTTCACTAACTTTAATGACATAATTAAATCCAGGTATTCTGTTCCAAAATCTTCTTCTGTTGCCAATTTTACATCTGTTCTGTTTCCGACGATTTCCAATGCTTCCTTGCTGTATCTTAATTCTATGTTATCTTTTAAAAGCATTTCTGTTAATTCAGGCAGGATTGCTTTGGCGATATTTTCGTGAATAAGTGCAGTTTCAATGGCGTTACATACGCTTGGACGCTGAACTTTGGCATTTTCGATAATTGGCAATGCCTGTTTTATGTCTGCTGTTTCGTCTACAAAAATGTGGCAAATTCCTGCACCAGTTTCTATCATTGGAATTGTGGCATTTTCGATAATAAATCTTTTTAGCCCCTTTCCACCTCTTGGGATAATCACATCTATAAATTCATCTGCTCTTATCAAATCCTTTACTAATTCCCTTTCTGGCTTTTCTACAAGCTGAACTGTATTTTCTGGCAATCCATAAGCATTTGCAACTCTGTTTAGCAATTTGCTTAAATAAATATTTGAATTTAAGGCATCTTCAGAGCCACGTAAAATTATTGCATTTGAAGATTTTATTGCAAGTCCTGCTGCATCAACTGTAACGTTTGGACGTGATTCGTAAATCATTCCAATTACTCCAAGTGGTACTCTTTTTTTAGCGATGCTCATTCCATTTTTGTGATTCCATCCTGTCACAACTTCTCCGATTGGATCTGGAAACATAGCCATTTCACGTAAACTTTGAGCCATTCCTTCAATTCTGCCGTCTGTCAATGTCATTCTGTCTAACAAAGCAAAAGAAATTCCATTTTTTTCTCCATTTTCTAAATCTATTTTATTTGCAGCCTTTATTTCTTCTTTTTTTGCAATTAATTCATCTGCAATTGCAAATAGCACATCATTTTTCGTCTTCGTCCCAATTTTTATAAGTTCTCTTGACGCAATTTTTGCTTTTTTTCCTAATTCGTTTATATAACTCATTTTTTTACCTCTTTTCTCTTATTATTTTTAATTTTTTTACCTTTTCAATATTTCAATAGCAACTTTAAATTTGGTTAATCCTTTTTATTTTTTCATTGCCACATTATCAATATGAATTATAGCGTCATCATATTTGTAACCTAATATTTCTTCTATATTTTCACTTTGCTCGCCTTTTATCAGATTTATTTCCTCCGATGAGTAATTTGAAATACCAGTTGCAATAACTTTTCCTTTCAAATCTTCTATTTCCACAATTGCACCTTTATCAAATGTCCCTTCTACAGATTTTATCCCAACTGACAATAAGCTTTTTCCATTTTTTAAGGCTGATTTTGCACCATTATCTATTGTCAATGCACCTTCCTTGTTTGGTCCATATGCTAGCCAGTATTTTCTTAGACTGATTTTTTTATTTTTTTTCACAAAAAGTGTTCCTATGTTTTCTTTTTCCACTATTCTTGTGATGTTTTTAGGTTCATCTCCGCTGGCAATTACAAGGCTTGTTCCGATTTTCGTTACCATTTCTGCGGCAATGATTTTTGTAATCATTCCACCTGTTCCAAATTTTGAACCTTCTGCTCCTGCCATTTTTTTTATATCCTCATTAATATCCCCAACTATGTGAATCAAGTTAGCATCCTCGTATTTTCTAGGATTTTTATTATAAAGCCCATCAATATCCGACAGTATAATCAATAAATCAGCATCAATTAAGCCTGAAACAAGTGCCGACATAGTGTCGTTATCTCCAACTTTTATTTTTAATGCATTTGAAACAATGGCGTCATTTTCATTTATAATTGGGATAATTTTTCTTTTTAGAAAGGCATTACATACATTT
Source organism: uncultured Leptotrichia sp. (assembly GCA_963548925.1). Lineage (GTDB taxonomy): Bacteria > Fusobacteriota > Fusobacteriia > Fusobacteriales > Leptotrichiaceae > Leptotrichia. The sequence goes on along the minus strand of CAUUWI010000084.1, from coordinate 1,300 downwards.
CTCATGTTCAAATATCTTTTTCTGTTTGAAAATTCTTCTTTTGTCAATAAAAGCTGTCCCACGATTTTGTTATGTTCCTTAAAAAGTGTCTGATAAATTTGCATAAGTGAAACTTGTCCTACTGCCGACAGCATCTGTTTTTCTGCCAAAGTTTTAGGCTTTTCGTTTATATTTAAAAGTCCCATTCCAGCACCTACAGCTCCAGAGCTAACGAGAATTACATCATATCCTTTATCTTGCAAATTGCTAAGTTCCAGTACAATTTTTCTTATTTTTTCAATATCCAAATGTCCGTTTTCATTTGTAAGCGTCGATGTTCCTACTTTTACAACTATTCTTTGAATATTTTCTAAAATTTCTTCTCTTGTGCTTCTATTTTTCATATTTCATTCTCCCAGTAAGTATTTTTATAGCTTATGATTTTATTATAAAACAGGGGCTGTCTCATAAGATAAATAAAATTATCAAATCATAAATTTTATATAAAAATAATATCTGTTGATTTTTTAAAATATATAACATTTATGTTAGTAAAATTATTTTTGACTTATAAGACACCCTCCTGAAATAATTTAAATTTAAAATAGGGTTCTATTTTTTGAAATTGTCGCAAAGTGTTGTCTTAACACAAGTATATCCTCCAACAACTGCTCCCGCTCCTAAAGCCACAGCTGTACAAGAGCTTAAGCTCATTGCCAAAAATATTAATGCTCCTGCAATTTTAATTTTTCTCATTTTATTTACCTCTCAATCTAATTTTTATTATTTTAACTTCAAAATTTTATTTATATCTTAATATTTATAAATAATATCAATATTTTGACCTTAGCTTTTTCGTATCCAAACAGAAATTTTTTCTGGTTCAACTTTAAAGTTGACATTTCCATCTTCATCAATTACAACATCTTCATATTCACTTCCTGTAACTTCCTGCCAAACTTCTCCAGCCTTTTCTTTTCCAACTTCTATCTGAATTTCCTCTTCTTCTTCAGAATTGGAAAGCACAGCAACACAACCTGTCCATTCATCACGTCCAGTTCTTTGAATTGCGATAACATTTGGGTTATCCAGATGATTTATTTGTTCTCCATAAGCATGTATTCTCCGTATTTCTAGAAGTTTATCGATTATCCATTGATGCGGACTCTTTTCTCCGCCTACACCATAGTAATCTCCATAAAATAGGCAAGGATATCCGTCTTTAGACAATAAAATAATCGCATATGAATGTGGAATAAACCAGCTTTCAACTTGTGATTCCAAAGCGCTTCCCTTTTGAGAATCGTGATTATCCACAAAA
>CAUUWI010000083.1:0-6082 GCA_963548925.1 uncultured Leptotrichia sp. | reverse complement strand
AAGTGCAATATCCACCACTCATTTTCCCCTTTTTAGAAAGCAAGTCAAGCAAATTGTTTTCAGTCATAAATGTGAAAAATTCATCTGTTTCCTTCGATAATTCCTTGTACATTGTTTTCCCATGATTTAAAATCCATTCGGGCGAACCATGCGGATCAGCATTCCCCGAATTAAATTTTATAGCCTCGTCATAAAATCTAAGTTTTTCCACTCCAAGTCTTTTTTCCTGTCTTTTACGAAGCTCGGTATGGAGTGGCACAATATCCTCAAGTACCTGCTTTCTGTAACTTTCTACCATTTTTGCATCATATTCAAGTCTTGACAGCTGTTTATATCCAAATTCCACATAATTTTTATATCCCATTTTCTCTGCCATTTTAGTTCTCACTTTTACAAGCGAATCATAAATATTGTCAAATTCCTCCTGATTTTCAGCAAAAAACTGAGCCACTTTCTTTGCCGCCTCGATTCTTACTTTTCTATCCTTCGATTGCGTATAGGGAACCATTTGTGATAAATTAAGCTCCTTCCCGTCAAAATCAATTTTTGCACTGGCAATCAGTTTTGAATACTTGCTCGACAATCTATTTTCCTCCTGTGCATCTGGAATAATCTCGTTCGAGAAAATTTTCAATGTATTTTCCGCCAAATCAAACAATAATTTCTCATATTTTTTAATAAGCTTATCTTTAAATTTTGAATTAACAAGTACTCTATAAAAATCATTAGTAAATCCAAACAGAATCGGACTAATTTCATCCATATACTCATTTTCCTTATCATAAAACTCATCATTCGTATCAATGCTATGCCGAATCGAAACAAGCGTCTGCATAGTCTCAATATGATTTCTCAACTTTATAATCTTATCAAACGCCTCAATCTGCCTCTCCACATTCTCTGCCTTTTCAAAACTACCTATCAGCTCCGAAAAATCTCCTTTTATTTTCTCCAAATCCAAATGTTCATATTTGTAGTCATTAAAATTCATAATTTTTATTTTCCTTTCATTGTATATTTTTTAGATTTCAATAAAGATAAATAATATCTGTATTTAAAATTACTTACTTCATTGAAATGTTCCTGCTTAATAGAAGTTAAAAACATCTTGCTAGTATTTGTTAAATAATTGATGATTTAAGTATATCAAATTTTAAACAAAATAACAATTTTTAACTTTTTCGGACAGAATAAAGATAAAGTAGATAACTTTTGAAAAAATACTGAAAATATGATATATTCTATATGAAATTCAAATAAAATTCATAAAGATAATAAATTTTTATTCTTTAAAATAAGTGCAATAAAAAATAATTTATGGAAACGAGGTATTAAATATGAAAAAAGTAAATTTTATAAAAAAAGGAAATAAAAAACTTGCTTTATTTTCAGTACTTTTCTTAATATTAAGCTGTTCTAACAGCAAAAACGGCACTAATTCTGAAAGTAAGGAAAATATGGCAAGTGTGGAGCAGGTTAAACCTGTTTCTCAGGAAGAGCTGCAAAAATATACTAAAAATGCAGTTCAGACACAGGATGCCTTTGTTAGTGTCCATAACGCTGTAAAGGATTCTATCGTAAATATTAGAACTAAAAAAACTGTGACTATAAATACTTATAGTCCATTGGAAGAAATGCTTTATGGTAATTCTGGAGGACAGGAAAAACGTGAAGCGAGTTCTCTTGGTTCAGGATTTGTGGTTTCCAAGGATGGATATGTTGTAACAAATAATCACGTTGTTGATGGTGCGGATGAAATTTATGTAAAATTCTCGAACGGACGTGAATATCGTACAAAACTTGTGGGAACCTCGCCAGAAGTTGATATAGCTGTATTAAAAATAGATTCAAATGGAACGTTCAAGCCATTGGAATTTGCAAATTCAGATCAAGTTCAAATTGGACAATGGTCGATAGCATTTGGAAATCCGTTAGGACTTAATGATTCGATGACTGTCGGAATTGTAAGTGCAGCTGGACGTAGTTCGCTTGGAATTGAGCAAATTGAAAACTTTATTCAAACTGATGCGGCTATTAACCAAGGAAATAGTGGAGGACCGTTAATTGACATAACTGGTAAAGTTATTGGAGTAAATACCGCAATTTATTCTCAGACTGGTGGAAGTGTAGGAATTGGATTTGCCATTCCAGCCAATTTAGCTATGACTGTAAAAGATTCAATTATTGCAACTGGTAAATTTGAGAGACCGTATATAGGTGTATATCTTGGAAGTTTAGATTCAGATAAAGTAAAAGCTCTTAATCTGAAATCTTCAAACGGAGTATTTGTATTGGATGTTGTGCCAAACGGTCCGGCAGCGGCTGCGGGAATAACTAAAAATGATGTCATTATAGCAGTTGATGGAAAAGAAGTTAATTCATCTGGTGCATTTGTAGGAGAAATTGCAGCTAAAAAAGTTGGGCAAAATGTAAAATTAACAGTAATCAGAAATGGAAAAACTGTAGAAGTGGGAGTAAAACTTATTAAAACTCCAAATGCTCTTCAGCAGCAGCAAATTTTTCAACAAAGACAGCAACAACAGCAACAGCAGGAATTTGGAAGATAGTTACTTTTTTCTTCAAAAATAATTATTTAGAAAGAAAAAATAAATTTATGAAAGAAATTTTGAAGGAAGATCCGTATTATAAAAATAATCTAATAGAAACTGAAATTGCTGAATTTACACTAGCTCTTCTTAATAAGGATTTTGAAAAATTTTCTAATTAATAATTTTGAAGAAATTTGAATGTATAAATAAATATTTATAGAGTGAAGCACTTAAAAAAATTTCAAATTTTTAAAGGTTTTACTCTATTTTTATAATGTTTTGTTAATCAAAGTATTATAATTCCAGATTAAACTAAAATTGAATTTTATCAGTTATTATGGTATACTTAACTAAATTTTGAGATATATTAAATGCTTTTGAAATTTAAAATGAATAAATAAAATAATTGTAATTTTTAGTTTTAACAAATATTAGTAAGAAGTTTCCAACTTTTAGAAGTCGGAGTAGTTCACTTTTGAAGTATTATTTTTTAATATTTGTATATTCAATAAAAAGGAGGAAAAATTATGTTTTTAAAAAGAACAGAGCGACTGGCATTAGTTGACTTTGAGAATAAACATATTAATTATATTGATTTAATAAATAATATAAAGTATTTTTCAGAATATATATTGGATTTGGAAAAAGATAAATTTGGCTTGATTATTATGGAAAATCGTCCAGAATGGATTTACAGTTTTTTTTCAATCTGGGATAAAAAGTCCGCTGGAATTGCACTTGACGCAAACAGTAATCCCGAAGAGATTTTATATGTACTAGAAGATTCACATCCAACTGCAATTTTTTGCTCAAATGAAACAGAAAAATCAATTTTGGAAGCAGTCGAAAATTATAAATTAAAAGACACGGTAAAGATAATAAATGTTGATGAAATTAGCATTGAGCAAGAAAAAATGGATATTATAAAAAATATGGAATTTGAGCTGCATAATCCAACTGGAGATGAAACAGTCGCTATGCTTTACACTTCAGGAACGACTGGGAATCCAAAAGGTGTAATGCTGTCATTTGATAACTTGAATACTGAAATGGAAGGTCTTTACGAAAAAGGAATATTTGATTATAGGGATCAGATACTGGCAATCTTGCCTTTCCACCACGTTCTTCCATTAACTGCCACTGTACTTTTAATGTTAAAATATCAAACTTCTATTGTATTTGTGGAAAAAATTGCAAGCAAGGAAATATTTGAGGCACTTGAAAAAAATAGAGTAACTGCAATAATAGGGGTTCCAAGAGTATTTAAACTATTTTATGACGGTATAAAACAGCAAATTGACGCAAAATTCATCACGAGATTTATCTATAAAATAATGAGCAATGTAAAATCATTGAAAATAAAAAGAAAAATTTTTGCAAAAGTTCATAAAAAATTTGGAGGACACCTTGACTTTATTGTTGTAGGTGGAGCAAAAATGGATCCTGAAATTTCAAAATTTTATGAAACTTTGGGATTTTATGCACTTGAAGGCTATGGGCTTACTGAAACTGCACCTGTTATTGCCGTAAACTCAAAGAAAGAACGAAAAATTGGAACAGTTGGAAAAAGACTGTATAATGTTGAAATAAAGACTGTAGATGAGGAACTATGGGTTAAAGGGCCAATAGTTATGAAAGGTTATTACAACAAGCCTGAAAAAACTGCGGAAGTAATTACTGAAGATGGATGGTTTAAAACAGGGGATTTAGCGACAATTGATGAAGAAGGCTATGTTACAATTCGTGGAAGAAAAAATACAATGATTGTCCTTTCAAATGGGAAAAATATTGACCCTGAGACACTTGAAAATAGAGTGATTGCACAAAGTGACGGATTAATAAAGGAAATCGGAATTTTTAATCATAAAAATAAATTAGCTGCGATAATTGTACCTGATTTATTAGAATTTAGAAAACGTGGAATTACAAATACAAAGGTTTATATTAAAAATATCGTGGAAGATTATAATTTGAAGGCGCATAATTATGAAAAAGTGCTTGATTATAAGCTTTTTGAAGAAGAATTGCCAAAAACACGTGTTGGAAAGACACGTAGATTCATGCTGCCAGATTTATATGAAAAAAATGAAATTGTGAAAAAAGAAAAAACACCTGAGCCAACAGATGAAGCCTACAAAATATTAAAGGAATACGTAAAGAAAAATAAAGGCATTGAGCCGCAGCCAGAAGAAAATCTGGAATTGGAAATTGGAATGGATTCGCTTGATATTGTGGAATTTTTTGCATTTATTGAGAATAGTTTTGGAATTCAGTTGGATGAGGAAAAATTCGCCAAAATGTCAAATTTAAAATTATTATCCGAATACATCAATCAAAAAGCCACAAGATTTGAAGACAACGATGTTGACTGGAAACAAATTATTAGTGAAACAAAACCTATACAAGACAATAAAAACCGTTGGGTAACAAAATTTTTAAAAATATTCCAGCCAATCGTTGACTTATATTTTAGAGTAAAAAAAATTGATAGAAACAAATTAACGGATGAGCCACAAATTTTCGTATCGAACCACCAAAGTTTTGCAGATGCATTAATTCTAGGTTCACTATTTCCTAGAAAAATTGTTTTTAACATATTATTTTTAGCAATTGACTGGTATTTCAAAAAAGGAATAATGAAACTGTTTGTTTCAAATGGAAATGTTGTGCTGATTGATATTAACAAAAATATCAGAAAAAGTGTTGAAGAAATAGTAGGATACCTAAAAGGTGGAAAAAGTATCGTAATTTTCCCAGAAGGAGCAAGAACAAAAGATGGAAAAGTTGCCCAGTTTAAAAAAGTGTTTGCGATTATTGCAAAGGAACTGAATGTAGAAGTGCAATGTCTTGGAATAAAGGGTGCATTTGAAGCATATTCAAGATATATGAAGATTCCAAAACCTAAAAAAATTGAAGTAGCAGTACTTGAGAAATTTTCTCCAGAAGGAAGTTATGATGAAATTACACAAAAGGCTGAAAAAATTATAAGAAAATACGTTGAAAATTAAAAGAAAGGAAATAATAAAAAATGTGAAGATGATAATTTTAGTCCAACGGTAATCGCTATAGTGTTAATAATATTAATAATTAATATAATCCATGGAACAAAAAAAATTAAGAAAAGATAATTATAAAATTTACATAAAATTAGTTGCCTGAGTAATAAATGAAAAATTTGAAAAACTATTATATACTCGAATTCTCTTAATATCAAACTGATAAATTAAATAAACTTAAGGTTTGAGTAGGATAGTCATAACTTTTAAGTTTGGTTTTAAAGGAGTTAGTTTTACTATAATTTGATAATTCATTATGAATTTCTATTTTTAGATTGCTTAGGCAACGAGATTAATAAAGATAAGAAACAGAAAAAAAGAAAATTTTAAAAAAGTTCAAAAAAAGTGTTGACAATGAAAATCAATTGTGATATACTAATTGAGTGCTTGTGAGTTTAAAAAAAATAACAAAGTACATATATATGCCTTGGTGGCGAAATCGGTAGACGCACAGGACTTAAAATCCTGTGGGAATTT
>CAUUWI010000082.1:0-6097 GCA_963548925.1 uncultured Leptotrichia sp. | reverse complement strand
TTGTATTATTAATGTTATTGTGTATGAGTGCATTAAATAAGAGGTTATTTAGAAAAAGATTGAAATCTAATTGACACTCTAAAATAGATATGGTATCATAAAAATGAAAATAAAGTTAAAAAAGGGGAGAGTGGTAATTATGGCTACAGAAAGTATATTACTTGATGCTTTGAGAATTCCAGCAAGATATGCAGATGAAGTGCTGGAAGCAATGGAGAGTAAAAAGAAAGTTAAGAAACTCGATGTTGATTTTGAAATTGTAGATGACCCAGAAGAAATTTTGAGGATAGCAAAGAATTTTGGATATAAGGAAAAAGAGTGAAACTATATCGTTGCAGAAATTAAGAGAAAAATTGAAAGACGATGACTTTATAAAAGAAAAAATTTTAAAGACTTTTAGAAGTAGAGATAGAAACAGCATTGAAGATTTTTTACATAATAAAGCTATAAATTTTGAAAAAAGTTCTTTATCTGCCACTCATCTAATCCGTAATGACAAAAGTGGGGAAATATTGGGGTATTTTACATTTGCAAATAAAAGTTTAATTATTGAAAAAGAAAATTTTCTTAATCTTAGTAAGACACAACAGAAAAGATTTTCACAGAGTGGAAGAAAATTGAAAGACGGAAGTTATGTTGTAAACAGTTTTTTGCTGGCACAGATAGGAAAAAATTATAATATTTCTGATAAGAATATGATAACAGGTAATGAAATAATATCATTGGCACACGAATTATTATTAATCGTAAAAAAAATCATAAATACAAAATATTTATGGCTGGAATGTGAAAATAACAGTTCACTAATAAGATTTTATTCAAATTATGGATTCAATCTGATAAAAGAATTTAGTTCAGAAAATAAATTAAGAACAATGATACTAAGGTTAGATAATTTTTAAAAATAAAGGTTTTATAAGTCTCTTTTATCAAAAAAGATAATTGAGGCTTTTTTATTATAGAACAAAAGGAGAAAATGAAATGTCAAATAAAATAATATTTCAGTTTGATGATAATTTAGAATATCAGAAAAAGGCAGTAAAGTCTGTCGTGGAACTCTTCAGAGGACTTCCAAAAACAGTAGGCAGTATTTATGCTGAAAAAATAATAAAAACGAGGATTACTGAAAAAGATCCTGTGAGAAATATAGATATTGTAAAGGGAGAAAAACTTCTTCAAAACCTAAAGAAAGTACAGCTAGGAAACGGCTTATTTACAGATGAAATTTCTTATAGAAATCATGAAAGGGATTTTACTATTGAAATGGAAACGGGGACAGGAAAAACTTACGTATATTTACGTACAATACTGGAGCTGTATAAGGAATATGGTTTCAAGAAATTTATGATTGTAGTTCCTTCCATAGCAATTCGTAAAGGAGTGGAAAAATCTATACAACAGCTGACAGAACATTTTAAAAGGCTGTATAATATAGATTTGTCAAAATACAGTTTTATTTATGACAGTAATAATCTAGGAAAAGTGAGCAGTAATTTTGTAGAAAGTAATGATTTGAGTATATGTGTTTTGAATATTCAGGCATTTAACAGGGATTCAACAAAAATACGTAAGGATGATGAATATGGTAGAGTTTTATGGAATGATATAAAATTTATAAGACCTATTGTACTGATTGATGAACCACAAAAAATAGAAGGAACAGCAAATAAAAAATCTCAATCATTGAAGGCAATAGACGAACTAGAGCCATTATTTACATTGCGTTATTCGGCAACACATAAAAATTTATATAATCAAGTTTATAAATTAGATTCTTATGAGGCGTATAAAAAAGACTTGGTAAAAAAAATTCGAGTGAAAACGATAAATAGTGTGATTTCTAAAGATTTTCCATATATTAGGTATACTTATTTTACAAAAGATTACAGGGCAAGGATAGAAATGTTTTCTCAAGAGCAAGGGCAAAGTATCAGATTTAGAAGTTTTGATGTGGAAAATGGATTCTCGTTGTATGAACTTTCTGGAGGATTGCCACAGTATAAGGATATGTTTATTGCGGAACAGCCTCATAAAGAGAAGTCATTGAAAATTGCTTCGGTTAATGGAGATATTGAACTGAAATTAGGGGAAAGTAATAAAAAATTGGAAGATAAGGAGATTATCCGTATTCAGATAAATCTTGCGATAGACAATCACTTTAAAAAGCAGTTTGAAATTTTGGAAGAAGGGAAGAGAATAAAAGGTTTAACTCTGTTTTTTATTGATGAGGTTAAGAAAGTTAGGGATAGTGGGGCTTCTGATGGGAGAGGGGCCTATTTGAAAATATTTGACGAGGAATATTTAAAAATTGTACAAAAGTATAAGGAAAAAATTGAGAAATATAAAAATTATTTTCCACATTATGAAGATGTGAATTTAGTGAGAGAAGGATATTTTGCATTGGATAAAAAGAAAAAGGAAGTTGAGGTGGAATATAAGAAAGAAAATGAAGTGAAGGCAAAATCGCAAGAAGACATTGACAGAGGGATTGAATTAATACTGGAAAAAAAAGATGAGCTGATTTCATTTAATGAACCTCTTGCCTTTATTTTTTCACATTCCGCCCTCAGGGAAGGCTGGGATAATCCGAATGTGTTTACATTGTGTACATTGAAAAATGGAAGTAGCGATATAGCCAAAAAGCAGGAAATAGGACGAGGACTTAGACTTCCTGTAGATGTTACTGGAAATAGAAGTTTAGATAAAAATGTAAACGAACTTACCGTAATTGCAAATGACAGCTATGAAAACTTTTCAAGAATGCTTCAGGAAGATTTTAACAAAAATATAAATAAAAATGAAGTTACATCGGATCTTTTACTTATTACACTTGAAAAATCAGGAATTCCTAAAATAAAGATTACTTCGGAACTGGTGGATGAATTTAAGAAGGAATTAATCGAAAATAAAGTGATGGATTCTAACAATGTCCTATTAAAGAAAACAGAAGAATTAAATATTAAAAAAATTGAATTTTCAAATGAAACCTTGAAAGAACATTCTATACAAATTGCTGAAAATTTTGTAAAATATATGGTGGAAAAAGGTTCAAATCGTATCGAAATTGCAAATGGAGATAATGAACCGATTGTTAATAAACGAAGAAGTTTTATTTCTGAAAAAGATTTTCAAAATCTTTTTGAAGAATTAGGGACAAATCTTAGTAAAAAAGCGATTTATAGGTGTAAAATTGATAATGAGAAATATATAAAAACTAGCATAGAAAAAATAAATAGCTATATAAGCGGTTTTGATTTAACACAAATTGTGGAAGTAGCAGAATCTAAAGGAGATTATGATGAAACAGGAAATTTTAATCTTGAAAAAGATAGTGGCGACAAAGAAATAGAAATATCTAAAATTAAAGTGGCTCCAAAAAGTGATTTTGAAATAGCGAATTACATAATGTATCACACAATGCTCCCAAGATTAGCGATATTAAAAATAATAAGTAGACTTGAAAAAGAAAAAAGAGAAGCATTGAACATTCAAGATGTGCTGGAAGATATTACTGAAATACTGCTTGAAAACTTGAAAGAAATGAAATCTGAGAAAGTTTTTGAATATAAAGTAATAGATGGGTATGAAACAGAAAGAGAAAAAATATTTGAAGTGGATAAAATAAATGAAGAGGATTTAAATAATAAAAGAAGATTGTTTAAAGCCAAAAAAGACAGTGCCAGCCTAAACGAATACTACAAACTTGACAGCGACGGAGAAAAGGAATTTGCAGAAAAGCTTGAAAATAATGAAAATGTACTATTATTTACAAAATTGAAAAGAGGTGGCTTTGTAATAGACACTCCATATGGAAACTATTCACCTGATTGGGCTGTTGTCTATAGAAATTCTTTAGAAAATGAAGAAAATAATGTAGGAATTTATTTTATAGTTGAAACAAAGGCAGGCAAGGAAGAAAAGGACTTATCAGATGTTGAAAAAAGAAAAATAAAATGTGGTAAACTACACTTTGAAGCTGTTTCTAAAAATATAGAATTTGATTGGGTTAATAGTTATGATGATTTTAAGAGAAAGTTTGAAATTATATAAGGAGCAATAATATAAAATGAAAAAATTTTTAAATCCAAATCCCCCAATTAAATCAACACTAATTTATATATTTTTGGCAATATTCATAGTTATTTCAATATTTTTCTTAGTTTCCAATTATCAAAATGATAAAAAAAAATATGAAATGGAAGAAATTAAAAGGAAAAAAATGGAAGAGGAAAAAGAAGAATTAGAGAAAAAATTGGAAAAAGAGAGACTTAACAAAGAAATGGAAGATGATTTTGCATTTTTTGAGAGATATTTTAAAGGTTTTCAAAAAACAGCAGAAAAAATTAATAATCCTGGAAATCCTGCTGAAATTCGAGCAACAATGTATTTTGTTCTGGATTCAAAATATTCATTTGCAAAAAATGCAATGTATTCGGATAAATTTATTTATATAAAAGCAGATAGAATTATGAAGTATACTCTTTCTAACGGGAAAAAATTGTATATTTTTGAAAATGCTGATGTAAAAAGTAAGAAAACTCATAAAACAATTAGTAAAAATTATATTGTATATATTATGGACGGAAATCTTTTTTGTTCGATAGAATATAATGGAAAATTTGTTGACAGTATGACGACTAGGCATACAGATCCAGAATCTGCGAAAAAGATTTTGAATGAGAAAAAACTAGAAATTGCAAAAAAAGAGGCTTGGGAGATGGAAATGCGTACGTATTTCTATTTGAGTCGCAGTAAGGAAAAGGAAGAGGAAAAAAATATAGAAAAAATACTCCAAGTTCTAATTCATACAATTACTATCCAAATTCTTTAACACAAAAAGAGCTGGAAAAAATGGAAAGAGAAGAAAACGAGCGAGAAAGGAGGGAATCCGATGAATCAGAATTTGAAGACAGGGAAGAAAGGGAATACTGGGAAAGTGAGGAATATTGGGGAGAAGAAGGAATAGAAAAGGAGGTGTACTAGAAAAATGATTTTGTGAAAAAATAAATTAATTTTGTATTATTTTACAATTCATAAAAAGAAAATAAAAAAATATTGAAAGGCAGGATAAAAAATGAAAATATTAGAAAAAATAAAAAATATATTTGAAAAGATAGTTGATTTTTTGGAGTATGGTATGGATGGAGTACCTAAAACAAATTTAAAAATAAAATATTATAATAAAGAGAAATTTAATAACTTTTATTATTATGTTATTAAAATAAACAGTAATGTTAGAATTGTTAAATATTATAATAATTTTAGTAAAAGAAAATTTATAGAAATATGTAATAGGAGAAGAGGTGTATTTAAGTGTTTTGATATAGTTTATGACAAATTACAAAAAGAAGAGTGGAAAGCACTTATAAAGTTATTAAAAAAAGAAGGATTATATGAAGATTTTGACAATTATATTATAGAAAAAAATAAAAAAAGGGGAAAATGGGAGGAAAAAATAATATGATTAGTAAAACTATGATTGAATTAGCAACACATAACATAATAACCGTTACAGTTGGATATGCTATAATACTATATATACATTTTGTTGTATATATAAGTTCAGTTAGAAGAGTTACATATCTCCAATACAAATGGAGATATAAAAGGATGTTCATTGATTGGGCTATCATATTATCATTATATGTAGCGATAATAATTGACATACTAAAAACATATAATATAATTAATTTAAATTAGAGGGAACTAAAACAGAAAACATCAGAACACTAAGAGATTTGAAAAAACTTAATAAAATGAATTTTGGTACTTTAAGAGAAGTAACTGAAAGATTAGACAAAATAATGCTAGATAACTTCAATTACAAATATCAGTCATGATAGTACAATGCTAGTATTTCATAAACTTGAAATGACAAGTATACAAACAAAGAATGATATTGTAAACATATTAATCTCTGATGAAAACAATAATATAACATCAGTAACACAAACAACCACAGGAATGTGGGTATTTGTGAATGAGGAAACTGAACAACAAGGGCTAGCATTACGCTAGTCTTTTTGTTTGATTTCAGAGCTATTTTAAATTTTTAGGTTGAAAAAAAATAAGAATTATACTATAATAAATAATTATG
>CAUUWI010000081.1:0-6139 GCA_963548925.1 uncultured Leptotrichia sp. | reverse complement strand
TAATTCCGATGGCAGGAAAAACTGGAACAACATCAGATTATGTTTCAGCATGGTTTACAGGCTACACACCAACTCTTGCTACAGTAGTTTACGTTGGAAATGACGACAACAAGTCAATGGGGCCTGGAATGACAGGAGGAGCTGCGGCAGCACCAATTTGGAAAAACTATATGCAGGCAGTAGTGGACTTGCCGAATTATAATGTCGGAGTATTTGAATTTATAGATGACTATATAACAAGAAAAGACTTGACAACAAGGGAAATTGATTTACAAGTCGGATTACTGGACAGAGATGGAGTAAACAAAAGAACAGCTTTATTTAAGGCTGGAACAGAGCCGATTGAAGGAGAAGGTAAATTTAGAAGAGGAGTTACTTTCTAGACTTCATTTACAATAAAAAATTTAAATTTGTAAAAAACGGAAGTAGAGAATTTGATAAAAACAAGTTCTCTATTTTTGGTTGTATAAATATTGTTGACAATTTCTTTTGTTTAATGTACAATAAGTTGAACATAAACATATAAGGAGTGATAAATATGATAGCTACAAATTATTCTAATATTAGAAATAATTTTAAAAAATATTGTGACAAGGCAACAAGAGATTATGAAACAATAATTGTAACTAGAAAAAATGATGAAAACGTTGTATTAATGAGTGAAGAAGAATACAATAATCTTATGGAAAATTTGTATATTATGTCTAATAAGGATTATTATAATGAATTATTGAAAAGAAAAGATGAAGTTGAAAAAGGGAAAGTTGAGAAACATGATTTAATTGAGGTGGAATAATAATATGAATATAAATTGGAATAGTGAAGCATGGAAGGAATATGTAGACTGGCAATCAAAAGATAAGAAAATTATTAAAAAGATAAATGAAATTATAAAAGACATTCAAAGAAATGGAAATGAAGGAATAGGTAAAGCAGAGCCTTTAAAGCATGAATTAAGCGGGTATTGGAGCAGAAGAATAACTGATAAACACAGATTTATTTATAAATTGACTGAAAATGAAGTTATAATAATAGGCTGTGCTAATCATTACAAATAAATTTTAAAGAAAGTAATAAAAAATATGATTTCAAATACAAATTAGTGTATGAGAGATCATATTTTTTGTTTATTTTGCTTATAAAAATATTGTAAATTTTGATTACGACATAAATAGCAGTTTAACTATAAATAATGCTCCTAAGATAACCATTACCCACGAAACATGCTTTCTATCTTCTTTTTTCGAGAATAAGTTGTAAAATAAGTTTATTAATACGTAAGATAAAATTCCTAATGTTAAACCATCTCCGATACTGTAAGTTAGAGCCATTGTTGTGATTGTGATGAATGATGGAACTCCTTCAAGGATGTCGTGTAAATCTATGTTTTTAACTGAACTTAGCATTAAGTAACCAACATAGATTAAGGCTGGAGCTGTGGCACATCCCGGTATTGAGATGAATATTGGTGAGAAAAACATTGATATTAGGAATAAAAATCCTGTTGTGATGGCAGTCCATCCTGTTCTTCCCCCTGCGATAACTCCTGTTGAGCTTTCTACGTAAGTTGTAACTGTAGAAACTCCAAGTGCGGCACCGGCTGTAGTTGCGATTGCGTCTGCCATTAAGGCTCGTCCTACGTTTGGTACGTTTCCATTTTCATCCAGCATATCTGCTTTTGAGCATACCCCTATCAATGTTCCGACAGTATCAAAGAAATCTACAAAGAGAAATGTACAAACTATGACAAATAAATTTCCAAACATTTTAAAATCTGTAAATAAGTTAAAGTTCAATTTTCCCATAACAGGCATCATTGACTCATATTTAAAGATACCAGATGGCAGATAAATTCCTAATTCTTTTGCATGTGCAGGATTTATAAGAGCATATCCCCAAGCCAGCAAAGAACTTAAAACAATTCCGTAAAGAATAGAACCACGTACATTTTTTTTATCCAGAATTGCTATTAAAAATAATCCGATAAATGAAATAATAACGGCTGGAGAAAAATGTCCCATGCTAACTTTTGTTGATTCGTTTAAAACAATCAGTCCACTTCCTGAAAAACCTACAAATGCAATAAATATTCCAATTCCACCAGTAACAGCGTGTTTCATATTTTCTGGAATGGAATTTACTACGGCTTCACGCACTTTAAAAAGCGTTAAAAATATAAATATAATCCCTTCGCAGAATACAGCAGTCAGAGCAGTTTGCCAGCTGATTCCACCTTTTAATACAACTGTAAATGCAAAAAATGCGTTTAATCCCATACCTGAGGCAAGGGCAAAAGGCAAGTTTGCGATAAGTCCCATAAGAAAACAGCCTAGTGCAGCTGAAAAACAAGTTGCTGTAACTAATGCACCTGCATTCATTCCTGTTTTTGATAAAATATTTGGATTTACGGCAATTATGTACGCCATTGTAAGAAATGTTGTAATTCCTGCCATGATCTCCTTTTTCATATTGACATTTTCATTCGCTAGAAGCGGGAAAAGTCGTTTAAACCCGCTTGTCTGTTGAACATTAGTGATGTCCATTTTGATTAATCAACTCCATTCATTTCTATGTATTATTTATTTGTTATAAAACATTATTCATCTTCATTTAACTTATTTTTAGCCTTTTCATCCTCTTCTTTATCTTTATCTTTATTAAAAGTCATAACAACTTTTTCAATTTTTTTATTTCTAACTCGTTGAGGCTTGAATACAACACCATTAATTGTGATTGGCTCAATATCTTCATTATCTTCGGGAATATATCCTAAATTTTCAATTAAAATTCCGCTCAAAGTGTCATAATATTTGGATTCAAGTTCAAAGTGGAAGTTATCATTCAAGTCATTTAGTGAAACTTCTCCACTAATTAAATATTTATTTCGTGACAATTGACGAATTGACAAGTCCTCATCATCAAATTCATCGGCAATATTTCCCATAACTTCCTCAATCAAGTCTTCAAGCGTAACAATTCCTGAAAAACCTCCATATTCATCAATTAGAATAGTAATATGCTTTTTCTCAAGCTGCATTTCATTAAAAAGTTCATTTACATTTTTTGTTTCAGGCACAAAATATGCTTCTTGCAGCAAATCAGCCACTTTTATGTTATCAAATCCCTTTTTATAGGCTTCCATCATCAAGTCCTTAGTTAATAGGATTCCAATAATATTATCAGCTTCATTTTCATAAACTGGAATACGTGAATATTTTCCAAATTCCTTGTTTTCAAAAAGTTCATGAATCGAAATATTTTTATCAATGAGAAATACTTTAGTTCTTGGAATCATTATTTTACGTGCAATTTTTTCATCAAATTCAATAATATTTTCAATCATTTCCTGCTCAGTTTCATTAATAACACCGTGTTCCTTTCCAACTTCTACAAGTGAACGCAATTCCTCCTTAGAAACCTTTTCTTCAATATTGTCTTCCTTCATTTTCAAAATTGTAAGCACTAAATTTGTAGAAAATGTCAAAAATTTTACAAATGGAGAAAATAATTTTGAAATAAATACGACAATTCCAACTGATGACAAAGCAATATTTTCAGAATTTCTAAGTGCGATTCTTTTTGGAATCAGCTCTCCAAAAACAAGAGTAATATATGACAATAAAAAAGTTATTAAAATCATCGAAATTTGATTGCTGTAAGGAATATTCAAAGGTTGTAATACATTTGACAAATATTGTGATAAACCAGTTGCTGCCGATGCTGACGCAAAAAATCCTGCTAGAGTAATCCCAACCTGAATAGTAGACAGGAATTTACTAGGTTCCTGCAGCAAATTATCAAGTAAAATTGCCTTTTTATTTCCATCTTCAATTAATATTTTTAATTTATTTTTATTTAACGAAACAATTGCCATTTCCGCACCGGAAAAGAAAGCGTTAATTCCCGTTAAAATTATTATTATTACAATTTGTAATAATAAACTGCCCTCAGACATTTTGTTTTTCCTCCTAAATTTTTTAAGTTCACTGGCATAGTAACATAATTTAAAATCGAATTTAAAAGTTATGACTATTTACTTAAACTCTATTTTTTATATTGATTTAAAGAGTTTAAGCACATTATACCATATTTTTAAAAAATTTAAAAATTGATTTTTAAATTACAAAATCTCCTCAAAAACATATTTTTGAATTTTCATTCCCAATCTTTCATAGAATCGAACAGCTCCAGCATTATCAGCCCAAGCATCCAATGTTAAATTGTAACAGCCTTCTTTTTTTGCAAAATCTAAAGCGAAATCGTATAATTTCTTTCCAATGTTTTGCCCACGTGTGCTTTCATCAATGCAAAGATCATCAATAAACAGTGTTTTTATATCAGTTAGAACATTATGATTTATTTGCTGCTTGAAAATACAGAAAATATAGCCGATTACGTTATCATTTTCATTAGTTGCTACAAATATTGGTTTGCTTGAATCGTTTAACATTTCTGTTAATTCTTTTGTTGTGTATTTTTTTCCCGTTGCCTTGAAGATGTCTGGACGTCCTTTGTGGTGAACTAATAAAATTTGTTCCAGCAGATTTTCTATTTTCGGAATATCTTTTTCTTGTGCCAATCTAATTTCTTTCATTGTAATAAATTTTCCTTCTGTTATTTTTTATAAAGTTTCTAAAAATTTCTTTCCATTTTCAATTTGCATTTTGACATTTTTTATTGAAGTTCCACCATACGAATTTCTTTTATTTACACAGTTTTCAATTGTGATTTCTGATAGGATGTCATCTTTGAAAACATCAGAAAATTTGTAAAACTCTTCAATTTTCATATCGTCAATTGCGATTTTTTTGCCTTCACAGTAAGATACGATTTCTCCAACGATTTTGTGTGCCTGTCTGAATGGAACATTATGTTTTGCGAGATAATCGGCTACGTCTGTTGCGTTTAGGAAGCCTGCTCGCATTGAAGCGTAGATTTTTTCATTGTTTACTGTTATTGTGTCAAGCATTAGGTAGAAAATTTCGATGGATAACTTGATATTGTCGATTGAATCAAAAATTCCTTCCTTATCTTCTTGCATATCCTTATTGTAAGCCAGTGGAAGTGCCTTCATTGTTGTCAAAATCCCCATAAGATTTCCGTAGATTCTGCCTGTTTTTCCTCTTACAAGTTCAGCAATATCGGGATTTTTTTTCTGAGGCATAATTGAAGAGCCGGTTGCAAAGGCATCATCCAGATTTATGAATGAAAATTCTGATGTGCACCAGATAATAATTTCTTCTGAAAATCTTGATAGGTGCATTGAAATTACAGAAATAATCATCGCAAGTTCAATTATAAAATCCCTGTCACTCACAGAATCAAGACTGTTTTCTGTCGGTTTTGAAAATCCAAGTTCCTTTGCCACAAAATGTCTATCCAAATCAAACGTAGTTCCAGCCAAAGCGCCTGACCCAAGCGGCATTTCATCACTTCTTTCCAAAAAGTCCTCGATTCTTGAAATATCCCTTTTAAACATTTGAAAGTAAGCCATTAGGTGGTGAGAAAATAAAATTGGTTGAGCCCGCTGTAAATGTGTATATCCAGGAATAATGACATTTTTATATTTTTCAGCAAGTCCTAACAGTACATTCTCTATTTTCACAAGTAGTTTTGAAATTTCACGAGCTTCTTTTCGTACATATATACGAACATCAAGAGCCACTTGATCATTACGGCTTCTAGCAGTATGCAGTTTCCCCGCCACAGCCCCAATAATCTGTGTCAATCTTTTCTCAATCGACATATGGATATCCTCATCCTCAATTCTAAACTCAAATTCTCCTTTTTCAATTTCATCCTTTATCTGAAGTAACCCATTTTCAATCTCTTTTTGCTCATTTTTCGTAATAATCCTCTGTTTAGCAAGCATTCTGCTATGTGCAATACTTCCGGCAATATCCTCTTCATACATTCTTTTATCAAACGTAATGGACGCATTAAATTTTTCCAGCAATTTGTTAGTTTCCTTATGAAATCGCCCTTCCCACATTTTTTTCATATTTTTCAGTATCCTTTCTTTTTTTTAGTTTTTTAGTCTAATTAATTTTGCAATTATAAATTATTATATCAAATAAAAAGAAATTTTAAAAGATAAAAGAAAATAATATTATAATTAAAATATATTATCGGACATTAT
>CAUUWI010000080.1:0-6285 GCA_963548925.1 uncultured Leptotrichia sp. | reverse complement strand
AAGCGGCAATTATCGGAATGACTTTTCACAGTGTCGCCTACCTTGTAAAAGCCTACTCCGAAAGCATTGAAGAAATCGACAATGGCATTGTCGAAGCTCTCAGAGCCACGGGAGCTTCATTCTGGAAAATCATTTTTCAGGCTGTACTGCCAAGCACACTCACTTCCCTTTTATCGTGGACATTTATCCGTTTTGAAATCAATTTTACAAATGCTGTTCTTGTTGGAGCTGCTGCGGGAGCAGGTGGAATTGGATACGATATGTTTATGTCTGGGACAATGTATTTTGATATACGGGAAATCGGGGTGTTTGTGTATTTAATATTTGGAGTGGCGATTATACTGGAATTTATCTCATATTTATTGAGAAAAAAATATTTGAAAAATTAATGAATAAATTTTAACAATAAAAAATTTCTAAGTTAAAGTAATTTCTTTTTTAGAGATTTTTTTTAATTAGTAATCACATAAACTATTTTTTCTAACATATGCTCAAATCCTTTAATATTGACTGATAAATTTTATATAAAAATTCCAAAGTTCTCATTTTTCTTTAACGTTCTTATGGTATATTAATTATATAAACAGAGTTTGTTACTTATTAACACAAAAAATTTAAATTTTACAGAATACATTCATATCAACACCAATAAATCAACTTTAAAATAATAGTAAATAGTAACATATAGAAAACTTAACTTAATTTCTTGCTAGCTACAAATATAATAAAATTATACAATATTATGTGAATTATTTACCAAGTTCAAAAAGATTTTGAAATTTAATACAAAAATACTAGATATTAAAATATAAATATTTATGAGAAAGGAAGTAAATCATTATGAAAAAATTAGTCAGTATAATGATATTTTTGATAACTTGCATATTTTCTTTTGGAAACGACTGGGAATTTATGTCGCAGGGGGAACATCTTATTCCACTTCAAATTTCTGATATGGCTATAAAAAAAGAAAAAATAGAATTTAACTTAAGAGATGATAGGTTTATGGATGTATCAGTAAATTTTGTATTTGACAGTTCATCTGCAGGAAGCAGAACAATAGGATTTATAACACCGCCTGATGAGTATAATGATGCCGATAATGCTCCAAGTGGTACAGGATATGATTCTGAGAGCATAAAAAATTTTAAAACTGTTGTAAACGGAAAAAAAGTAAAAATTCGTATTGGAAAAATGGATGAATTTTTAAATAAAGGATTTTTTACAGCAGAAGAAGAAAAAGAATATAAAAACAAATATAGCAAGGCATCTGTCTATTACTTTAAAGCTAATCTGAAAAAGGGAGAGAATACCATAAATCACAGTTATTCTTATAGAGGAGCAACTTCAACATATGATAAAGGAGAATATCAATATGTACTAACAACTATTTCAAAATGGAAAAACAAAAAAGTTGATGATTTTGAAATTATCGTAAATATGAAAAAAAATGAACTATTTTCTTTGCCATATACATTTTGGAACGATGGAAAACCAATAAAATGGGAAATAGTAGGAAATGGAGATATTGTTTTTCTAGATAAAAGTAAACTGGAAGAAGGATATTCTGAAATAGTATATGCAAAATTAAAAAGTGGATATGTAAGATATAAAACAAAAAATTTTGCTCCAGATAAAGAATTTTATTCTCATATACCAATGAATCGTTATATTTCAAGCGTGAAATCTAATATAAAAATAAATGGATATAAATTTAAAGATCCTCTTGAAGATGAAATAGGAAGTAATCTGATTCCAGGATGGACAGAAGGTGAGAAAGCAATAAAAAAATTAGATAAATTAAGCACTTTTCAACTTGAGGTAATAAGAAACTATCCTTTTGCACAATATGGGCATGAATTTACAAGAAAAGATTTACGAAATTATTTCAGTCAGTTTTTCTGGTATGAACCAAATAAACAGGTTTATGTACCTGAATATATTTATGAGGCTAGGATAAAAATAATAGATGAAATATTGAAAAAAAGAAAAAAATAAATATAACATCTCAGCTATGTATTTAAACTAGACAAAAGAGCAGTATTAATAAAATTTAAGGAGGTAATTTTTATGAAAATTGGAAAATGCAGGATTACATTTTTTATATTTTTTCTTGTTATGTTATTCTGTTTTGTTGGAAAAAGCGATATTGATGATGATTACAAGCCATCATTCAAACCAGTAAATATAGAAGGATTGCTTGTAGCAACTATTGATGAGAGCTGTTATGACGAATATGGTGAAACTGATCCAATAGTTTTTGATTTAATCCCTAAAGATAAAAATAGTTATAATGGAAAAACAATAGAAATTAAATTATCCCGTAAAGATAAAGAAAAATTTTTAAAAGAAAATTTTAAAGATACAGATAAACTTCTTAGAAAAAAAATAGAGTATGTCGTTCAGCCAGTAAATATTAATGTTTCACTCATAGGAGTAAGACGAACTTGTGGAGCAGGATTTCCTGTATATTACGCGGAATTTTCAAGCGTAACAAAATTAAAAAGTACAAAAGCTGTATTTCCAAGAAATTTAAAAGGTTTGGAAGATAAAAAGTATAAAACAAAAATGAAAAAAATAAAATCTAGAGGAAATACAGATATAAAAAAATTACCTGAAATTAATGCTCCAATTTGGAGAAAAGCTGAAAAAGGCGAAGAATTTACGGTAATAAACAGATACGGTGATTGGTATTATATTATTTTTGAATATCCTGCTAGTACAGGATATATACATAAAAGCCAGGTGGAAATTATTAAATAAGATAAGTAATTTTGCTAGC
This sequence comes from uncultured Leptotrichia sp., assembly GCA_963548925.1. Lineage (GTDB taxonomy): Bacteria > Fusobacteriota > Fusobacteriia > Fusobacteriales > Leptotrichiaceae > Leptotrichia. Next base: position 3,503 of record CAUUWI010000080.1, on the reverse strand, counting down.
TAAAATTAAGTATAAAGTCAATAACAAAAAAGCACACATTTAATTTCAGTGTGCTTTTAAAATTTATTTTAACCATCAATTTCTATTAACGCTTTCTTCTATTTACAAAACTCTTCATTTGTTTAACCGCTAAGTAAGAATCTATTTGTAACAGCAATTCTACCGCAGTTCCAACTAAAATCAGTAAACTTGTTCCTCCAAGCATTACTGGAAGCTTTAAGACATATCCAAACCAGATATTTGGCATAATACCCAATAACGATAGAAAAATCGCACTTCCAAATGTTACTCTTGTAGCAACTTTTTCCAAATAGTCAGCAGTTTCCTTTCCAGCCCTTACCGTAGGAATTGTTCCTCCGCTTTGCTTCAAATCATCAGCTACTTTATCTGGATCAAAAGCAATTGTAAGTGTATAGAAAAATGAAAATACTGTAATCAGTATTGCAAATAATAACAGATAAAAAGAACCTTTTGGTTCAAACTGGGCTGCCAAGAAGTTTTTTAAAGTTCCAGCTTTTAGCATTGAAACCAAAAATGGCGGTGCCGCCATTAATACCGATGCAAAGATTATTGGCATTACTCCAGACATATTTATTTTTAGCGGTAAATATGTTCTTTTCCCAACTGTACTTTGTCCTCCACCGAATCCAAGACTCCCTTTTCCTGCATATTGGATAGGAATTCTTCTTTCAGCTAACTGTACAATTACCATTAAGGCAATAAATACAACAAATACTATAATTGACAATCCTAACAGAACTTTCCCCATTCCACTAGGCAATCCAGTATACATAGCATTAATAACTGTTGGCAATCCTGCGACAATATTTAAGAAAATCAGCATTGATGTACCATTTCCGATACCTCTTATTGAAATTCTTTCAGAAATCCACATTAAAAATGAAGTTCCACCTGTAATTAGGACTACTGTACTTAATAAAAATTTTGGTCCTGGTTCTAGTACCAATCCTTGATTTTGCATTAAAACTGCGATTCCAAATGACTGAATTATTGCCAATACAATTGTTACGTATCTTGACCATTGAGTTATTTTATCTCTTTCTTTTCCACCTTCCTTTTGCATTTCATCTATTTTAGGGAAAATTACTCCTAATAATTGAAATACAATGGAAGCATTAATGTAAGGGACAATTCCCAACGCAAAAATTGAAGCTCTTTCAACAGCTCCACCCGAAAATAAATTTAAAAATTGAGCAATTGCATTTCCCTGCTGGAAATTTTTAAAAGCCTCTGTATTAATTCCCGGAACTGCTATGTGAATTCCAACTCTTGCAACCATTATCATAAGCAACGTAAATGTTACTCTTTTTTCTAGTTCGGGTATATTAAAAATAGCTTTTACCCTGCTTGTTACTGCTTCAGCTAGAGTCAATTCTATCACTCCTTTAGTATATGAAGAAAAAGCAAGATATTAAATCTTACTTATTCTCATCTTCTTTTTTATTATTTCCTGCTTTAGCTGAATATGATCTCACTTCTAATAATTCTACATTTCCTCCAGCTTTTTCAATTAATTCTTTAGCTGTTTTAGAAATTTTATGTGCTTTTACAGTTAATTTTTTATTAACTTCTGTATTCCCTATAATTTTTAATAGACTTGTAAAATCTTTTTCTTTTACATATGCTTCAACATTTGCATTTAAATATTCTTTTACAGCTCTTCTACCTTTAGTATTTCTTAAAGCTTCATCAGAATATTTTGTTATAAATTTAGGGTTTTTAACTATTCCATTTTCAACTAATGTTTGTAAACTAACTACATCTCCATCGTTAAATCTTTCAATAATGTCAGCTAATGTAATTACTATTATATCTTTTTTAAATGGTGCATTAGAAAATCCTCTTTTAGGAATTCTTCTAATAATAGGCATTTGTCCACCTTCAAATATAGGTGATACATATGAACCTGATCTTTGCTTTTGTCCATTGTGACCTTTACCGGCAGTTTTTCCCCAACCAGTTCCGTGTCCTCTTCCTACTCTTCTTCTTTCTCTTTTCGATCCAGCAGCAGGTCTTAATTCATTAAGATTCATCTATTCTAAACCTCCTCTACTTTAAGTAAATAAGAAACTAATTTAATTTTTCCTTCTATATCAGCAGTTTTGTTATGAACTGCGCTTTGACTGATTTTTCTTAATCCAAGTGATTTTACAGTCGCAACATGATTAGGTTTTCTTCCATTAATTCCTTTTACAAGTGTTACTTTTACTTTAGACATTAATTTTACCTCCTAACCTATTATCCTAAAATTTCTTCAACTGATTTTCCTCTAAGTCTTGCTACGTCTTCAAGAGAACGTAATTGTTTAAGACCTTCTAAAGTTGCTCTTGCAACGTTATCTTTAGTTTTTGAACCTCTAATTTTTGTAAGTACATCTTTTACACCTGCTAGCTCAAATAATTCCCTAGTTGCTGAACCAGCGATAACTCCTGTCCCTTTTGAAGCTGGTTTCAATAATACAGAAGTTGCATTATATTTACCAATTTGCTCATGTGGCAATGTTCCACCTTTTAATGAAACAGTTACTAAATTTTTCTTCGCATTTGCAATGGCTTTTTTGATTGCATCAGGTACACCGTTAGCTTTTCCTAAACCGATACCTACTTTTCCTTTTTCATCTCCAACAGCTGCTAATACTGAGAACGAAATTCTTCTTCCTCCTTTAACAGTTTTAGAAACTCTGCTTATTCTTAAAAGTCTTTCTTTATATTCACTTTCTCTTTCTCTGTTATCTCTATCTCTAGCCAAAATATGTCCTCCTTATCTTTAGAATTTTAATCCTGCTTCTCTCGCAGCATCTGCCACAGCTTTAACTCTTCCTGTGTACACGTATCCTCCTCTGTCGAATACAACAGTAGTAATCCCTTTATCTAATGCTTTTTTAGCAATTCTTTCTCCTATTTGTTTAGCTGCTTCGATATTTGAACCATTTTCAATTTTTGCACCTTTTTCAATAGTTGATGCAGAAACTAAAGTATTTCCTGTTGTATCATCAATTACTTGAACAAAAATATTTTGTAAACTTCTATACACAGCAAGTCTAGGTCTTTCAGCAGTTCCAACGATTTTTTTTCTAATACTTCTATGTTTTTTTTGTCTTAATTTATTTCTATCAAGTTTTTTTACCATTAAAATCTACCTCCTATCCTTTCTTACCTTCTTTTCTTCTAATTACTTCATCAGCGTATTTAACACCTTTTCCTTTATATGGTTCAGGTGGACGTTTAGCCCTGATGTTTGCAGCAACTTGTCCAACTAACTGCTTGTCAATTCCTTCAACAGAAATTTTAGTATTTCCTTCAACTTTGAAAGTGATTCCTTCTACTGCTCTGATTTCAACTGGATGCGAATATCCTAAAGATAATGTTAATCCTTTTCCGCTAGCCTGTACTCTGTATCCTACTCCAACTAATTCCAATCCTTTAGTAAATCCTTCACTTACTCCAACAATCATATTGTTTAAGTTTGCTCTTGTAGTTCCA